>DASVCI010000170.1:0-62540 GCA_036381695.1 Steroidobacteraceae bacterium
GCCACCATGGCGCGCGGCGGGACCCTCATCGGGCGAGCGCTCGGGCGTCTTGCGCGCTTGCGACGGCACGCGGAGCTGCTCGGTCAGTGCTGGATCAAAGGACTGACCGCGGCCGCCCAGCTGTATCAATCCGCGTAGCACGCTGCTCGTCTCGCACCTCGCTTTTCGCGGGCACGCATCTCACGAATAACCCCGATCCCGCTGCTTCAGGTCTCTTCCCGAGAAATCCTCCTTCGACCTGATTTCCAACCGTCGTCTTCCGTCTTTTTCGGCCAACGCCATCCCAGGCCGCCTTGGCGCATCAGCGGATATCCGATCTGTCCTGCGTTGTGGATATCCAAAGTCGGATAGGTCGTTGGATGTCCAATTCTTGGGTGTCCAATTCTTGGGTGGATAGCCAACATCAAATGGTTTTTTGATTTTGGTGGATGTCCAAAATCAAAGGGGCGACGGGGTCGCTGCGCTCGCGCAGGAAGAGGCCGCCGACGACGGCGGTGATGACGGAGACGACGACCGGGTACCAGAGCCCGAAGTAGATGTCGCCGGTGAAGGCGACCAGCGCGAACGACACCGTCGGCAGGAAGCCGCCGAACCAGCCATTGCCGATGTGATACGGCAGCGACAGCGACGTGTAACGGATCTGCGGAGGAAACAGCTCCACCAGCCAGGCGGCGATCGGCCCGTACACCATCGTCACGTAGATCACCAGAATCGTCAGGATCAAAAGCACCATCGGCCTGTTCGTCTGCGAGGGATCGGCTTTGGTCGGATAGCCCGCCCGCGCGAGGACTTCCGCCAGGTCGCGGGCAAACGCCTCGCTGTCCTCCTTGAACTGCTCGGGAGTGAGGCCCGCGCCGTCGAACGCCGCGATCGTGACGTTCCCGACGCGAATGGAGGCGAGATCACGGGGCGCGGCGGCGAGATTCTCGTAAGGCACGCCGGACTTCGCGAGCTGCCCCTTCGCGATGTCGCACGAGTTCGTGTAGCGGGCCTTGCCGATCGGATCGAACTGGAAGCTGCAGTCGGCTGGATCGGCGACCACGGTGATCGGATTGATGCGACTGGCGGCCTCGATCGCCGGATTGGCGTAGTGAGTGAGCGCCTTGAACAACGGAAAGTACGTGAGCGCGGCGAGCAGGCAGCCGGCCAGCACGACGCGCTTGCGGCCGATGCGATCGGAAAGCCAGCCGAAGAAGACGAAAAAAGGCGTCGCCAGCACCAGCGCGCCGGCCACGAGCAGATTCGCAGTCTGCGGCTCGACTTTGAGCGTCTGCGTCAGGAAGAACAGCGAATAGAACTGCCCGCCGTACCACACGACCGCCTGACCGGCCGTCGCGCCGAAGAGCGCGAGCAGCACGATCTTCAGATTCGACCAGCGACCGAAAGAATCCGCGAGCGGCGCGCGCGAGGTACGCCCCTGCGCCTTCATCTCGAGGAAGACGGGCGACTCGTTGAGTTGCAGGCGGATGTAAACCGAAATCGCGAGCAACACCAGCGAGAGCAGGAACGGAATGCGCCAGCCGTACGTGTCGAACTCCTCACCGAGCAACGTGCGGCAACCCATGATCACGAGCAGCGACAGAAACAGCCCGAGCGTAGCCGTCGTCTGAATCCAGCTCGTGTAAAGCCCGCGCTTGCCGGGCGGGGCGTGCTCGGCCACGTAGGTCGCCGCGCCGCCGTACTCCCCGCCGAGCGCCAGACCCTGCAAGAGTCGAAGCAGGACGAGCGCGATCGGCGCGATGACGCCTGCGGCCGCATAAGTAGGCAGCACGCCCACCAGGGCGGTGGAAACGCCCATGATCACGATCGTGATCAGGAAGGTGTGCTTACGCCCGACCAGATCACCGAGCCGTCCGAACACGATCGCCCCGAACGGACGAACGGCGAAACCCGCTGCGAAAGCAAGCAGCGCAAAGATGAAGGCCGTGGTCTCGTTCACACCGGCGAAGAATTGCCGGCTGATGATCGCCGCGAGCGAGCCGTAAAGATAGAAGTCGTACCACTCGAAGACGGTGCCGAGCGAGGACGCGAAGATGACGCGACGATGGGCTTTGTCGATCATGAAGGCTCCGTAACGAATGCCAATCCCTGGCTCACCCTCATTTGCCCGCACCGAATGCCGGACCGGCGAGGTTGGTCGATGACGCGCGAAGCCCGACGCCTTCAGGGGGCAGCGCAGGAAAGCCCGCCGGCGCAAGCACACCGCCGGAAACGCAGGAGACCGCGCGCTTCATCGAATCCCCCTGTTCTTGTCGAGTTGGCTGTTGTGAGTCGAGTGTAAGCGCAGCCCGGGGCGGCCGCCAACCGCCGATCGCGAGATAATGCTCGGGTGACTTCCACTCTCTCCCGCCTGCCCATCGTCTCCGCACTCGCCTCGTTGCAAGACGCGCTGCGCGATCACGCGAGCGTGGTCCTGCAAGCACCGCCCGGCGCCGGAAAGTCCACCGGCGTCCCCCTCGCCTTGCTCGAAGAAGGCTGGCTGGACGACAGGAAGATCGTGATGCTCGAGCCGCGCAGGCTCGCGGCCCGGGCGGTTGCCGCCCGCATGGCCAGCATGCTCGGCGAGCCCGTTGGAGCCACCGTCGGATACCGCACGCGCCTGGAAACCAAAGCGAGTGCGAAGACGCGTATTGAAGTGCTGACGGAGGGCATCCTCACGCGCTGGCTGCAACGAGATCCCGCGCTCGAAGGCGTGGGGATCGTCCTCTTCGACGAGTTCCACGAGCGCAGCCTCAATGCCGATCTCGGCCTTGCTCTCTGCCTCGATGCGCAGCAGACATTGCGCGAGGACCTGAAACTTCTCGTCATGTCGGCGACGCTGGACACGCAGCCGATCGCAGAGTTGCTGGGCGGCGCACCCATCGTTTCGGCCGAGGGCAAGGCGTTCGATGTCGAGACGCATTGGCGCGAGCGGCGCCCCGGCTCGCGCGCCATGACGCCCGAGCAGGACATCTCCCGCGCGATCGCAGCAACCGTCCAGCACACACTCGAGCACGAACGAGGCGACATCCTCGTGTTCCTTCCCGGTCAAGGCGAAATCCGGCGCACGCAACGACTTCTGGAGGAGGCGGGCTTGCCGCGAGAAGTACGAGTGTTCCCGCTATATGGTGACTTGTCATCCAGCGAGCAGGACGCCGCGATTCGTCCGAGCGCGCCCGGCCAGCGCAAGATCGTGCTCGCGACGAACATCGCAGAGACCAGCCTCACGATCGAAGGCGTACGGGTCGTGATCGACTCCGGGCTCGCGCGGCGCTCGCGTTTCGATCCGGCGACTGGGATGAGCCGCCTCGAAACGGTGCGCATCTCGCGAGCTTCGGCCGATCAGCGACGCGGGCGTGCGGGACGAACCGAAGCGGGAGTGTGCTACCGCTTGTGGTCACAAACCGAGCACGCTTCGCTCCCTGCGCAGACGCCTCCCGAGATCGTCGAAGCGGATCTCGCTTCACTCGCCCTGGAGCTCGCTGAATGGGGCATCCAGGATCCGAAGGCTTTGCGCTGGCTCGATCCGCCGCCTGCCGCCGCCTTCGCGCAGGCTCGTGACTTGTTGCAATCCCTCGAGGCGCTCGACCGCCATGGCCGCATCACCGGGCATGGCCGAATGCTCGCGCGACTCGGCACCCATCCGAGACTCGCTCATATGATCGTGCGAGCTGCCGAGCTCGGGCTCAGACAACCAGCACTGGAGCTTGCCGCGGTATTGAGCGAGCGCGATCTGCTGCGAGCGACGCCGGATCGCAACGTGGATGTGCGCCTGAGGCTCGAAGCTTTGCGTACGGGGCGGCTCGATGTCCGAGATGATCCGTTACAAGAGGCACGAGTCGATCAGTCGGCCAGACAAAGAGCGCTGCGCAGCATGGAGATTCTCGGACGGCAGCTCGAGCAAAACGATGTCGCCGAGATTGCCCATGCGCCGGAGGCAGATATCGGCCGCCTGCTCGCATTCGCCTATCCGGACAGAATCGCGCAAGCGCGAGGAAGCGACGGTCGATATTTGCTGGCGAGCGGCCGCGGCGCGCGTCTGCCTGAAGCGCAAAGCCTCGCGCGTTCGGAATTCCTGGTGGTCGCCGATCTCGATGCAGGCGATCGCGAAGCAATGATTCGCCTGGCTGCACCACTGTCGCGAGAAGATCTCGACGCGGATTTCGCCGCACAGATCGAGGATCGAGAGCGCATCGAGTGGGACTCGCGCGAGCAGGCCGTTGCGGCCCGACGCGAACGCTGGTTAGGTGCGCTCAAGCTTGCCGAGCAGCGAATCGAGCAGCCGGATCCCGAGCGAGTCGCGAGCGCGCTTCTGACCGGCGTGCGCGAGCTCGGATTGGCCGCCCTGCCCTGGACGAAGGAGGCGCGGGCGCTGCAGGCCCGAATGATCTTCGCCAGAAGCATCGAGCCGGATGCGCAGCCGCCCTGGCCCGACGTGAGCGATCCTGCGCTCGAGCGCGACCTCGAACAGTGGCTCACGCCCTGGATCGGCGGGCTCACGCGACGAGATCATCTGTCGCGGCTCGACATGCTGGGGATCCTGAGCTCGAAGCTCGATTGGAGTCGACGCCAGCGCCTCGATGAGATCGCGCCGAGCCACCTCCAGGTCCCGAGCGGCTCGCGGATCGCGATCGATTACTCGGCGCCCTCGCCCATCGTCAGCGTGCGCCTGCAAGAATTATTCGGAATGCGCCATACGCCCACTGTCGGCCGCGGTAAAGTGCCGCTCACGCTGCAGCTCCTGTCACCGGCGCACCGCCCGGTGCAAGTCACGCAGGACCTGGAGAGCTTCTGGGCCCGCGGCTATCCGGAAGTGAAAAAGGAGCTCAAGGGGCGCTATCCGAAGCACTTCTGGCCGGACGATCCCCTGATAGCGACCGCTACCGCCCGGCCCAAGCGCAGCAAGCCGCAGGCCTGACCGCCGCGCTGGCCCGTCCGGCGCTGGCCGTGCAGAATAAATGCGCCCCTGCCGCGGCGGAGAGATTCAGGTGACGAAAGAGTTGCAGAGCCGGCTCGCCTCGCTCCATCAGGAGCTGGCGCGCACGCAGGCGGTCGACGCCGAATCGCGGCAGATGCTGCTCGAGCTGCTGGGCGAGATCACGAGGCTCCTGGGCCAGCCGGGCGAGCTCTCCCCGCAGCATTCGCTGGGGGAGCGCCTCAACGCCCTGGCGGTGGACTTCGAAGCCGAGCATCCTGCATTGAGCCACGCGATCCGCCAGGTCGTGGACACGCTCGGCAAGGCGGGCATCTGAAGCGCGGAAGAGGAGCGCACCATGTACGATGACGACAACGTGTTCGCCAAGATCCTTCGCGGCGAGATCCCCGCATTCAAGGTGTACGAGGACGACCATGCGCTCGCCTTCATGGACGCGATGCCGCAGTCGGACGGGCACACACTGGTCGTACCGAAAACCAGGGCGCGCAACTTCTTCGACATCGATCCCGATGCGCTCGCCGGGCTGATCAAGGTGACGCAGCGTGTCGCCATCGCCGTGCGCAAGGCCTTCAACCCGCAAGGCATGCGCATCATGCAGTTCAACGAACCTGCCGCCGGCCAGACGGTGTTCCACATTCACTTTCACATCATTCCCTGTTACGAGGGCCAGGCGCTCAAGGCGCATGGTCGCGACTGGGCGGACAAAGCGGTGCTGGCCGAGCAAGCCGAGCGCATCAAGCGCGCGCTCGCGCAATGACACCCAGGGGTGCGCCGCCGGCGCACAGTGCAGATTCCACCGACAAGCACGATGACGATGAACACCAAGGTCTACAAGGTTCCCGATGAGTTCGCGGCGCTTGCGCATCTCAAGGCGCAGGACTACCAGCGCCTGTATCAGGAGTCAGTACGCGATCCGAACGGCTTCTGGGGCCGCATCGGACGGCGCCTCGACTGGATCCAGCCTTACTCGAAGGTGAAGGACACGAGCTTCGCCGAGCACGATTTCCGCATCCGCTGGTTCTACGACGGCAAGCTCAACGTCGCCGCCAATTGCCTCGATCGGCACCTCGCCCGGCGAGGGGACAAGGTGGCGATCATCTGGGAAGGCGACGATCCGAAGCTCTCGGAGCGGATCACTTATCGCGAGCTGTACGAGCGCGTGTGTCAGTGCGCCAACGCGCTCAAGGAGCTGGGAGTCGGCAAAGGAGACCGCGTCACGATCTATCTGCCGATGATTCCGGAAGCGGCGGTGGCGATGCTCGCGTGCGCACGCATCGGCGCCATTCACTCAGTGGTGTTCGGAGGATTTTCTTCCGAGTCGCTCGCCGGGCGCATCGCTGATTGCGGCTCGCACGTGCTGATCACGGCGGATGAAGGCTTGCGCGGCGGCAAACGCATTCCGCTCAAGGCCAATGTCGATGCCGCTCTCGCCTCCCCTGGAACCGGGTGCGTGAAGCACGTGCTCGTCGTGCGAAGGCTCGGATCGCAGGTGCCGATGACGCCCGGCCGGGACCGATGGTTCGAAGAGGCGCTCGCCGGCCAGCCGAAGGAGTGTCCGCCCGAAGCGGTCGACGCCGAGGATCCGCTTTTCATCCTTTACACCTCGGGCTCCACAGGCAAGCCGAAAGGCGTGCTGCACACGAGCGGCGGGTATCTCGTCTATGCCGCGATGACGCACGAGCTGGTCTTCGATGTGCGGGAGGACGATATCTACTGGTGCACGGCCGATGTGGGCTGGGTGACAGGTCACAGCTACGTCGTGTACGGCCCGCTCGCGAACGGCGCGACGACGGTGATGTTCGAAGGTGTACCCAACTATCCGGACTCGGGCCGCTTCTGGCAGGTGGTGGACAAGCACGGTGTAACGCTTTTCTACACGGCACCCACCGCCATCAGGGCGTTGATGCGCGAAGGCGACGCGCCGGTGAAGCACTGGTCGCGCCGCTCGCTGAGACTCCTGGGCACGGTCGGCGAGCCGATCAACCCCGAGGCCTGGGAGTGGTATCACCGCGTCGTGGGCGATGGGCGCTGCCCCGTGGTGGACACATGGTGGCAGACCGAGACAGGCGGAATCATGATCACCCCGCTTCCCGGCGCCATCGATCTCAAGCCGGGCTCGGCCACGCTCCCGTTCTTCGGTGTCAAGCCCGCGATCGTCGACAACGAAGGCCAGGTGCTCGAGGGCCCGTGCGAGGGCAATCTCGTGCTGACCGACAGTTGGCCCGGTCAGATGCGCACAGTCTACGGCGATCATCAACGCTTCATCGACACGTATTTCAAGACGTTCCCGGGTTTGTATTTCACGGGTGACGGCGCCCGGCGCGACGAGGACGGCTATTACTGGATCACAGGCCGCGTGGACGACGTGCTCAACGTCGCCGGTCACCGACTCGGCACGGCGGAAATCGAGAGTGCGCTCGTCGCGCACCCCAAAGTGGCCGAAGCGGCGGTGGTGGGCTGCCCGCATGAGATCAAGGGCCAGGGCATTTACGTGTATGTGACTCTGGTCGCAGGCGAGACGCCGACCGAGGCGCTGCGCAATGAGCTGCGCGAATGGGTACGCCGGGAGATCGGTGCGATCGCGTCACCCGATTTCATTCAGTGGGCGCCCAACCTGCCGAAGACGCGCTCAGGCAAGATCATGCGCCGGATCCTGCGCAAGATCGCCGCCAACGAGTACGACCAGCTCGGCGACACCTCCACGCTCGCCGATCCTTCGGTGGTCGAAAGCCTGGTGCGAGAGCGCCTGAACCGCCCGAAAGAGGAAAAAGAGGAGCAGGTCGAGGCGACGAAAGCGAAGCGCCCTCGCAAGAAGGCGACCCAGACCTGAGGCTGCTCGAGTGGGCGCGGCGCACGCCCGCGCTCACTCGAACAAGCGGCCCGCGCCGACGAGTCGCTTTTGATAGTACTCGTCCTCGAGCTCCCGGAATTCCACCGGTCGGCCGGTCTGCGGCGCGTGAATGAAGCGCCCGTCGCCCGCGTAAATGGCCACATGCGAGACGCGGCGGCCTTTGATGCGAAAGAACAGCAGATCGCCGGGCTGGATCCGGTCGAGGTCGACGGGCGTGGCGGCGGAGAATTGCTCGGCTGCCGTTCTCGGCACTGAAATCCCGACCTGCGCGTGGACGAAGCGCACCAGGCCGCTGCAATCGAATGCGTTCGGGCCGCTCGCGCCCCACTTGTACGGCGCGCCGAGCAAGGAGATGGCGCGCATCGCGATCTCCTGGCCCACTGTGACGCGCGCGGGAGCAGGCCGCGCAGAGCGCGGCGGGCTCGAGAAGCACCCTTGCAATGCCAGCGCCAAAGCCAGGCACGCAAGCGTCGAGCTGATGACAGATCCGCGAATCATGGCTGAACCGGATCAAGAATGCCCGAAGCGTACGGTGCGTACAAAGCCCTGAACGTGGCGTGAATTACAATGCATGCAGCTCTTGCCAGCGGGACCCTCATGCGCCACTTGCCAGCCCTGTTGTTGTCAGCCGCGTTCGTCACCTGCGCGCAAGGCGCCGAGCGTGCTCCTTGGTCGCAAGTACGCGCCGATGCAATTCGCGGTCACGTGGAGTTCCTGGCGAGCGACCTGCTCGAAGGGCGTGCGGCTGCAAGTCGCGGCTACGACGTGGCAGCAGCCTACGTCGCCGCGCAGTTCAGGCAGGCAGGCCTCGAGCCCGCCGGCGAGGAGGAAACGTACTATCAGACGGTGCCGCTCCTCGAAGCGACGCCCGTCCTGCCGGGCTCCTCGGCCGAGCTGGTCCTCGAGGAGGAGACGAGGCGCTTCGAATACGGCACGCACTATCTGCCTTCGGCCGATTTTCTGTCCGCGAGCTCGACGCTGAGCGCGCCGCTCGTGTTCGTCGGGTTCGGCGTCGAGGCGCCCGAGCTCGGCCATCGCGATCTCGAGGGGCTCGACATCCAGGGGCGCATTGCCGTCGCATTCAGCGGCGCACCGGCGAAGTTCACCAACCACGAGCGCGCGTATTACTCCTCGGAGCGACTCAAATTTGCGACGCTCGCCGAGCGCGGCGCGGTCGGCGTGGTGATGATCGACTCCCCGGCGGATGCCAGACGCATTCCCTGGGAGCGGCGCGTGTCGATGAGCTGGACGCCGCAGATGCGCTGGCTGAACGAGGCCGGCGAGCCGCAGGATGCGTTCCCGCAGTTGAAGCTTCGCTTCCGGTTCAATCATGAGGCCGCCTCGCAGCTCTTCGAAGGCGCGCCCCTGTCTTTCGAGGACGTGCTCGCTCTGGCTGAGGCCGGCGAGCCGCAGGGCTTCGAGCTGCCGGGCATGCTGACGCTTTCAGCCACTACGGGCCTCAGGCGTACCGAAAGCCAGAACGTTCTCGGGCTGATGCCGGGCTCCGATGCGCAGTTGAAGAACGAGTACATCGTGCTTACGGCGCATCTCGATCATCTCGGGCGCGGCTCGGCTGTCGCAGGCGATTCGCTCTACAACGGCGCGCAAGACAACGCTGTCGGAGTCGCAATCCTGCTCGAGATCGCGCGCACGCTCAAAGCATCGGGGGTGAGGCCGCGACGTTCGCTGCTCTTCGCCGCGGTGACGGCGGAGGAGAAGGGGCTCCTCGGCTCGGACTTCCTGGCTCACCGCCTCATTGCCGATGGCAAGCGCGTGGTCGCCGCGCTCAACATCGACATGCCCCTTACGATGGCGCGCGTCCAGGATGTAGTGGTGCTCGGCGCCGAGCATTCGACGCTCGGCGCCCTGGCCCGCAACGTCGCCCAGGCGCATGGCTATCGATTGAGCCCCGACCCGACGCCCGAGGAAGTCGCCTTCATCCGAAGCGACCAGTACTCGTTCATCAGGCAGGGCATTCCGGCGCTCATGATCATGAGCGGGACGCGAGCGAGACAGGCCGACGCGGACGTGGCGGCGATGCGCCGCGAGTTCCTGCGTGACCATTACCACCGCCCGAGCGACGATCTCTCCCAGCCGCTCGACTACGCGCTCGCCGCCGACCTCGCCCGGATCAACTTGCGCGTGGCGCTCGAAGCGGCCAGCCAGCAGGCGCGGCCCCGCTGGCACGCAAACGATTTCTTTGAGGAGAAGTTCGGCGCGAGCAGGTAGAATCCGCGCCGAGGGTCGAGCCCGACCGGGGACTCGAGGGAGGCTCCCGGGCGTCCCGCGCGGCCAGATGCGCGCGTGCGGCCGGTTCACCGTCCTGCCGGCGAATGAATCCATCAGGGAAGCGGGTGCGAGAAGGCTTCCTGAGAGAGGCAGCATGAAAGACCTGGACACGAGCGACCTGGCGCAGTTGCGGGAAGCGTTCGACACGTGTGACAAGGACGGCGACGGGTGGATTGCGAGCGGCGAGTTCTGGGAGTTGCTCCAGTCGCTCGATCACGACCTGACGCAGGACGAAAGCCTGCTCGCCTTCGACATGACGGACACGGACGGCGACGGCGCGATCAGCTTCGAAGAATTCATGGCCTGGTGGACGGGCGATTGATCCGAAGCCCGTGACATCAGGCGTGACGCGCTTCACGAGCCCGTCTGTGACGCATTGCTCATTCCCGGCAAAACAGCTGCCGATCGCGGGATTTCCCTCAATCCGCACCCTACACGGCCCGCTTCCCCTGAGCGAAGCTTTCCGCCGCCCGCATCAGCCTCGACTCTGATCGATGCACGCGGCGCGGATGGACGGACCTCGGGGAAAAGCGATGAGCGAAGAGCGAAGCGGCCGGCTGCGTGTCGGCGATCCGGTGCGGCTGAAAGACAGCGATCTCGACTTACGGGGAGATGTCTGGCAGCTGCGAACGGGGCGTTATGTGGTGGTGAGATGGCAGGACGAATGCCGCAGCACTCATGCGGAAACAGCAGTCGAATACGACGCCTCACGCAGCCGCGCCGAATGGAGCCGCAATCTCCTTCACGAAGATCGCTGAGCGATTGCCGCCCGGCTACGGCATGAAACTTCCGCCGTTCACGTGAATGAACTGCCCGTTGATGTACGAGGCATCGCGGGAAGCGAGAAAAACATAAGCAGGCGCGACCTCGCACGGTTGAGCCGGACGCTTCATCGGAGTGTCGGCTCCGAAGCTCGCGACCTTCTCCGGGGGAAAGCTCGCCGGAATCAGAGGGGTCCACACCGGTCCCGGCGCAACGCCGTTGACCCGGATCCCGCGCTCGATGAGCTGTTGCGCGAGCGAATACGTCAGCACGCGAATCGCCCCTTTCGTCGCCGAGTAATCGAGCAGCGTCTCGTGCCCTCGAAAGCCCGTGATCGAGGACGTGTTGAGAATCGAATCGCCTTCCTTGAGGTGCTCGAGCGCCGCCTGGGTCAAGAACACGTAGCCGAACAGGTTCACGCGGAACGTTCGCTCGAGCTGCTCGGCTGAGAGCTCCGTCGGGTCGTCCACCGGAAACTGCTGGGCGGCATTGTTCACCAGAATGTTGAGGCCGCCGAGGCGCGCCACAGTGTCACGCACGGCGCGCTTGCAGAACTCGGGATCTGCGACGTCCCCCTTGAGCAGCACGCATTCGCTTCCCTCCGCTTCCACCATGCGCTGGGTTTCCTTCGCGTCGGCATCCTCGTCGAGATAAATGATCGCGACCGATGCGCCCTCGCGTGCGAAATGCACCGCTACCGCGCGGCCAATGCCGCTGTCGCCGCCACTGATGAGCGCGACGCGTCCTTCCAGCTTGCCGCTTCCCCGATAGTCCTCCCGGATCGTCACCGGCTCGGGGCTCATCTCGCTCTCTTGTCCGGGCTGCCGCCGCTGTTGCTGCGGAGGTTGCGGGGACTTGCGCTCGCCCGATCTCTCCTGGTTCGCCATGCTCGTTGCGTCCTCGGTCGCCATGCGCGACGGAATGCGCGCACGTGCGCGACTAACGCCGCGCTCTGTCGAAGGGTTCTTGATGCGACGCAAAGGCATCGTTCTACGGGATGTCGGAACATCGACGGCGCGAAGGAGGAACGAGCGCTCAACGTGCGGAACATCGCTCGCGCGCGCTGACTTATTGCGAGGGAGCGTCGACTGTGCGGTGCAGCCGCCGGGCGGAGGATCATCTTGAACGTGAGACTCGTAGTCGCCGATCAGCGCGAAGCGAATTTTTTCGACCTGCGTAATGGAGTAGCTCAGCCCGAGTCACGCGGCACGATCATCAACGAAGCGTCCGGGCTCAAGGATCGCGATCTGGAGAGCGATCGCTCCGGTCGCCGCTTCGGCGGCACGCATGGCGCGAGGCACGCCGTCGACGGCGAGCGCAGCACCGAGCGTCACGAAACCGAGCAGTTCGCGCGCGAGGTCGCCCGGGCGATAGAAGGGGCACGAGTGCGTCATGAGTTCGATCGCCTCGTGCTCGTCGCCGAGCCGAGAATGCTCGGTCTGCTGCGCGAGGCTCTGCCTGAATCGTGCCGGGCGGTCGTTGCGGCCGAGATCCCGAAAGACCTCGTCCATCACGAGCCCAGCGTCATCCGCGACGCCGTCCCGCGCGAAGTCTTTTTCCACTGAGCTCAAGGCTCCGAGCGAGCCTGCACCGGAGATTCAACATGCCCCGAGACCCCCGAAACGAATGGCATCGCCGCCGGGAGGACTGGCGGCGTCCCGGGTACGAACGCCACGCGAAGCGTCCGGGGCGCTACCCCACCGGCGCCGACTGGGATCGATATCAGACCGGTCGCGAGCAGCGCTACGCGCCCGAATGGGAAGGCCGGCGTCAGCCCGCAGGCTTTGAAGGAGATCGCTCTTACGAGGCCGGCGGCTACGCCGAAGAGGTCGGCTATCGACGGGATGCGCCCGGCTATCCCGAGGAGGCGGACGCTTACGAAGATTTCGAGCGCATGGGCTGGGTGCACGACGCGGAGGGTGACGAGTATTTCGGGACAGGCACGCATTACGGGAGCGGCTTCGGCAGTGCGCCCGGAACACGCGCGAGCGGCGCCGGAGTACGCGGGGCGCCCGGCTATGCCGCGCACGGCGCGTGGAGCGATCGCTATTCGGACTGGATGACCGAAAGCGGAGGCGGACGGGGCACGAGCGGCGGGTTCGAAAGCTACGGTCGCTCGCTCCATGGCGCTCAACCCGGCTACGGTCGCGACTACGGACAGAGCTATGCGAGCCAGAGGGGCGACGAGCGATATGGCCGGGGCATCGAGGGGCCGGGTAAGCAATCGTTTCGCGGCCGCGGGCCGAAGGGCTATACGCGCTCGGATGCGCGGCTCGAGGAGCTCATCTGCGAGCGGCTCACCGACGACCCCGAGATCGATGCGAGCGACATCGAGGTCGACGTCGACAAGCAACTCGTCAGGCTGAGCGGAACGGTCGAGGATCGCCTCATGAAGTACGCGGCGGAGGAGCTGGCGATGCGCTGCGGCGCCAAGGACGTAGACAACCAGTTGCGCGTACAGCGGCGCGCCTAAGGCCGAAATCAGCACGATCTCGCGGGACGCCTCACTGGCGTCCCGCGAAACCTCTCTACACGATGAGCGGATGCGCCGGAAGCTCTCAGGCGCCCTCTTTTTGCATTTCGTGCGCTTGCTCCTGATGCTCTTCGAGCGTCTCGAGCGTCGAGGCGGCAAACTCCTTCAGCTCGCTCGGCATTTGCGCGTCCTGCGAGGCGGCCTCGAAGAGCGCCACGGCCTTGTCGTGCCCTTTCGCCATCTCCTTCTTGTACTCGCGATCGAACGCTTCGCCCTTGAGCGAGGCGAGCTTGCGCTTGACGGCCTCGTGCTTGGGATCGGACGCCCGCGAAACCGGGAGCTGCTCCTGGGCGACGATCTTCTTGAGCTTGGCGTCGGCCGCTTTGTGATCCTTGACCATGCGCTCGGCGTAGGCGCGAACCTGTTCGTCCTGACTGTTCTCGAGAGCGAGCTCCGACAGCTCGATTTCAGCCTTGCCGATGGCCGCCGCTTCGCTCGCGAATTTCTCCGGCGTGATGTCCTGCATCGCTCCGCGATGCTCGGCCGCGCTCCTGTGGGGCATGCGCTCTTCTTCCTGCGTCGCAGGAGAGCGTGTCGTACCGGTTGCAGTCGGCCGTTCCGGTGTGCGGTCGGTCGTCGTGGGTTGCTCGGTCTGTTGAGCCCAGGCGCAGAACGCAAATGCGGGCCCGGCAACGATCAGCGCGCCGAGCGCGCAGCGTCGTAGTTTGGCTGACATGAGACACCTCGTTGGCAGATGTAGGCCCGAGCAACCTGAGCGCCCGGAAGTTTGTTCCTCGAGCTCGAGGACGTTGTCCCGGCAACGGCCGCTCCGCTCTGCAACACCGGGTCGTGAGACCGGCGCAAAAAAAAGAGGCCGCGCCCCAAAGGGCCGGCCTCAAGTGCGCAGTCGTCGTCATGGCGTACGATGGGTTCTCAGCGGGTGCCCCCATCGTCCTGGGGAGGTCCACGCGACCGGCTACGCAAATACGCCCGAAGTGGTCGAATCCACCACCGCTCCCTTAACGCCCGAAGCCGCGGTCTGGGTCCATGGCCTCTGGAGATTCGCCGGGGTCGGTCGTTCGGCCACCAGGGAACCGTCCGCAACGACGACGCTCCGGTTCGCCCGCCCTTCACGCGGCGATCAGGGAACGGCGTGGGCTTGGCTCAGGAGGATGTCCCGCACCTTGTGGAACTCCGAAGCCTTGTCGAGGAAATGGTCCACGCCGCAGGCCCGGCTCGCGTCGCGGTACACCTCGGTTGGATAGTTGGTGACGACAATGATGACCTCGGGGCGCCTCAAGCCCCGGGTGCGCATTTGCTTGAGCAACGCGAAGCAGCTCCCACCGCGTAGCTGGATGTCCAGAATCAGCACGCGTGGCTCATGCGAGCGGACGCCTTCGAGCGCATCGGCGACCGCGTCCGCGCTGCCGACTACTTTCGCGCCCGGAACCTCGCTGATCGATTCGACGAGGCGCTGCATGACGAGCGGTGAATCCTCGACGATGAAGATCGTCAGCTCCGAGCCACGCATGCCGCGCGCCCTCTCACCGCTCGAAGAAGCCGGTCTCCCGCTCGTGCCCGGACACTGCGCGGCACCTCGAGGGGATCCGGGCACGCCCGCCTGGAGGCTACTCGACCAGCTGGTTGCGCACGGCGTACGCGGCAATCTCCGCGTTGCTGCGCATCCCCATCTTCTCGAGAATGCGGGCTCGATAGGTGCTGACCGTCTTCACGCTCAGCCCGAGCTCATTCGCCATCACCGCCGGCGAGACTCCGCGCGCGATCCGGGTGAAGACCTGAAGCTCGCGCTCGGAAAGCCGATTGTGCAGCGGGCCCTCTTCGTCGGAAGCACATTCGGAGGCAAGGAGCTCGGCGACGAGCGGAGTGATGTAGCGCCTTCCGGTGCCGACGGCGCGCACCGCTTTGACCAGCTCTTCGGGCACGATCATCTTCGGCACGTAGCCGTTGGCGCCCGCGCGCATGAGTCGCACTGCGAAGCTGCGCTCGGGATGCATGCTCAGCACCAGAATGCCGAGATCGGGCTGATCGCGACGCAATTGCTTGAGCAAGTCGATGCCGCTCTGGCCCGGCAGCGTGATGTCGAGCACCACGACGTCGATTTTCGGCGCGTCGCGCAGTTGCTCGATCGCTTCCTCCGCCGAGCCCGCTTCCGCCACGACCTCGAGATCCGGCTCTTCGGACAGCATCTCGCGGACACCGGCCCTGAGGATCGCGTGATCATCGACGATCATGACGCGGATCGGTGTCTGGGCCTCGCGGGGGGTCTCGCGGCCCTGGGTCTCGTTCTCTCTGCTCTCCAACATCACAGCGGTACCTCGGTCAGCTCGCCGTGCAGGCGGGTGATCTCGACCTCGCTTTCGGGTGCGCCCGGGTAGTCCATCAGGAGCCCCTGGGCCCGATAGGCGTTGAGCCGGTTGTAGAGGGTCTTGAGGCTGACGCCGAGTAACGCCGCCGCACGCGTCTTGTTTCCTCCGCACTTGCGCAGAGTCGCGAAAATCATCCAGCGCTCCACGTCGGCGAGATTGGTGCCGACCGGCACGTGCAGCACTTCGATGGGCTGCGTACGCGCCTCGGCCTGCTCTTCGTTCGAGTGAGCCGCGTAGCCGCGCCCGTTACCGGCGGACGCGTTTCCGGTTGCCTGGTTCTGCATAAGAACGCTCCGGCCGAATGCGGCCTGTAGAAATGTCTCGGGAAGAGAACCGCACGGGGCTGCCGAAAAGTTCCCGACACTTTTGCCCGAGCTCGTCCGGAAAACTCATCGTCCGATGATTTCCTACGCCGCGCTCGTGGCGGCGCTGCGCACTGCAGGAATGAAGGCTTCGACGACAGTTCCTCTGCCCGAGGCGGGCCGATAGATCGAGAACTGGCCGCCGAGCTGGCGCATGCGCTCGCGCATGCCCACGACGCCGTGCGACTTCGGCTTGGCGAGCGACTCTTCGGCGAGCCCGACGCCGTCGTCGGTGATTTTCAGGCGCACCCCTTCGGGCTCCCGCGCGAGCGAGATGTGCACGCGGCTCGCCTGCGCGTGCTTAGTGATGTTGGTCAGGGCTTCCTGAACGATGCGATAGAGCGCGATCGACCAGGCCGGATCCAGGTCGTCGAAGTCCTCATCGACGTCGAGCTCGCACGTCAGGCCTGTGCGCCGCATGAACTCCCGGCAGTGAGTGCGGACCGCGAACGCGAGGCCCAGGTTGTCCAGATGGCTCGGCCGCAAGCCTTCGATCACGGCGTGCTTCAGCTCCACCGTCTCGCTCAACATCTGCAACACGCGTTGCAGCCGCTCGCGCACCTCGCGCCCGCTCTCGGCGGGCAGGCGCCGGCTGATCCAGTTCAGATCCATGTTGATCGCCGTGAGATTGCTGCCGAGCGTGTCGTGCAGCTCCCGGGCAAGCTTGGCCTTCTCCTCCTCCGACACCCGGATCAGGTGCTGCGAAAGCTCGGCGAGCTCCGCCGTGCGCTCCTCCACCTGCTGGTTCAGGCGCAGGTTGGCTTCCTTGAGCGCCTGTGCGGCCCGAGCGCGCTCGCGAAGGTACCTGAGCAGAAGCTTGCTCAAGGCGATCAGTACCGCGACGGTCACGATCGTCGTCAAGACCGCCACTCCCGCGCCGACGAGCAGGTCCCTCAGGACGTTGCGGCGGGAGGCCTCGATCCGGGCGTCCTCCTCGCTTTCCATGCGATCGACGATGCCCCGCACCCTGTCCATGGTGATCGTGGCCCGATCGGTGCCGGCCAGATCCGGGCTGCCGTTCGGACCGGGCTCGGGGCTGCGCTGGATGGTCTGCTCGAGGCGGTTGATCGCCGCGGCGGTGAGCCGCTCGAGATCGGCGATGTCGCGCTGGCGCTCGGCGTCCTCGGCCGTCAGGGTGCGCAGCCGCTCGATCTCCTTGCGCCAGGTGCGCATCGCAACGTAGTACGGCTCCAGGTACCCCGTCTGCCCGGTCAGCAGGTAGCCGCGCTGAGCCGATTCGGCGGCCGTCAGCACCGACTGAAACGTGCTGAGCGAGCGCTTGATCTCGTACGAGCGCGCGTACTCGGCGTTCGAGTCCATCGTCGCGCCGGTGTTGATGATGAGGAGCGAGGCGTTCAGCACCAGCAGGGCGATGGAGACCGCGATGAAGGCGACCACGTGCGGCGGCACACGCTCACTGGCGTCGAGCGCTTCGGCGGGGTCCGAAAGAGTCTGAGCCGCGGCTCGATCGGCGCTGGGGGAGGATAGAGCCATCACTCTCGGGGAATCGGCGGGCTGGGTGAGCGCCTCCCAGAATCCCCTAAACGTTTGCACGCATTTTGCGGTTCCGACGTCACCGGCTGCCCACGAGCGCCGCGCAGACCGCGCGGGGAGCCGCCGTTCGGCGTCGGTTGGCCCGGCGAGGCAGCCTCGTAGGCACGAAGTGCAGGTTGGAGCTCGGGCACTCGAGCCCGGTCGACCCCCGAGCGGGCGCGAAAACCCGGGCTTTCGGCCCCGAAATGACGGGTGTCCGGCGGACGCGGCCCCGACAGCGCCGGAACTGCTGCGGCTGCGAGGAAGTTCTTGCGTCGGGCAACTAGTGAGGACGCCGACATGAAGAGTAATCTGTTATGGGTACTGGCCGCTTGCGGCCTCGTGCTCGGCTGCAACCAGGCGCAATCGCCCCAGGACGTGCAGCAGGATGTCGCTGAAGCGAGACAGGAAGGGCAGCAGGACGTGCAGGAGGCTGAGAACGAGGCGCAGGATCAGATGGCCGAAGCCCAGCAGGACATGGCCGATCAGCAGCGCGACCAGACCGACACGGGTGACTCGGCGACAGCGGCGCAGGATGCGAGCCGGGTGGCGGCCGAGAACGAATACAAGATCGCCGTGGCGCAAGCCGAGGCGAATCACAAAGTCGAAATGGAGAAGTGCGAGGCGCTCGCCGGGGATGCGCAGGCCGATTGCAAGGAGCGGGCGGACAGCGAGCTCGAGCAGGCCAAGCGCGAGGCCAGAAAGCGACGCGACGGGAGCGGCTGACGTTCGAGGTCGCCCGACCCGCCGGAAAGCGTCGAGCGCGGGAGTGAACGAATGAGAAGAGCCACTATCTCGAGGATCGTGCTCAGCGCGATCCTCGCCTGCTCGATGGTCGCCTGTACCTCGATGCCCCGCCAGCAGCCGCCGGAGGAAGCGATCGAGGACGGAGTGGTGACGGCGCGAGTCAAGGAAAAGTTGATCGCCGATCCGCTCACCAAGCATCACAACATCAACGTCGAGACGTTCAAAGGCACGGTGCAGCTGAGCGGATTCGTCGAGAGCGACGAGGCCCGCGCGCGCGCGCTGCAGATCGCCAGCGAAGTGCAAGGCGTCAAGCGCGTCAGGGACGCCATGGACGTACCCGAGAAAGGAAGCTGAGCGCCCGATCGCGCATCGGGTGAGACGCCTGGCACGTCGCCTTGCGGGTGACAATCGCTCGAGCCTCGCCCGAACGTTGCCACGCGCCCCGGGCCGTCGCACTATGAGATTCGCGTCGGCAGAAGCGGCGCTTGGCTCTCAAAGGGTGCGGCATGAAACTCCACACTTATTTTCGCAGCTCCGCGGCCTTTCGTGTCCGCATCGCGCTCAATCTCAAAGGCCTCGCCTGCGAATCGGTCGCCAAGTCGTTCGCGCGCCACGAGCACCGCTCCCCCGAGTACCTCGCCCTGAATCCCCAAGGGCTGATCCCCGCGCTCGAGACCGACGGCGTGGTCCTGTCGCAATCGCTCGCGATCGTCGAATACCTCGATGAGCTCAGCCCCGATCCGCCATTTCTGCCGTCCGACCCCATCGGCCGCGCGATCGTGCGCTCGATGGCGCTCGCCATCGCCTGCGATATCCATCCGCTGAACAACCTGCGCGTGCTGAGCTACCTGCGCCACACGCTCAGCCAGGGCGAGGACGCGGTGAACACGTGGTACCGCCACTGGATCACCGAAGGATTCCGCGGGCTCGAGATCCAGGCGCGCCAGCTCTCGCGCGCCGGTCGCTATTGCTATGGAGACTCACTGTCGCTGGCGGACATCTTCCTCGTGCCGCAGATGTACAATGCGCGCCGTTTCAACACTGATCTCACGCCATTTCCGACACTGGTTGCGATCAGCACGCATCTGGAGTCGCTGCCGGCCTTTCAGGCCGCGCGGCCCGAAGCGCAGCCCGATGCGACCTGATCAATAACGCCTGCGCAGGGGGATTCGATGAGCCGCTCCGGGAGCCTGGTGTGCGTCGGCTTGGGGATGACGCTCGGGTCGCACATCACGCCGCTCAGCCGCAGCTACATCGAGCGCTCCGACGTAGTGTTCGCCGCCACTTCCGATGGGATCGTCGAATCGTGGCTCACTGAAATGCATCCGGATGTGCGCAGCCTCCAGGTCTTCTACCAGGAGGGAAAATCACGCCTCGACACCTACCAGCAGATGATCGATGCCATGCTTACCGAGGTGCGCGCCGGGAGAAACGTCTGCGGCGCCTTCTACGGTCATCCCGGCGTGTTCGCCTGGCCGTCGCATCGGGCGATCGAAATCGCCCGTCGCGAGGGCTACCCGGCGCACATGGAGCCTGGCGTCTCGGCTGAGGATTGCCTGTACGCGGACTTGGGCATCGATCCCGGCAAATTCGGGTGCCAGCACTACGAAGCGACGCAACTCATGCTCTACCGGCGTCGCATCGACCCTGCGGCGTATTTGGTGCTCTGGCAGGTCGGCATTGCTGGCGACCGCACGCTTGCGCGCTTCGAGACCGGGCCGGCGCATCGCCGGATCCTGCTCGAAGTGCTGATGCGCGACTACGACCCCGCCCATGAGATCATCCTCTATACGGCCGCTACCTTGCCGATGAAGCGAGCGCGGATGGAACGGATAGCGCTGGCCGAGCTGCCGTCCGCGAGGATCGACCTGCACACGACGGTGGTCATCCCGCCTGCGCGGGAACTGATCGAGGACGAGGATGTGCGTTCGAAGCTGACCGCGCTCGAGCGCTCGCGCGCCGGAACCCATTGAAACTGAACGCGGCAGTTGCCGTGACAACGACGCCCCCGGGGGATCGGGGCGGGAGGGAGTGGATGCATCCGCTTGCGATCGAGACCGATCGCATCTCGAGCCGGTTGCTCGCCGCCGAGGACGAGAAGCTGTACTGCGGGCTGTATACCGACCCGGAGACCATGCGCTTCATCGGCCCGCCCCTGTCCGAAGCGCAAGCCCGCAGGAACTTCGAGATCGCGCTCGCGCACAACCGGCGCGAGCCGAAACGTGAGGTGTATCTCGCGCTGCACGACAAAGGGAGCGGCCGACCGCTCGGTCTGGGCGCGATTCAGGGGATCGCTCGTCACGCGCAGGCGGCGGAAGTGGGCATAATGCTGCTCGCGCCTTACCGCCGGCGAGGCTATGGCACAGAAGGGCTGAGGGCGCTCATCTCCAAGGCCTTTGCAATCTTCCCGATCGTCGAAGTGCATTTTCGTTTTTTTGCGGAGCACGCCGTTGTCGAACGAGTGGCGCTGACCCTAGGCTTTCGTCGACGCGGACGTGAGGGCGGGCCCTCTCAGGGAGAGGCGAGGGAACTGTGGTCCGTGGAACGGACCGGCTGGAGATCACACAACGAGTAACGGAGAACAATATGTCGAATGTCATCGAATTTCTCGAGCGGATGGGCGAGGACGCGGACCTGCGCTACGCGAGCGGCAGCGAGCTCGATGAAGCGCTGCAATTGGCGGGAGTCGACAGTGCGGCGCGCGCCGCCATCCTCGCGGGGGATACCCGCTCGCTGGAAGCCCTGCTCGGCGCCGCTCCAAATGTCTGCTGCGCGATCGAGAAGCCGCAGCCCGATGACGAGGAGCCCGAGGAAGAGGATGAGGACGATGACGAGGAGCAGCTTCGCTTCAGCTCCGAGCGCGTATCCGTCGTGCGCGCCGCGACGCTGCGCTGATCGCTCGATCGCTCCTGTGAGCTGCGCCCGGCGCCTCGCGCCGGGCGTGCTCGCGTTGGCCGCGCTCTTGTGGCTGACGAATGTCTTCGCCGCGCTTGCGAGCGGCGAAGGCGCCGCCCTGCTCGAGCAAGCCGAGATCGCCAAGTCTTCGCAGCCCGCGAAGTTCGAGGCCCTGCTCGAGCGCCTGCAACGGGAGTCGGATGCGCTCTCCGATCCCGAACGCTATCACCTGCGATATCTCCTGGCCTGGCGTCATGCCTACCAGGGCGACTACGACACCTCGGTCGAGCAGCTTCATGAGCTCAGGGAAGAGGCCATCGATCCGGTCCTGCGCCTGCGCGCGACGGCCACCGCTGCCAACGTGCTCGCGATCGCGAGGCAGTATCAGGATGCCTTCGTAGAGCTCAATTCGCTGCTCGCGCAGCTCCCTGAGATCTCCGACGCGAGGGCTCGCGAGCAAGCCCTCGCGGTCGTCGCGTTCCTCTACAACCAGGTCGGCGAATATGAGCTCGGCCTCAAATACGCCGGGATCCTGATCGAAGAAGGCGGCTCGGGCGCCTGCCGCGGCGGCCGGATCAGGATCGAGGCGCTCTACAAGAGCCGGCGCTTCGATGAGATGGCGAGGCAAGTGAGCTCCACGCTCGAGCGTTGCGCGCGTCCCGAGGAGAAGCTCAATGCCAGCATCGTTCATGCTTATGCGGCCAAGCTCCACCTCGAGCGCGGGCAATACGAGGAGGCGATCAAGCTCCTGAACGCTCACTACGCTGAAGCTCGCAGTCTCAGGTATCCGCATCTGATGGCCGACTTCGAAGCGACGCTCGCACGCGGCTATCTCGAGGCCGACAGGCTCGAGTCCGCGCATCGCCATGCCATCCACGCTCTCGAGTCAGGAGCGAGGAATCCGTACATCGAGCCCATCGTGAGCGCCTATCGCACGCTGTACCTGCTGTCCAAGGAGCGGGGCGACATGCAGGCCGCGCTCAGCTATCACGAGAAGTACGCAGCGGCCGACAAGGGTTACCTGGACGATGTGAGCGCGCGCCAGCTCGCGTATCAGCGCGTCAGTCACGACTTCGTATCCAAAAAGCTCCAGATCGACGCGCTCAACAAGCAGAACGAAGTACTGCAACTCCAGCAGGCCCTCGGCCGCAAGGCCGCCGAGACGAGCCGGCTCTACATCATCCTGCTCGTCACCGTGCTCGCTTTCATTGCGCTCTGGGCCTACCGCACCAAGCGCTCGCAGCTCCATTTCATGAAGCTCTCGCGCATCGACGGGCTCACCGGCATCGCGAACCGCCCGCATTTCATGGAGCAGGCCGAGCGCGCGCTCGAGGCAATGCGTCGCAGCGCCCAGCCCGTGTGCGTGGTCCTGTGCGATCTGGATCATTTCAAGTCGATCAACGACGAATTCGGCCATGCGACCGGCGACTTCGTGCTCAAACAGACGGTCGCGGCCTGCAAGGCGCACCTGGGGGCGAACGATTTGTTCGGACGTTTCGGAGGCGAGGAGTTCGGCATCCTGCTTCCCGGTTGCGAGCTAGAGGAGGCGCGACGGCGCTGCGAGCAGTTGCGCCAGGAAATCGAAGCCATCGCCGTGCAGCCGGGAAGCCTCGTTCCGAGCGTGTCGGCAAGCTTCGGCGTAGCCGCGAGCGCCACCTCGGGCTACGAGCTGCGCCAGCTTCTCGCTCATGCCGATGCGGCGCTTTATCGGGCGAAGCACGCCGGCCGCAATTGCGTCGTCGTCTACGAGCCCGGGAACGGTGATGACACCCGACGCACTGCTGCCATCAATGCGCGGCTTCGGGGCGTCGGGGGGTAGGAAAAGCTCGCAGCCGGCGCTGGGCCCCGCCTGCGTCATAATGGACGCGGCGAGGCTGCGCCGGAGGACCATTGAACTGGCTCGCGCACGTTTTCCTGTCGGAGAGCGACATCGAGTTCCGCCTGGGGAACTTGCTCGCGGACCTCGTGCGAGGTGAAGCGCGCGAGCGCATGAGCCCGCGGTTCCGATTGGGCGCCGAGCAGCACCGGATCATCGATGCGTACACCGATGCCCATCCGGTGGTGAGGCACAGCCGCACTCGCATCGATGCCAGCAGGCGCCGCTTCAGCGGCGTGCTCGTCGACGTGTTCTACGATCACTTCCTGGCGCGAAGCTGGCAGACCTGGTCGTCCGAGCCGCTCGAAGTCTTCACCTCGTCGTTCTACGCCGAAGCGAGCGCGGCGGCCGTCGAGCTTCCGGAGCCCGCGCGCAGCGTCCTGACCAGAATCATCCAGCACGACCTGCTCGGCTCGTACCTGCACACTGCAGGGGTCGAGCGCTCGCTCGAGCGCCTGTCGCTGCGCCTCGCGCAACGCTGGCGCCGGCCGTTCGATTTGGAGCGAGGCGTGGCGGACCTGCTCGCGCATCACGAGGCTCTCGCCGGAGATTTCGCGGAATTCTTTCCCGCCTTGCGCGAGCACGTGGCTACGCACCAGCCGGTTTTGTAGCACGCGACGCAAGAGCGTGCTTCGTAATACGTTCGGCCGATGCCTCAATCCGTTAGCGGGCTCGCAGCGGCTGCACAGGCGTCACAATCGCAATAACACGGTAAACATCGTCGGTCGGGGCAGGCCTCGCCGGCGACTTGCAGTAGCAGAGTCGCTTGCGGGCATCGTGCACGTGCCTCTACCCTTGGCGGCTTCTCAACTTCCGCAAAGAGACCGCCCATGCCGACCTTCTCCTCGCTGCTCAAGGGATGCGTCCTGGCCGCCCTCGCGCTCGCCCCGAGCCTCGCCGGTGCTCAGGCCGCCGATGACTCGACAGTGCTGATCCATGCCGGGCGCGTGCTCGACAAACCGGGCGAGCGGCCGCGGGGAGCAACGACGATCGTCGTGCGCAATGGCCGCATCGAGGCGCTGAGAGATGGATTCGTCGATGCCGCGAGCTTTCCGGGCGCCCGCATCGTGGATCTGCGCGAGCAGTTCGTCCTGCCAGGGCTCATCGATTGTCACGTGCACCTGGACAGCGACAAGGCCGGCCAGGAAGGGCTGATCGAGTCGCTCACGAGCAGCGATGCCTATTTCGCCTATGAAGCCGCCGTCAACGCGCGCAAGACGCTGGAAGCCGGCTTCACCACCGTTCGCAACCTGGGCGATGGGAGCGGCGTCATCCTGGCGCTCCGGGATGCCATCGCCGCAGGGAAGCTCCCCGGGCCGCGCATTCTGGATGCGGGCAAAGGGATCTCGACGACTTCAGGTCACGGCGACAGCTCGCTTGGCCTGAGCCCCGAGCTCGCCGAGCACGCCCCGCAAGACAACCTGTGCGACAGCCCGGAATCGTGCCGGCGCGCAGTGCGCATGCAAGTGCGCCGCGGCGTCGACGTGATCAAGATCATGACCACCGGCGGCGTGAACAGCCGCATCGGTGCGGGAGTCGGACGCCAGATGTTCGACGACGAGGCCAAAGCGCTGATCGAGACTGCGCACCTGTACGGCAAGAAGGTGGCCGTACACGCGCACGGCGCGGATGGCATCGAGCTCGCGCTCAAATACGGCGCCGATTCGATCGAGCACGGCACGCTCCTCGATGAGGAAGGAATCAAGCTGTTCCTGAAGACCGGCGCGTATTACGTGCCCACGCTTTCGACTATCAATGGCTACCTCGAGCGACTCGCCAAGGACCCGAACGCCTATCCGCCGGAGGTGCGCGCCAAGATCGAATGGCGAATCTCGATCACGGGCAAGTCGCTCCAGAAGGCCTTCCCGCGCGGCGTGAAGATCGCGTTCGGCACGGACGCGGGCGTGTCCAAGCATGGCCGCAACGCCGATGAGTTCGAGCTCATGGTCAAGCACGGCATGCCGCCGGCCGAAGCGATCAAGGCGGCCACGGTGAATGCCGCCGACCTGCTGGGCATCAGCGCGCAGGCCGGCACGCTCGAGCCCGGCAAGCGCGCCGACTTGATCGCAGTCAAGGGCGATCCGCTGAGCGATGTGACGGTGCTAAGGCAGGTTTCCTTCGTCATGAAGGGAGGCAAGGCCTACAAGCAGGAGCGGCCCGCCTCGTAGCGATCACCGACCGCTTCGTCCCACGAGATTGACGGAGGAGCTCATCGAATGCGCGTCCTGGCGGCCTTGGTTTGCGCTTCCGCCTTCGCGGCCCACGCGGCGCCGCAGGTCCGCGAGGGAGACTTCGTGCTCGAGCAGTTCCGGTTCCAGTCCGGCGAAACTCTGCCTGAGTTGCGTCTGCACTATCGCACCCTCGGCACGCTGCGCCAGGATCCGAAGACAGGCGCCAGCAACGCGGTGTTCATCATGCACGGCACGACAGGAAGCGGCGCTCAATTCCTGAGACCGGAGTTCGCCGATGAGCTCTTCCGTCCCGGCGGCGCGCTCGATGCCGAGAAGTACTACATCATCCTTCCCGATGGGATCGGCCACGGACAGTCGAGCAAGCCGAGCGATGGTTTGCGCGCGAAATTCCCCCACTATGGCTACATCGACATGGTGACGGCGCAATACCGCCTCGTGACCGAAGGGCTGGGCGTCCGCCGCTTGCGCCTGGTGATGGGCACGAGCATGGGAGGCATGCACACTTGGCTCTGGGGGCAGCGATATCCGGACGCGGTCGATGCGCTCATGCCGCTCGCGAGCTTGCCGACGCAGATCTCCGGCCGCAATCGCGTATGGCGGCGGATCGCGATCGATGCGATCCGCAACGATCCTCGCTGGCAGGGCGGCGAGTACCGGGAGGAGCCGTTCGGGCTGGTGACTGCACAGCAGATGCTGTTTCTGATGGGGAGCAACCCCGTGCTGCGGCAGGAGCAGATGCCGACGCTCGCGCAGAGCGACGAAGTCCTCGATGCGGCGGTCGCGCGAGCGGTCGAGGCCAGCGATGCCAATGACGTGCTCTACGCGCTCGAAGCCTCGCGCGATTACGATCCGGAGCCGGGCTTGAGCCGGATCCGGGCGCCGCTCCTCGCGATCAATTTCGCGGACGACCTCATCAATCCGCCCGAGCTCGGCTTGCTGGAGCGACTGATCGAGCGCGTGCCGAACGGTCGCGCCGTCGTCATTCCCGGCACGCCGTTATCGCGTGGGCACAGCACACACACCGTTGCCAA
Organism: Steroidobacteraceae bacterium; assembly: GCA_036381695.1. GTDB lineage: Bacteria > Pseudomonadota > Gammaproteobacteria > Steroidobacterales > Steroidobacteraceae > Steroidobacter. Next base: position 26,314 of record DASVCI010000170.1, read on the forward strand.
GGTGTGGGAGCAGTATCTCCGGGAGCTTTTGGCCTCGAGCGGCCAGGCGCGCTAGACCTTCTTGGCTTTCCACTTCCCCTGCCTGAAGAGCGCCACACCCCAGAGCGCCAGCGCCGAAAAGGACACGGGGACGGCGATGAAGACGCCGAGCGGGCCCATGCCGAGCCCTTGAGCGAGGAGCCACGCGAGCGGGACCTGCCCGAGCCAGAAGCAGAAGAAGTTGAGTCGGGTCGGCGTCCAGGTATCGCCCGAGCCGTTGAACGCTGCCTCCATGCACATGCCGGCCGCGTACAACGGGAAGGCAAGGCTCACGATCCAGAGCGCTCGCGCCCCATGCTCGAGCACCTCCGGATCGCGGGTGAAGAACCCGACGAGCGGCCCCGAGAAGATCACGAACACCGCACCCACGATCCCGAGCAGAATCATGTTGAAGCGCGTTGCGATCTTCACGGCCGCCTCGGCACGCTCGGGTTTGACGGCTCCGAGGTTCTGTCCGACCAGGGTCGCTGCCGCGTTCGCCAGACCCCAGGCGGGCATGAGAGCGAACATCACGATACGCAACGCGATCGTGTAACCCGCGAGCGCCGCGCTGCCGAACAGCGCGAGAATCTTGAACAGACCGAGCCAGCTCGTGGTGCCAATGATCAATTGCGCGATGCCGTGCCACGAGGTCGTGAGAATGCTCTCGAGCTGGTCCCTCACGGGCCTGAAGTGCCTCCATCGCACGCTCAGACGGCTGTTGTGTCCGGTCAGGTGCCAGAGCTGATACAGCACCCCCACACCCCGTCCGATGTTCGTCGCGACAGCTGCGCCGGTCACGCCGAGCTCGGGGAAGGGCCCCGGGCCGAAGATGAAAAGCGGCCCGAGCACGATGTTGAGCGCATTCGCGAGCCACAGCGTTCTCATGGCAAGCACGGCATCGCCCGCGCCCCTGAAAATGGCGTTGATCAGAAAAATCATGAACACAGTGATGTTGCCGCCGAGCATGATGCGCGCGAAGCCAACCCCCAGTTGGACGACGGACTCTTCTGCGCCCATCAGACGCAACAACTCCGGCGCGAACAGTGCGAGCAACACGCCGAAGCCGGCTGAGACAGTCACCCCGAGCACGATGATCTGCCCCGCCGCCTGCGCGGCCCGCTCCGGATCCTGCTCTCCGATCCGTCGAGCGACGACCGCCGTGGCCGCGAAGGAAATGCCGATCGCGACCGCGTAGACGAGTGACATCAGGGATTCGGTCAGGCCGATCACCGCCACCGCTTCCTTGCCGAGCCGCGACACCCAGAAGACGTCGACGACCGCGAACAGCGACTCCATGATCATCTCGAGCACCATCGGCACGGCGAGCAGCAGCACCGCGCGATTGAGCGACTCGCTGGTGTAGTCGTGCTGCTCGCCCTTGAGCGATTGCACGACGAGCCCCCAGAAGGTCGCACGTTTCGAGGGGGTAGTTTTGTCCGCGGCCATGGACATGACCGAACCTCATGCGGCGCGTGGCCGCTCAACGTGGCAAGAAAATGCGGGAGGCCGAAGGCTCGTCCGCGAGGAGAAAAGGCCCCGGGCTTCGCGGCTGCCGGGTGGCAGAGGCAGCGTGTCCCTGCGGCGCGCATTATCATCGGAAACCGTCCACCTGTCTGCCCCTGGAGCTTGTGATGCGAGCCGTTCTTTGCGCCCTGATCCTCCTCTGGCCCTTGCTATCTCACACCGCCACGCTCCGGGAGGCGGTGACCGAGCAAGCTCAGCGCAACTTTCCCGAGATGCTCGAGCTTCTGAGCCTGCCGAACGTTGCCGATCGTCCGGCGGATATCCAGCGCAACGCGCGGTTCCTCGAAAGCGCGTTCTCCAGGCGCGGGTTCAAGACGCGCCTCATCGACAATCCGGCCGCTCGTCCGGCGGTGTACGCGGAGCTTGCGGGCGGGCCGGGCGCCAAAGCAGTGCTTTTCTATTCGCACTTCGATGGGCAGCCGGTGCGTCCGGAGCTCTGGTCGCAAAAGGATCCGTTCCAACCGGTCGTGAAGGAGCGACGCGACGGGAGCTGGCATGAGGTCCCGCGCGAGCGGCTGTTCGCACGGCCGCTCGATCATGAGCTGCGCGTGTTCGCCCGCTCGGCCTCAGACGACAAAGCGCCGATCATGATGCTCCTCACGGCCATCGACGTGATGAAAGCCCGGGGCGACAAGCCCGCGATCACGATCAAGGTGCTGCTCGATCCCGAGGAGGAAATGGGCTCCCCCAGCCTCGCCGGCATGGTCGAGCGGCATCGTGAGCTCTTGGATGCCGAGGCGCTCGTCATCCTCGACGGGCCGGCGCACTCTTCGGGGCGGCCGACTCTGGTGTTCGGCAATCGAGGCATCGCACAAGCGACATTGACGGTTTACGGGCCGCGTCATGCGCTGCATAGCGGCCACTACGGCAACTACGCGCCGAATCCGGCCTTTCGCCTGGCGCACCTGCTCGCCAGCATGAAAGCCGAGGACGGGCGCGTGCTGATCCCCGACTACTACGCGTGCATCGAGCTGACCGATGAGGATCGCAAGGAGCTGGCGGCCGTGCCCGACGATGAGCGCGCCTTGCTGAAGCGGATCGGTGTGAGCCGCGCCGAGCGCGTCGGCGGCAACTACCAGGAAGCTCTGCAATATCCGTCGCTCAACGTACGTGGGATGAGTTCGGCCGCCACGGGCGAGAAGACGACCAATATCGTGCCAAGCGAGGCCGTCGCCGAGATCGATGTGCGCACGACGCCCGAGTGCGACGGACGCAGGCAGTTCGAGCTCATCCGGCGTCACATCGAACAGCAGGGTTACGAGCTGGTCGAAGGCCCGCCCAGCGACGAGGAGCGGGCTCGTCACGACAAGCTTGCGACGTTCACGCTACATTCCGTGCAGGCCGCGATGCGCATGCCTATGGATGCGCCCGTCGGGGCATGGGCCCGCGCCGCGCTCGGCTCGCGAACAGCGAACGATCAGCCGGTCGATCCAGTCAGCATCCGCATGATGGGCGGCACCGTGCCGGTCGATGTGCTCGTGCGGGCGCTCGACCTGCCGTTCCTGACGGTACCGACCGTCAACAGCGACAACAACCAGCACGCCTCCGATGAGAACCTGCGCATCGGGCACTTCATCAGCGGAACCGAGACGGTGGTGAGCCTGTTGAGCACGCGGTACCCTTGAGGCCCCGCCTGCCCTCGGCTGAAGCATGATTCCGTTACGAGACGACAACCCATCGACGATCCGGCCACTGGTCACCATCGCGCTCGTCATCGCCTGCGTGCTGGTGTTCCTGTGGCAGGTCTCGCTCGGGCCTGAGCGCGGGCAGGAGATGATCTACTCCCTCGGGCTCATCCCCGCCGTGCTCTTCGACGTCAAGGACCTGCCGGCGGAGCTCGCGTTGATTCCTGCGAGCATGACGATCCTCACCTCCATGTTCATGCACGGCGGGTGGATGCATCTGATCGGCAACATGCTGTACCTGTGGATCTTCGGCGATAACGTCGAAGACAGCATGGGGCACGGCCGCTTCGTCGTGTTCTATCTGCTGTGCGGCCTGGCGGCCGCGCTGGCTCAAGCCGTGCCGGAGCCCGGCTCCACGATTCCGATGGTGGGAGCGAGCGGAGCGATCTCGGGAGTGCTCGGCGCCTATCTGCTGCTCTATCCGCACGCCCGCGTGCTGGTCGCCATTCCGTTCGGCTTTTTCCTGCACACCGCGCGCATCCCGGCCGGAATCGTGCTCGTGCTGTGGTTCGGCTTGCAGCTTCTGAGCAATCTGATGGCGCAACCCGGACAAGGCGGCGTCGCGTTCCGCGCCCACATCGGCGGGTTCATTGCCGGAATGTTGCTCGTCCCGCTCTTCAAGCAAAAGCGCTTCCGCTTGCACACGCCCTGGGGAAACGGGCGCTTACGTGGCTGACGGCGATCGAAGGATCAGCCGGGCTCGACCAACGGCGCTTCGTGCCTGTGCCGCAACCGGGCCTTCACGCGCTGCGTGAGTGCATACAAATATGTGTAGAGCACGGGCACGATCAGCAGAGTGAGCGCAGTCGAGGTGATGACCCCGCCGATCACCGCGCGACCCATCGGGGCAAGCAGCTCTCCGCCATGCCCCGCGCCTATCGCCATCGGCAGCATGCCGAAGATCATCGCGAACGTCGTCATGAGAATCGGCCTCAGGCGCACCTGTCCGGCCTCGAGGATCGCCTCGCGCACACTGCGCCCCGCACGAATTGCCTGATTAGTGAAGTCGACCAGCAGAATGGCGTTCTTGGTGACCAGGCCCATCAGCATGATGAAGCCGATGATCGAGAAAATGTTGAGCGTCGTGCCCGTCAAGAGCAGCGCCAGCAGCACGCCGATCAACGAGAGCGGCAGCGAGACCATGATTGCGATGGGCTGCGTGAAGCTGCCGAACTGCGAAGCGAGCACGATATAGATGAAGATCACGGCGAGCCCGAGAGCGGCGAGAGCGGCGCTGAAGGTCTCATTCATCTCCTGTTGTCCGCCGCCCACGTCGAACCGGTAGCCCGGCGGGAGCTGCATCTCCCTGACGATTCTCTCGGCATCCGAGCCCACATCGCCCGCCGGCCGACCCTCGGCATTGGCGTAGAGCGAGATGCGTCGCTGCAGATTCAGGCGCTTGATCTGCTGCGGGCTCGTGGTTTCGGCGAACTCGGCGACCTGTCGCACCGGGACGAGCAGCGGTTGTCCGTTCGCATCGAGCTTCGGGCTCGTGACGTAGAGATCGCCGAGATCGGCGCTCATCTCGCGTCGCTCCTTCGGCAGTTGCACGATCACTTCGTAGTCCTGCCCGTCGGGGCCTAGCCAGGTGCTGATCTGGTCGCCCGCGATCAGGGGTCTCAAAGCGTTGCCGATGCTCGCCGTGGTGAGCCCCAGCTCGCTCGCGAGCTCGTTGTCGATCCGCACCGCGATCGTGGGATTCGCTCCCCTCTCGCTGCTTTCCAGGTCCGCGATGCCGGGAATTTTCTGAAGGCGCCTCATCAGCTCTTCTGACAGCTCGGTGAGCTTCGCCGTGTCCGGCCCGAGCAGGGAGATGAACACCGGCTGGTTGTCGCTGTCGATCGAGAGCTGAAGCCCCGCCATGCGCGAGAGCCGCTCGCGGATCGCCTTTTCGATCTCGTTCACCGGCGGCCGGCCGGTCTCGACGCGATCGGTCAGCAGCACGAGCACGCGAGCGTAATTCTTGCCTTCGTCCGTGCCGACGGTGGTGACGATCGAATCCACTCCCTCGATCTGCCTGATCGCCGCTTCGGCATCCCGCACCTTGGCGTCGGTGTACTCGAGGCTCGAGCCGATCGGTGTGTTGAGGCGCATCGACACCCTGCCCTCATCCTGCTCGGGCACGAACTCGGTGCCGACGAGCGGCACGATCGGAAAGCTCCCGAAGAATGCAAGGCCCGCGAGCGCGAGCATCAGAAAGCGAGGACTCACGCTCGCCCAGCGCGGCGTGACCGTGCTGTCGCGCTTGATGGCTCTCGCCACATGCACGAGCCCGACGATCCCATAGCGACGCTCGCTGAACATCCATCGCAGGATCCGGTCGTAAAGGCGATGTGCCAGGTCGACCATGCGCTCGACCCTGTCCATGATCCGCGCGAGCCACGGCATCCGGCGAAAACGTCCTTCACGCGGATCGGGCCAGATCGAGGAGAGCATCGGATCGAGCGTGAAGCTCACGAAGAGCGAGATGACCACTGCGACGGCCACTGTGATGCCGAACTGCAGGAAGAAGCGGCCTATGACGCCGCTCATGAAAGCCACGGGGATGAACACAGCCAGGATGGCGAAAGTCGTTGCCATCACGGCGAGACCGATCTCCTGAGTGCCTTCGAGCGCCGCGCGTTTGTGGCTCTTGCCCATGTCGGCATGACGCACGATGTTCTCGCGAGCCACGATCGCATCGTCGATCAGCAGCCCGATGCACAGCGACAACGCCATCAGCGTCATGAAATTGAGCGTGAAGCCGAAGGCGTGCAGCGCGATGAAGGTGGCGATCACCGAGATCGGGAGCGTCAACCCCGTGATCACGGTCGAGCGCCAGGAGTGCAGGAACAGGAACACGATCAGGATGGTGAGCGCGGCGCCCTCCACGATCGTCGCCTTGACGCGCTCGAGCGAAGCCTCGATCCACTCCGCATCCGACCAGAGCGTGCGGATCTGGATGTCCTCGGGCAGGCCGGCCTTCAGCTCCTCGATGGCCTGCTCGACCGCCTTGCCGACCTCGACGAGATTCGCTTGCTGCATTCGATAGACGTCGAGAGACACAGAGCGCATGCCGTCGACCCGCGCGATCGACTGTTCCTCGGCCTCCCCGTCCACGACGTCCGCGACTTGGTGCAGGTACACCGGGGCGCCGCCCTGGTTCGCGGCGATGATGCGCTCGAAGCCGCGCGGGTCCTTGATCTTGCCCTCGACGCGCACGAGCTGTTCCTCGGCGCCCCGGGAGATGCTGCCGGCGGGCAGGTCGCGGTTCGCGGCCTGGATCGCCGCGATGACCTGGTCCACCCCGATCTTGAAGCTCTCGAGCTGCTCCGGACGCAGGAAAATCTGGATCTGGCGCTCGATCGAGCCGCCGACCACGACATTGCCGACGCCGTAGGCGTTCTGCAGGCGCTTGACTATCTGCTGCTCGACGAGAGTCGAGACCTCCCTGAGGCTGCGCGTCGTCGAGTACACGACCAGCGTGACCGCGGGCTGCTGCGTACTGTCGTTGCTTGCGCGTGAAATCGTCGGCTCACGAACCTCGCGCGGAAACGAAGCCCGGATCTGCGCCACCTTGTCCCGAATCTCCTGCGTCGCGCTGACGGCGTCGACTTCCAGCCGGAAGTCGATCTGCAGGAGCGCCAGCCCCTCGCGCGCGGTGGCATAGATGTTCTTGACGCCGTCGACCCCGTTGATGACGTTCTCGAGCGGCTTGATGACGTCGTTCTCGATCGCCTCGGGCGAGGCGCCGGGATATTCGACCGTGATCCAGGCGGCCGGAATCTGGATGTCCGGCATCTCCTCGACCGGCAGCAGGCGGTAGGAGAAGAGTCCCAGCACCACGATCGCGACCATGACCATGGTCGCGAAGACGGGCTGATTGATGCTGAGCCGGGTGATCCACATGGGCGTACCGCTCGTTCGTGATCGTGAGAATCAGGGCCGCCCGGCCAGCTCGCTCGTCGCGCTGGCTCCAGCGACTTCCTCGCCGCGAACGATGGCTGGCTTGCCGACCTGAGCCGCGATGATTTGCGTGGTGATGACACGATCGCCCGGCTTCAGTCCCTCACGCACCTCGACGTAAGCGCTGCCTTTCACTGGCTGCCCTAGCGTGACGGGAGCGCGAGCGATCTTCTCGTCGCGCAGCAAATAGACGAAGTGCACGCCGCCGTCCTCGTGCACCGCGCGCTGCGCGACAGCCAGGACAGGCTCGCTCGCCTCTACTGTAAGCTCGCCCTTGGCGAACATGCCTCCCTTGAGGGCGCGATCGGGGTTCGGCACGGCGATGTAGACGGCGATCGCGCGGGAGCCGTCGGTCGTGACTGGATTGATCCGCTGGACTTCCCCTTCGAACTCACGCTCGCCGAACCCGTTCACAGTGAAGCGGACTTTCTGACCGGGGCGAACAGACGGAATGTCCGCAGCGGGGATCGCGGCTTCGAGCACCATCTGCGTCAGGTCCACCAGCGTCACGATGCCCGAATCGGGCGAGACCTTCTCGCCCGGCTGCACGAGCCGCTTCGCGATGGTTCCTGAGAACGGCGCCCGGATCACCGCCTCCTCGAGACCGAGCTTCGCAAGTCGTGCCTGGGCTTCGGCGAGCTTGAGCTCGGCCACGCTCCTCGCGTAGGCGCTCTCGGTCTGCTCGTATGTGTTCCTGGAGATGTACCTCTGCTCGAGGAGCGTGCGGTTCTTGTCGCGGTTGAGCGTTGCCAGTTCGAGATCGGCGCGCGCTTTCTCCACAGCCGCGAGCTCGCGATCGTATTGCGCCTGCAGGTTGCGCGTATCGAGCCGCGCAATGACCTCGCCCTCACGCACATCCTGCCCTTCCCGCAGAGTCACCTCTTCGACTTCCCCGGCCACTTCCGCTTCGACAGTGGCTTGCACGATCGGCGAAAGCGAGCCCGACAGGGGAAGCGAGCGGGCGAGCGAGCGCGGCGTCACGGTTTCGATGTCAACGGTGGCGAGCTCGATAGGCGTCACCGGGCTTTGGGCAGGAGTCGAGACCGGCGCGGCGGAATCCCGCGTTGCGACCCAGACTCCGACAGCGACCAGCACGGCAGCGAACCCAATCAAGAGCCGCTTGATCGGCCACTCGTCCATGTCGGCCAGCGCAGTTTGCGCATCGGCGGCCCCAGGTTCGGCGCCGATGACTCGTGGAAAAGGCCTGACCTGCGCCAAACCGGCGTGCTCGCGCTGGGGACGTACGATCTCCTCACCCCCTTCGGGAAGAGCGGTTTCTCGATTGGCCGGGGTCTTCATGTGGTTCGGTCCGTTTTTTGGTTCGCACGCCCCACCCGGGCAGAACACGGATCGACCGAGCTGGTTACGAGCCCGCTCGTTCCGCCGCACGCCGACCCGTTCGGCGCGGTGAGGCTTGTGACGAGGAGCCCCGGAGAAAGGTTACGGTTGCCCCGATCTTTTTTTCGTCGGGGGCAGGCGCGGCCGGCGCTCGTGCAGCGCGGCGTTAAGGGCAATGCCTTCCTCAAAGGACCGGGAAATTCTCACAGTTCTTCCGCCCGACTTCGTTTAACTTTGCACGCATACGAACTTCAAGAACGGCGCCTGGGCATGCAGATCTTCCGCGCGGACGAACGGTGGCTGGCAGTGGCTGCGTGCTTTCTCATCGGCCTGGGCTCGGCCCGAGCGTCTCATGATCCAAACGCGCCGGATCACACGCCTCAAACGAGCGGGCTCACGGCGCCGGGCGGGGCGGATCACAAAACCAGCGTTGCGAAGGCAGTCGCCCCCCGGACCAGGCCCGACGTCCGATCTAGCGCGGCCGTGGTCATGGATGCCGCGGACTCCTCGATCCTGTACGCGAGAAACTCCAAGCAACCCCTGCCGATCGCCTCCATCACCAAGCTGATGACGGCGCTCGTGGTGCTCGAGAGCGGCGAGCCGCTAGAAGAGACGATCGAGATCCAGCCCGAGGATTGCGAGCTCGAAAAGCCCGTGTACTCGCGCCTTACGCCGGGGACCCGCCTCACCCGAGAAGAGCTGCTCCGGCTTGCCCTCATGTCATCCGAGAACCGCGCGGCACAGGCGCTCGCACGCGCCCACGCCGGCGGTTTGCCTGCGTTCGTGCGCGAGATGAACGCGAAGGCGAAGGAGCTGGGCATGAAAACGGCGCGGTTTACCGAGCCGACCGGCCTGTCGAGCCATAACGTCTCGAGCGCGAGAGACCTGGTGAAGCTCGTGCGTGCCGCCGCCGAAAATCCGCTGATCGCGCAGTTCTCGACCGATCCCCATTACACAGTGGTCACACCCACGCATCTGCTCGAGTATCGGAACACGAACACTCTGGTGGAAAAGCCGGATTGGACCATCCAGGTGCAGAAGACCGGTTATACGAACGCGGCCGGGCGGTGCCTGGTGATGCAGGCCCTGATCGAGGAGCGCCCCATCGTGATGGTTCTCCTCAATTCCTTCGGAAAGTACACGCGCGTGGCGGATGCCAGAAGAATAAGGAGGTGGCTCGAATCGACGCTGCCCGACACGCAGCTTGCAGGCACGGACGGTGTGGCTGCGCCCGCCGTAAGCCAGGGCTCGGGGAACGCGACGGGGATTTGACCGGGTTCGGAGCCGACCACGGGGGCGTACCGCCGGCCTCGTGTCGGACATAACCGGCGCGAGCGGGCCACTGAGGATCGAAAGCTGCGTGGGCGAACTGTGCAGAACTTGCGCGCCCGCCGTGGGCGTTTCCGCCTGCGCTGCGAGTAGTGGTTCCCCGGACTGGAAAATTCGGGCCCCTCCCCAACTTGGCGCCTGCGGCCCGCGAGCGGATTTCGCGCCCCTGGGAATGACGGTCGTGACGCGCGTCTGAGCGGATTCTCGACTACAATCCGCACCCCCCGAGAAAACCGCCGTCGATCCTCGCAACGCTTGGGATTGCCCCGGGCAGGCGGCCTTTTCGACCCGCGACGGCCCCCCGGGGCCCTCGCGCTGCCGAGCGGCAGCGCGAGCTGGACCATCGAGAGTGACTGGTAGAAGAGAGAGATCAGGGAATCAATGGTGAATCAACCCGAACTAGAGCTGCAATTGAAGGTCTGGAAGGAGCTTGCGATCAGCAAGCAGATGCTGATGCGAGCGGCGACGGACGCGCTGAAGCTCGATCCGAACTGCACCCAGGACGAGTTGAAAAAGGCGCTCGAGGACGTGCTGAAGAAGCTCGCCAAGGCGGATTCGGACGTAGCGGCCGCCCGCGAGCAGGCCCGCACCGCCGTAGCGGCCGCCGAGCAGAAGGCGGCGGCGAGCGAGAAGGCCCTGGCCCAGGCCCAGGCGACCATCGCCGAATTGAAGCAGGCGCAGGAGAACGCGCTCCGTCAGCTCGCCACCGACCGGCAGGCGGCGGCGAAGGAGGCGCAGAAGCTGAAGGACCGCATCGCCGAGCAGGAGAAGGCGCTCAAGGCGATCAACACCGCGCTCTCGGACACGCCCGAGAACGTCATCAAGAAGATGAACGCGCTCAGGAAGCAGAAGCAGGAAGAGACCGAGACGCGCCGGCAGATCGAGCTTTCGTTCAACAAGCTGAACGTCGAGAAGCGCCAGCAGGATCAGAAGCTGGCCGAGCTGACGCGCGCGAGCGCACAGCTAGCCTCGCAGCACCGCTCGCTCCACGAAGTGGCCTCGAAGCTCCATGAGCAATTGAAGCCCCTCGTCAAGGAAGCCGAGCTCCCGCAGCTGCCGATGCTCGACACCAAGCTCCTCGAGCAGATCGAGCAGTCGAACGGCGAGGGCAAGAGCGAGTCGAAGGCCAAGAACGAGTCGAAAGCGAAGAAATGAGCGGCGGATCGCGGCCTTCGGCCGCCTCCGGGCGTCTCTCACCGGCGCCGTTCCGCCATTGGCCGGCGAGCGATGAAGCGCGTGTAACCTTTCGGCGCTCCTTCGTGTCTTAACAGCGAACGCCGCGATAACGCGGTCAGACGCAAGACAGACAGGAGACTCGCCATGAACGCCCTCATCGACCTCAACCGCAACGCCCAGCGAGCCGTTTGCATGCTCATGTCGGCTGTGATCGTCGCCGCCAGTCTCTCTCTCGGCGCGTACGGAGCTCAGTCGATGCTGCGGGACAGCTACACCGTCACCGTGACGCAGCTGCAATGAGCACCGTCTCGCCAGCGGCTGGCGCACTGGATCACTCACCCCGGCAGCTTCGACTTGCAATCTTTCGCAAGCACTGGTCGGCTGCCGGGCCCCGCCAGACCGATGAATCTGAGCTCGTCACGCTCCTGCCGGCCTAGCAGATGAGCCGCGCGGAGGGAGCCTGGCGCGCCGCGATCACTTTCCGATTTCTTTCGTCCACCGCTTTCGGCGATCACCTCGCCCGAGCACGCACTCAAACAGAAGTTGACGCCCCCGGCGCATCGGTCTATTCATAGGCGCGATGCCGCAACCTTTTCATCTGGCAATTCCCGTTCACGACCTCGAGGCCGCGCGCCGCTTCTACGGCGGGCTCTTCGGCTGCCCCGAGGGGCGCAGCTCCGAGCATTGGGTCGATTTCGACTTCTTCGGTCACCAGCTCGTCGCCCACCTCGATCCCTCCTCGCGTCCGCTGGCGTATAACGAAGTGGACGGCAAGAACGTCCCCGTGCCTCATTTCGGCGTCGTGCTCGAATGGGACGCCTGGCATGAGCTCGCGCGACGGCTCGAGCAGGCTGGTCAGCGCTTTGTGATCGAGCCTGGCATACGGTTTCGTGGCCAGGTCGGCGAGCAGGCGACGATGTTCCTGCTCGACCCTTCAGGGAACGCGCTCGAGTTCAAGGCGTTCAAGGATCCCTCGCGGCTCTTCGCAAAATGAGCCGGCCTTCGGGCGGCCTGGCTGCGCGTCCCTATCTGCACGTCACTGCAACGCTCGTGACGTTGGAGCCGCCGACTATCCCCGTGCCTGTGCCGTTCACGATCGTGCACGTCTGCGAGACGGGGAACACCGGGTTCGCGGCGACCTCCACTGAATAGGTGGAGCCGCTCGGAATCGGTGTCGGGAACGTGAAAGATCCGTTCCTGGGCACGTTGATCGTCTCGCTGCCGTTGATCCTGAGCCTCAAGCCGAAGCTGACCAGGCCCGTGACCGTCCCGCCGACCGTGAACCGACTCGTCACGCACTGCACGCCGATGTTCGTCACGTCGCTCGTGCCTATTGCGCCTGATCCATTGGAAACCGTGCACACCTGGGTGGGATTGACGGGTTGCACCGCGACCGTGACGTTGTAGGGCGTGCCTTCCGGATACGAATCGGGAAAGGCGAACGCTCCGTTCGCGGCGATCGGAAGAGTCACGCCGCTGTTCCGCAAGACCAGGCCCGAGCCTGCGAGACCCGAGACGGAGCCGCGCAGACGAAAGCCCAGCGTGACGCAGCTCACCGAAACGTCGTTGACGTTGCTGCTGCCGACGGTTCCTGACGCGTTCGTCACAGTGCAAGCCTGCGCCGGCCCGGTCGGTTGAGTGGCGACGGTCACGTTGTACGTCTCACCGCTCAACACGGCCGTCGGGAACGTGAACGTGCCGTTCTCCGTAAGCGTGAGCGCATCGCCCCCATTGTTGTGCAGGACGAGCCCGGACCCTGCATAGCCACTGACCGTCCCGCCGATCGTGAATGCGCGAGTAGCGCAGGTCACGACGACATCGCTTACCGGCGCGTCGGCGATCGCGCCCGATCCGGCCTGAACCGTGCACGCCTGGGTTGGCTCGGAAGGTTGCGTTCGCACCGTCACGTTGTAAGTGGAACCGCTCGCCAGTGCGGTCGGGAACGTGAACGTGCCATCGGTCTGCACGGCGACATCGTCGCCGCCATTGTTCTGCAAGACCAATCCTTTTCCTTCGAGCCCGCTTACGACGCCGCTCACCGTGTATGTATTCGTCGAGCAGGTCACTGCGATGCTGCGAACATCCGCCGCAAGGACAGTGCCTGCTCCGTTCGCGACAGTGCATGTTTGTGACGGCTCGGTCGGCTGGGACGCGACAGTCACTTCGTAAGTCGCTCCCGTCTCGAGCTCGGTGGCGAACGTGAACGCGCCGTTCGAGGCAATCGGCAGATCGTCTTCGCCGTTGTTGCGCAGAACCAGGCCGCTTCCGGCCAGGCCGGAAACCGTTCCGCCAATGCGATACGTCCCGGATCCGCAGACGACCGCGACACTGGTGACGTTCGTCGTGCCAGCCGTGCCGGTCGCGTTGTTGACCGCGCAGGTCTGCGATGGGTTGCTGGGCCGAGTGAGAACCGTGACGTTGTACGTCGCGCCCGGATCGAGCGGCGTGGCGAACATGAAGTTGCCGTTGCTCGTGATAGTGAGATCGTCGCCGCCGTTGTTCTGCAGCACCAAGCCCGATCCTTCGAGCCCCGTCACCGTGCCGCCGATCGTGACCGTCGTCGGCTCCTGCTGTTCCGCGCTCTCGCCCAGACTCCCCCGGCCGTTCGAGCATGCCCCGATCGCAAACAGCGCCACCAGGATGCCCACCCGTCCAAGAGAGCCTGTCTTGGTCATCGTCGCCGATCCCCATCCAGCCACTCTCCAATATGGCTCGGGGCCGCGGAATGTTCCCTTTTTTACGTACAGGGCGAGCGCAGCAGCTCACACCGGGACTGCTTGCCGCAAGACGGCGCAGCCGCCCGGCCGCCGACCGAACATCAGAACACGAGGCCGAAGTACGTCATCGTCACGAGACCCAGCACACCGGCCGCGACGAGCAGGGAAACGACGCGCCGGAACAGCTGACTGCCGGCTTCGGAATCGAACCAGGAAGTGGCGACCGTTCCGAGGACGCTCCCTACGAATACGATCCAGGGCAGCATGACGAGCTCGAGCTGCCAGATCCCGAGGTCGAGGGCGCGAATGCGTCGGGACGCGATGACTTCGACGATCATCAGGCACGCGCACAGGACGCACACGGCGATGAGGACACGTCGCTTTCCGGCTGAAGTCCGGATCCGCCAGGCCATCTCGCCCTCCTGCTGCGCATCCGCCACTTGCGCATGGTAGCAGGGCCGGGGCGCTAAGCGCTCGAGTTGCTCGCCCTCGTCGGCAAACCCTGACCCGAGGCACGCACCGATTCGGCCTGCTCGCGCGTTCATTGCTCGATCACTCAGGAGAAGTCGTCGTGGCGCGCAAGTTCGCAGCAGTCAGTGCAATCGTGGTGCTCGTGGTCGCTGGCTGCGGAAGTAGTGATGATCCAAGCGAGGAAACAGACACGTCGGAAAGCGCCGCACCGCCTGCGCGCGGCACGTTGGTGGAAGCTCCACCACCACGCACTGCTTCGATCGCCGCGTCCGATCTGCTCGCGCTGCTGAACGCCGGCTCTACGGGCACGCGGCTGCTCGAGCTCATCCTCGCGCCGGAGTGCGGCGTCGATGTTCATGAGATCGAGTACCACACGGTCGATCCGGTCGGCGCGCCGATCGTTTCCTCCGGCGCGCTCATGATTCCCACGGGCGCCGAAGCCGTTTGCCAGGGGCCGAGACCCCTGCTCGTCTACGCGCACGGCACCCAAGCCGAGCGTGACTTCAACATCGCGAACTTGAGCGATGAGGACAACATCGAAGGCCTGTCCGTCGCGGCTGTATTTGCCGCCCACGGCTATGTGGTCATCGCGCCCAACTACGCCGGCTATCACACATCGACGCTCCCGTATCATCCCTACTTGCATGCGGATCAACAGGCCGGAGAAGTTCTCGATGCGCTCGAGGCCGCGCGAAGCGCTCTGCCGACGAGCTTCGCGCCGACCGTGGCGGACTCCGGCGAGCTCTTCGTCACGGGCTACTCCCAGGGAGGCTACGTCGCGATGGCAGCGCACAGGCTCTTGCAGCAAAGCGGCGTGGCTGTCACCGCGTCCGCGCCCATGTCCGGCCCGTATGCGTTATCGGCGTTCGGTGATGCTGTGTTCTACGGCCAGGTTGTTCGCAGCGCACCGTTGGTCGCCACATTGGTGGCTATTGGCTATCAGCGCGCATACGGCGACATCTATGCCGAGCCCACAGACTTGTTCGAGGCGCGCTATGCCTCAGGCATCGAATCGCTCCTGCCCACTGACGGCCCGCGCTCGGCGCTGTTTTCCGAAGGAAGGCTCCCCGCCGATCAACTATTCAGCGCCACTCCACCCGATCCCGCGTATGCGCCGTACACGCCTGCGACAACGCCTGAGGTGCTGGCGCCGGTCTTCGCGCTCGGCTTTGGACCGGAGCATCTGATCACCAATGCTTATCGCCTCGCTTATCTGAACGACGCACAAGCCCACCCTGATGGCGGATTTCCACAAGCGACCGACGGCCTGCCGCCGGCCGCTCCTTCACATCCGCTTCGCCAAGCCTTCAAGGCCAACGATCTGCGCACCTGGCTGCCCACTTCGCCAGTGCTTCTCTGCGGCGGCAACGAGGATCCTTCGGTGCTCTTTCTCAATACCGGGCTGATGCGCGACTACTGGGCTGCCCAAGGCGTGACGGCGCCCGTCGACGTGCTGGATCTGGATGAGGAGGCGTCGCTCGGCGATCCTCACGCGGCGTTGAAAGTGGGCTTCGCCGCGGCCAAGGAAGCTCTGGCAGCTGACGGCGGCGCGATGGCTGTGGCTGAGGCTTATCACAGCGCGCTGGTGCCGCCGTTTTGTCTGGCGGCCGTGCGGTCGTTCTTCGACTCGCAGTAGACGCGCGCCAACCCTGTCCCTCCCCGCTTTGCGGGTCGTACTCGCCGCAGCGCGGGATGAGCATCAGGATTCACTCGCGATTCGCGCTTTACGCGTCGATCCGACGGCGAGGAGCAGGCCGCTCAGCGTCATGAGCGCGACCGCGCTGGCGGTTAGCGCCGCATGGATTCCGAACAGGCTGCCGATCAGCCCGATGCTCACGCCGCTGAAGGTGCGCAAGCCCAGTGACGACATCGAGAACACGCCCAGGATCCGTCCGCGCATGTCCGCCGGCGCATTCAGTTGCACGAGCGTCTGCGCCATCGAGTTGAACGACAGCTCCATGAAGCCCGCGACGAAGAGCAGCGCGAGCGCCAGTGCGTAGATGGGCGATAGCGCGAACCCGGCAAGCGCACAGCACCACAGCATCGCAAGGACAAAAGCTGTTCTCGGCCGCGCCTGCAGCAACCCCCGGCTCTCGAGAATGAAGCCGGCAGTCAGTGCGCCCGCCGCATCGGCTCCAAGCAGAATGCTGTAGGCAAGATCGGCTTCGCCATGCCCCAGGTCCGCAGCAAATCCCGGCATCTGCGCCTGATAGGCGTTGCCGATGAACAGCGAGGCCGCGCCGGCGAGCAGCGTCATCGAGGCAAGCGTACGATGACCGGCAATTTGCTTGAGCGTCGAGGCGATATCGGCGATGCCGAGCAGAGCGGGTCGTATCGACGGCGTGCGACCACGATACGGCGCCTTCCAAAGCCACAGGATCGTGGGGACGTAAAGCAGCGCATTGAAGTAGATGCCGTAGATCGGGCCGAGCGCCATCAGGATGAGGCCGCCGATCGCGGGTCCTCCGAGCATCCCGAGTTGCCGCGCAGTGGCATTCAGCCTGACCGCGCTCTGCAAGTGATCCATCGGGACTACGTGATGCAGCAGAACCTGCGCCGACGGGGTCCATAGCACGCCGGCCAGCCCGTGCAGCACCAGCAGCACCATGGCATGCCACATCTCGAGGGTGTCGGTATGAAACAGCACGCCCCAGGCGATCGAGACGCCCATGAAGAGCAGCATCGCGAGCTGGATGATGCGTCGGGGATCGAAGCGGTCAGCGAGTGCGCCCGCGTGGATCGAGAACAGAAGGAAGGGCAGCCAGTGCGAGATCACGGCGAAGCCGCCGAGCGCCGCGGACTCGAACTTTTGGAAGATGACCCAGTAGCTGATGACGTGCTCGATGCTGTCCGCCATCATCGCGCCGGCCGCGCTCAGGAAGAATCCCCGATAGGCCGGCAGGCGCAGGGCGGCGAAGGAACGCTGTGCAGTGCTCAAGCGGAAGGTTCTGTGCTGGCTGACCGATCCTGCTTCGATTCACGCCTCGCAGGCGCAGATCGAGCCTGCGCAATCATACCTGCTCACATCGAAGAGCTATCGGCAAGAACACGGCACGCAAGGTTTGCCGGGAGGGAGGCACGGAACGGATCGAAGTGGGGAGCCGGCCGCGAGGACGCTAATCGTCCTCTTCGTCATCGTCATCGTCCCGGCAGCGCACGCGTACATCGTCGACGTCCTCGTCCTCGATGAGACCAGAGCCATGGTCGACGACGCACGTCTGCGTCGGATCGGTCGGTTGGCTCAGAACCGTGACGTTGTATGCCGCGCCGGTAGGAAGGGAATCCGGGAACTCGAAGCGACCGTTCGAGGCGATCGGCAGGTCGTCCGCGCCGTTGTTCTGCAGGACGAGCCCGGAGCTTGACAGATCGGACACACGCCCACCGACCGTAAACTCGCTCGTGGTGCAGGTGACGCGCACGTTCGTTACGTTGCTCCCGCCGATCACTCCTGAGGCGTTGCCGAGCACGCAGCTCTGATCCGGCCCTGTCGGCTGCTGCGAGATGGTGACGCTGTACGCAGCGCCGCTCGGCAATGCGGTGGGGAACGTGAACTCGCCGTTGGAGTCGAGAGTGATGCTGTCATTGCCGTTGTTCAGCAAGGTCAGCCCCGAGCCCTCGAGCCCCTCGACACGGCCGCCGACAGTGAAGTCGCTGCTCGCGCAGCTGATCGCGATGGATGTGACATCGGCGCTTCCCACCACACCGCTGCCATTCGAGACCGTACAGGCTTGCGTCGGATCCGAAGGTTGCGAGGCTATCGTGACGTTGTAGCTCGCGCCGGCCGCGAGCTCTTGCCCGAACGTGAAAGGCCCGTTCGAGCCGACGGCAAGCTCGTCCGTCCCGTTGTTCCTCAACACGAGCCCGGAGCCGAGGAGGCCGGTGATCGTTCCCCCGATCGAGAAGGTCGAGGTCGCGCAACTCACCCGCACGTTGGTCACGTCCCGCGAGCCGACCGTTCCCGTCGCGTTCTCGACGGTGCACATCTGAGAGGGGCTCGAAGGCTGCGTCCCTGCGCTCACGCGGTATTGCGTCCCGCTCTCTTGCTCGGTCGAAAACGTGAAGTTGCCGTTCGAAGCGATCGGCAAGGCATCGCCGCCGTTGTTGAGCAGAACCAGGCCGGTCCCTTCCAGCCCCGAGACCCTGCCGCCGATGGAAAAGACGCTGGTCACGCACTCGACGGACACGTCCGTCACGTTCGTCGCCTGCACGACTCCGGCAGCGTTGGAAACGGTGCAGACTTGCGTCGGCTCTCGTGGTTGAGTCCTCACCGTCACCACGTACGAAGCGCCGCTTGCGACGGCTGTCGAAAAAGCGAAGCGACCGTTACCCGTGATGACGCGATCGTCGCCGCCATTGACTCTGAGGACGAGCCCAGAGCCCCGCAGGCCCGACACCGTCCCGCCGATAGTGAACCTGTCCGTCTGACATCTGACTTCGATATCGGTGACGTCACGACCCCGCACGGAGCCGGCGGGCCGCTCAACGGTACACGTCTGGCCGCTTGGCTGCGTGCGAACCGTTACGTTGTACATTGCTCCGTCGGGCAAGGGCGTCGTGAATGTGAATGGGCCGTTCCTCGAAATCGCCAGATCGTCGCCGCCGTTGTTCTGCAAGACGAGGCCATCGCCGACGAGGCCCGAAACCTTGCCGCCCACCGTGAAGCGACCCGTCTCGCAAGCGACCCTGACGTCCGTGACGTCAGTCGAGCCGATAGTGCCGGAGCCATTGGAAACCATGCATGTCTGCGAAGGATCGGACGGTTGAGTGGCGACAGTGACCGCGTAAGCGGATCCCGTTTCGAGCGCGGTGGCAAAAGTGAACGGACCGTCGGCGCTGATCGCGAGATCATCGATCCCGTTGTTACGCAGAACGAGCCCGCTGCCCTCGAGGCCGGTCACCTCTCCCCCGACGGTGAACGTTCCGCCGCTGCACGTGATCGCGACGTTGGTCACGTTCGCGTCGGAAACGGTGCCGCTGCCGTTCTCGACCGTGCAAGTTTGACCGGCAGGCTGGGAAAGGACGGTGACTTCGTACGCCGCACCCGATTCGAGCGCGGTGGCAAATGTGAATCCGCCATTGGCGGAAACGGACAAGTCGCCTGAGCCGTTCAGTTGAATGACGAGCCCAGGGCCGTTCAGCCCGCTGACCGTGCCGCCTATCGTGAATTGCGCGGTCGGCGGCTCGTTCTCCTGCTCCTCGAGGCTTCCTCTGCCGTTCGAGCACGCGACCAGACACGACAGCACGAGCCAGATGAACGCACCCCGTGCGTGCACGCGATGCAGCGTGGACATCCGCCATTCCCCGTTTTGGCCGGCGCCCGGCCTGCGAAAGAGATTGATGACGGGTCGGGAATGTTCCGCGTGTTTCTGCGCGCTCAGGAGCGCCAACCCCACCCTGTCCCTCCCTCGCTAGCGGGGGAGAGGACGCATCACTTCGGGAAGTGGCGGCAGGTAGATGAGCACGATCACAACCGCCCTGAGCACGGGTCGGCGCAACGCGCGCGACCTTTCTACGGCGCCCGCGCCCGGGTTCGTGAACGCTCCTCGAGCTCGGCAATACGTTCCTCGATCCAGGCGGTCACGTTGGGATGAGGAATCAGGCCGCGCCCGTCGGAGACGTAGTCGAGTCCCTCGAGCACCTTCGCGTACGGACCGAATCCCTGCACGCGGAACGGAATGACGAGCGCGCGACCGCCCTCCCTGGTCGCACGCTCTACGAAGGAGCGCACGCGCCGCTGCGCTTCGACGCGCTTGGCAGGCCAATCTTCCCGCAGCGTGTCGACCTGCACGCGCCGGAACGGCAGGGCCTGACGGACCGCATTCGCGCGCGCCTCGAGATGCTCGAGCCAGCGAGCGTTCTCCTCGTCATCGGCAGGCCCGTGCGCAAGAATGAGCACGTCTTCCTCGGAAGGCTGTCGGCTCAGTGCGCGCGCACGTTCGGCCAGAACCTGCCCCATGGCTGGTGCTTCGAGCAAGCCCGGCTCGCTCAGGACGAACGTTGCATCGGACTCGATGCGCCACAGGCTCATGTCGTGACCTGTGCCGTGCGAGTGCGCGGCGTGGTCGAGATGCTCAGGTTTGGGTGGGGCGCCGGGTGCGAGCCCGAGAATCTGCTCAGTACGATGCCTGAAGCTTTCGCCGCTCACGAAAAGGCGCACCACGCCGATCCGACGAGCACCGCGGGCTTCGAGATTCCTGATGCCCTGCTCCATCGCCGCCGGGTCGGCCATGCCGAAGGCGACCTCGATGTCGTGATGACTCTTCAACGGCTCGATGGCTTCGAGGACTTGCGCATTCCACGACGGCGAGCCGCCGTGCGCCATCACGAGGACGCCGAATCCATCCGGCTTCTTCGGAGGACCGGAGACACACGCGGCACAGCCCAGCAGCACCACGAGAAAGCCCACCGGCCAGCGGGCATGGAAACGATGAAGACGACCAGCATCTTGTTTGCTCACAGCCAAACCTCGGCAGGAAGAGGAGTGGCTGGCTGCGCCGGACGGGCGTTGCTGGCTGACCCGGAGGCGGGCCGCTCGAAGGCAGCCCGCGCCCGATGAGAGGGCAGGAATATAGATACGCGAGCAGGCAGCGTCAAACGCACGCCTCGCCGACGGCTCGAAGTGAGCGCTCGAGCGCGCGGATCGCCGCACAGGGGGTCGAATGGCGCCTGTGCTGTTATGCCTGACCGGGTGCGCGAGGACGACTGCGACGAATCGCAAAACGCAGACGGGAAACGAACGCAACGCTTCCGGCGCCGGCAAGCCTCTGAAAGCACGCGGCCCTCGCGGCAAGTGGCGCGATCACGCCACAAACGGGCGCTCGATCGAGATTCCGACGCCCGCAAACCCTCGGGAACTTGGCATTGAATGCTCCGTTTGTTGCCTGTTAGAGAGGAGATTTCCGGCGGGCGGCGCCGAGCCGCTCTTGGAGTCACGGCGATGCTGAAGTGGATCGCGTGGGCGGGCCTGTTGTTTCCGATGTTCGCACTGGCGTGCGAGAGCACCGATAGACAGGAATGCCAGCGTCAATTCCGCCAGCTCGTCTCCTACCGTGCCGAAGCAATCGACAACGCATTCGGTAACCTGTCGGGACTCCTGCCGGAGCACGTCGAGATCAAGTTCGTCTCGGGCAAAGAGCCCGAATACCGGCGCTATAACGGGCAAGCGGCGTACGACGCAGAGCGACGCGCATTGATCTTCCCGCGTCGCGTGCTCGCCGCGAAGCTCCCCAATCCTCTCAAATGGGCTGCGTACTACTGGCCGCTCTACGAGAACGAGCAGTACCGTAACGAGTTCGCCGTGATCGAGACGGTGGACAACGTGCTGTGGAGCGCATTCATGCAGGAAGCCGCTCGGGCTCAGGGCCTGACCTGGCCGCACAAGGACTGCACGGCCGTCGACGTCGGCCGGCGCTTGCCGTGCGAGATGGTGATCTCCGGAATCGTCGAATATGTGAAGGCCTTGCGGGCGCCGCTGTTCAACGCCAACCGCATCGATCGGATCTGGCCGGAAAATTTCACGGAGTTCCGCAACCGCTTCTGGCGCACCGACCAGGAGTACCTCGACGTGCAGCGCTACGGTGGCATCATGCTCATCCATCCCCTGATCGACGAGTTCGGAGTGGCCCGCACGCTCAAGTACGTCGCAAAGACCCCGTTCCGGGTCGAAGGGGGCAACATGCGCCTGGCGGCCGAGCGCTACCAGGAGCGGGCGCGCGAGGCACTTCGCAGCACGCATCCTGAGAACGACCCCTCGATCATCACCTCCTCGGCGGTCGTGGAGCGGGCGCCCGTCCATGCCTCGCGGGCCCGCGCCGTAATGGATGACGAGGACCCAAGCGGGATCGAGTGATTCCTCGAGCCGACGCCGGCGGGCGCGGACGCACACATCCCGAGTGACAGCAAAAGACGACCCGAGCGGGATCGAATGAATTCTTGCGTCGGCCGGGCGCAATCCTCGGGCCACTGCCCTTCACCTTGACGGCTAAAAGCGACGCTGGCTGACCGCTCCGGGGTTCCGGGCGTCTTGCGATGGGCGGCGAGGATTCCTCCGGGGCCGCGCCCCTGTAGAATCGCAGCCGCCATGGTGTCCGCGCTCCTGAGTCCCAAATACATAGTCATCGCGTTGTACCTGACGACCGTGCTGTACGTGCAGCTGCGGGGAAAGGTGCGCCACAAGTTCTCGCGCCTCGTCGCCGATCACGCGAACGTCCTCGCGCCGTACAACAGCTTGATGTACCTCTTCTCAGCGGTACGGGCCCGGCCTTACGCCGATCTCGATCAATTTCCCGAGCTGGCCGAGGTCACCTCGCAATGGCAGATGATCCGCGACGAGGCGCTCAAGCTCTTCGATGAGGGCTATATCCGTGCGGCGGCCCGGCACAACGACATCGGCTTCAACACGTTCTTCCGCACCGGCTGGAAGCGCTTCTACCTGAAGTGGTATGGCGACTTCCTGCCCTCCGCCTCGGCGCTCTGTCCACGCACGACCGAGCTGCTCGCGAAAATTCCTTGCATCAACGCCGCCATGTTCACCGTGCTGCCGCCCGGCAGCCGGCTCGGCGCGCATCGCGATCCTTTCGCCGGATCGCTCCGCTATCACCTGGGGCTCATCACGCCCAACTCGCCGGACTGCTACATCGTGGTCGACGGGGAGCGCTATTACTGGAAGGACGGCGAGGCGGTGATGTTCGACGAGACGTACATCCACCACGCCGAGAACCGCACCGACATGACGCGCGTGATCCTCTTCTGCGACATCGAGCGCCCGCTCTCGAACAAGCTCGTGCGCGCCATCAATCGGACCATCGGCCGCAGGATGATCAAGGCGGCCGCCACCGAGAACGTGCCGGGCGAGCACGTCGGCGTGCTCAATCGCGTTTTCGAGCAGGTCTACAAGCTCCGGCTGCTCGGGGTACGCATCAAGAACTGGAACAAGCCGACCTACTACGCGCTCAAGTGGCTGCTGATCGCGGGCATCCTCTACGCGATCATCCGTTTGTAGTCGCTGGCCGTCACGGCGATTCCCGAAGCCCTGCCGGAAACCCGACTTCCGGCCGTCACGTCCCGGGTCAAGAATAGCTCACTGCCCTGCTGCATCCGCGGTACGGAGGAGGATCGCCATGCGCAGCATCAAAGCCCGTGAAGGTCAGTGGTATGCCGATCGCATGAGCCACGAGATGTTCTGTGTGATCTCGGTCGACGAGGCCGACGGCTGGATCGACGTGCGCGACCGCTACGGCGACATAGACGAGTTCGCGCTCGATGAGTGGGAGGCGATGGACCTGGAAGTGTGTGCTGCGCCGCCGGAATGGAGCGCGCCCCGCCCCGAGCCGCAGGATCCCGAAGAGACTCGAAACCCGGGAAGCGGCTGAGGGCTCACCACATCAGGTCGTCGGGCACGACGAAGTCCTTGTACGGATCGTCCTCGCTCCCGGGCGGCTCGCCGGCGGGCGCGAGATTGACGACGGCCCGGCTGTCCAGCTCCGCAATACGCGCTGCAACATCGGCCGGCACCACGTCGTAGCGCCCTTCGCAACGCACGATCATCAGCTCGCCCGAGACCAGCTTCGCCCGGCGCCCGGCATCCACCGAGATCCGCCTGACCTTGCCGCGATCGATGAAGTTGAAGCGCTCGTCGGTGTCGAGCTTCTCGAGCCTGTGCTGCTCGATGAGCTGCTTGATCGCGAGCCAGCGCGCCTTGCGCTCCTGCTGCTCCTGGTGACGCTGCTGCCGCTCAGCCTCGCGGGCGGCCTTCTCGGCCCGCGCTTTCGCCTCGGCTGCTTCCTGCTGCTTGCGCCGCTCCTCCCTGTCGCGCTGGGCGCGAGCAGACTGCTCCCGACGGTGCTGCTGCCCCGTGGGGCCGCGCTTGTCCCGGTTATCCGTCCGCTGGCGCCAGCGCTGGCGCTCCTGCGCTTCTGCCTGTTTCGCCTGCTCTTCCGTAATCAAGCCGGCCTGCAGCAACTGCTCGCGCAGCGACATGCTCATGCGGGAATCTCGAATCCGGGGGGAAGGGCCAAGACTATGACCAACGGGCCCGCCGCGGTCAATCGCGTGCCGAGCCTGAAAGCTCCGGTCCCTGGGACATGCGAGGAGGTGCAAATACTTGCGCAACTTCCGCCGCCTCGAGCATGCGCCATTGGCCTGAAGGCAGATCGCCGAGCTCGAGGGCACCCACTTGACTTCGATGCAACGTCTCGACGTGATTGCCGAGCGCCGCGAACATCCGACGCACCTGGTGGTATCTGCCCTCCCGCAATGTGAGCCGCACCCGACGAGGGCCGAGGGTCACGAGCTCCGCCGGCGCGAGCGGCGTCTGCTCCGATCGCAGCATCAGCTCCCCGCTCGCGAAGATCGCCGTCTCATCGCCCCGCAGATCGCGCGCGAGCGTCGCTTCGTACACCTTCGGGACGGCGGATTTCGGGGACACGATCCGATGCAGCAGCGCTCCGTCGTCCGTCATGAGCAGCAACCCGCTCGTGTCCCGATCGAGCCGGCCGACGCTCGCGAGCACAGGTGTGCGCCAACGGAACCTGGGCGGCAAGAGGTCATAGATGATTCGCCCCGCCTCGCGCGTCGAGCAGGTGTAGCCAACGGGCTTGTGCAGCATGAGCACGAGGCCGGGAAGCGGATCGAGCGGCTCGCCATCCACGCGCACCTCGGCTGGATTCGCCTCATCCTCCTGCGTCAGCACGCGCCCGCCGGCCGAAATCCTGCCGCTCTCGAACAGGGCTGCGACCTCCTTGCGGCTGCCGTAGCCGAGCCTGGAGATCAGCTTGAGGAGCTTGCGGCCGCCGAGCGAGCTCATCGCACTCGGGCGAGACGCGCCGCCGAGGCCCGAACCGCTTCGACGACTTTGAACCCTTCCTGCTGCGCGAGGGTTCGGACCGGTTCGAAATGGGCATCGAGCGCGCTTTCATACGGCAGGTGCCGATTGGCGACGAGGAACAAGCGTCCGCCGGGCGCAAGCGCCTGTGCGGCAGCAGCGATGAAGCGCCTCCCGACATCAGGTCGCGATGCATGCGCATGCGTGTGGAACGGGGGATTGCAGACGATCACGTCATAGCTGCGAGCCAGGCCCGCGGTGACGTCATGCCACAGGTACTCGATCCTGAACCGCGACTCGAGCGAAGCCAGATTGCCTCGGGCGAGGTCGAGAGCGCGCGCTTCGGCTTCGTACACATCGAGCGAGACGATTCCCGGGCAGCGCGCCAGAAGCTCCGCCGACAAGTACCCGAACCCGGCGCCGAGATCCGCCGCCCGCCCGGCGAGCGTCGAAGGAAGATGAGCGGCGAGCAATCGCGAAGCGGCATCGATGCGATTCCACGCGAAAATGCCCGGGCGGCTGAAAAAACGGCCGTCTTCGATCGGCCGGATCGCGTCGAGCTCGCCCCACTCCGCCAGGAGCGCTCGCGCGGGCAATTGCTCGAGCGGCGCGGTCCAGAACACGCGGCACTTGTTCTTGCTCATCGTCGTGACCGGGCCGGCCAAGCGCTCGAGATCGCGCTCGACCGAGCGCGCCCCATCGTTGTTGGCGGCGCACGCGATCGCGACTCCGCCCGGCGCGAGCAAAGTAAGAGCGCGCGCCAGCAATGCGCGCGATTCGTCCCGCTGTCTCGGCGGGAGCGCCAGGACCAGGGAATATTTTCGCACCGAAGACGGCACGAGCGGTTGCACGTCGAAGCCCGCACGATCGAGCGCCTCCGCATCCGGCTTGAAGCTCTGCTCGCAGACGAGGCCCGGAAAAGTGGACGCATCGAGCGGTGCGCCGGCCCTCGCACGCAGAAACAGCGCACCATCAGGCGGCCAGGCGAGCCGGCCCTCGAGGAAGGGCAGGAACAGCGTTTCGAGCGGGGCGTCGATCATGGAGCGCAGCAGACGAAGCAGGCCCCGCCTATTCTCCACCAATCGAGCGAGGCTTGTGCTCGCGAGGAAGCGCTTGCGAGCTCAAAGGCTCGTTCGCATTGCGGGGTGGATCGCTATTCGTTCGTGAGCCGGAAATAGCACGCCAGGCAGAACAGCACCAGCGCCTGCTGCCAGCTGCGCACAGGCGCGGATTCGATGCGGCTCACGAGCGAAGGCTCGGGCTGCTCCCGATCGAAGAGTGGCGCGAGCACAGCCCCGAGATCGTGCGGCGGCTCGAGCTCGACGGGGACGAGTCGCCGTCGGCCGCGAGCGAGACGGGGAAGCTGCGCGAGCCCATGCCCTTCGACCAGCGCGGGCACCTCGAGAGGGTCGAGATCCAGGTGCTCGGCGAGGAGCCGATTGCGTAGCTCCCGCACGCCTGCGCGCTCGCGCTCATTCAGCGCCTCGATGCTCAAGTTGCACTCGACGTCGAAGCCGGCGGACCGACGGTTCAGATTCGCCGAGCCGACGGTGAGGAGCCTGTCGTCGAAGATGCCGAGCTTGGAGTGCACGAGAATGCTCTCGCCCGCTTCGTTCAAGGCCGCGACGAGCGGCACGCGATCGAGCGCGCCGCTCGAGGCGAGCACCTCCCGGAAGCGGCTGCGGCCGTAGCCCATCGTCTGCTGCTCGATCCAGGTCCGGGCTCGTCGGCACCCGACCAGCAGGCCGCTGAGATCAGGCTCGCGACGACAGCGATCGGCGATGGCGCGTGCGATGCGCTCGTTCGTGAAGTACTGATTCTCGAAATAAAGCTCCCTGCGCGCGGCGGCGATCGCGGCCAGGTAGAGCGCTTCGATCTCGCGCACGGGCGCCGAGCCATTGCGGGCTGGAACGGTGCGGGACAGACCCACTCGCACGTCCTGAAAGTCGACCCGCAGCCGGTCCGGCCACAGCTCGCGCTCGAACGCCACCTCGTCAGGGCGACGGCCGGTCGCTTCTTGCCAGCAATCGCGCAGGTAGTCGCCGAGCACACGCGCAATCGGCCCCGACACGCACAACTGCACGTCATGAGTGGGGGCATAGGGGCGGCCAGCGTGATCGACGCGGCGCTCATCGCGGGGAGCGTGCTCGCATGTATCCCAGCGATGGTGCGTCAGGTCGATGCCGCCGCAGAACGCGAGCGCATCGTCGATCACCACGACCTTGTGATGGACCGATCCGGTGGGCGGATGACAACCGTCACGATGAAAACGCACGCCCATCCGCTCGAGCTTGAGCTTGGTGCCGAGCTCCCGGTCCCGCGCATAGATCGGATGAGGGTCCCAGCAAAGCACCTCGATCTCGAGCCCGGGCCGGCTGCGGATCAGGTATCCGAGAAGCTCCCCGAGCTGCGTAGGCGCAAAACGCGCATCCACCGGTGTGCCCGCACCGTCCGCGGGCAGGTGGATGCGCGTATCGAGGTCCCATGCGGCGATGAGGATCTGCCGACGCGCCTTGAGCAAGGCTGTGCGCAAGGCGCAGTAGTACTGCTCGGCATCGATCAGCAGCGTCGCACGGGACGCCTGCGAAACCCTCCAGCAGTTGCGCCCCTCCGCCAGGATGAGCTGCTCGTCCTCGCGAGCAGCCTTGGACAGGACACGGGCCATCCCGTCCATCGGATCGCACCCGCGAGAGGAAACGCTTTACTGCTGCGGCGGAGGCGTCGAGGCGGGCGGCTCCTCCTGCGGTGGCATGGTCTCGCCAGGCTGCTCGCCCGAAGGCGGCGGCATGGTCGACTCATCGGGCGGCGGTGTCTGCTCGGCCGGAGGCGGAGTGGCCGGAGTCGTGGGGGCCGCATCGGCGGGCTCGCCAGGCGATTCCTGCTGCGCTCCGTCGTTGGTCCTCGAGCAGCCGACTGCCAGGAGCAAGGCGGCGAAAAGCCAGATCAATCCACGCATCTGAGGTCTCCTCACTCAAGGGATGCACCGTATAGAAAGGCAAAGCGCGGCCTAGAGTTCCTCTCCGGGACGGGCGCCAGGGCACCCTTCAGATCATCTTGACCCGATCCTCGCGCGTACGGGCGTGCTGCGCCTCGGAGGGCCGGAAAGGCGCCCTCGAGACGGGCAGGTAATAGCGGAATTTGCCCGACGGCTCGCGCGGAACGACCGGCACGCGCTCGAGCTCCACCTCGCAGCGAGCGCCGAAATGGGCCCGCACCACGTCGGCCACCCTGCTCGCGAGCCCCTGGTCGAAGCCGCCGTCGCTCTCGACCCAGACTTTCCAACGCATCGGGTGGATCTGCTCGAAGGACACCTGGCGGACGAGGCCGACGGGCGTGCCGGCGAGGATAGTGCTCAATTCGCGCCCGAGCACCGAGCCATGCACTGTGCGCCCGTCCGCCGCTACGAACACGTCGGCAGCGCGCCCGATGAGATCCTGGAGCACCGGATGCGGCAGCCCGCAAGAGCACGGCTCGGGCGAAAGCCGCCCGCTGTCGCCGATCCTGCAGCGGATGAGCGGCATCGCCCGGTTGCTGAGCGTGGTCACTACGATGTCGCCGAACTCTCCCGGTCGGGCCGGTTCGCCCTCTTTGAAAATCTCCACGCGCACGTTGTCGGCCATGATGTGCATGGAGCCGGCGGGACACTGCGCTGCGATCGGACCGACCTCGGTGCAGCCATAGAACTCGACGACGCGGGCGCCGAAGTGCCGCTCGAGCTCCTGGCGCTGGAACGGGTACACCTGCTCGCCTCCGAGCTTCACGAAGGGCACCAGGGGATGAGGCGCATCGGGATGCTTCGCGCGAATGTGCCGGGCGAGCATCGTCAACGCCGAGGGCAACCCCATGCACAACTGCGGCCTTCGACGCAGCACGTACTGCGCGGCTTCCTCGAGCCGTTCCGGCGTAAGCTCGGTCGTCAGAAAGCCGCGGCAGTTGCGAATCCAATCCTGGAGGCGGTGCCTCGAGCCCCAGAGGAGCAACGTTCTGGCTCCAGGGGCGAGCCCGTGCCAGAGCATCACGCGGTATTCGTTCGCCCAGCCCCACGCGGCCGCATGCGGATTCCAGGCGACTCGCAGCGGCTCGCCAGTCGAGGCCGAGCTTCGACGATAGAACGTACCGAGCCGCGGCCGGCGCGAGAGCAATTCCTTGCCTCGCGTTCGCACCGTGTGCCGCTCGAGGACCGGCCACGTCGAAAGGTCGCTCGCCTCCGCGCGCGCCCATGGCCCTGTCGAATACAGAGGCACGTTCGCTTTCGCGTACTCGAGCATGGCCTCGAGCTCCTCTTCGTTGAGGCGCTCGAACGCCGCGCGGTCGAGCCGCTCGCGGCGGCGCAGTTGCTCGATGAACGGACCGACTGGGCGGCCTCGCAGGCGTTGCAAAGTCAGGTACGCCGCCCGATGGATCGACTGCTCGAGGCTACGATTCATGAAAGCGTCCATTCCCATGGTCCTTCGAAGCCTGGTTGCGTAGACAGCGTGGACCCAAGACGTGAGTCGCATTTGTGGTGGGAATAGTTCAGTTCAAGAAGGTTTGTTCCACTACCTCGACTGCGCTCGACCGCATGCACGACGGCCCGGAACTTCAGTACTAGTGTGCGAGTTTCGTGCACGCCGCATCGCACGCTTCGCGAACATCACGCAGTGCGAGCGAATGCTGCGAGCGGACAAGACCCAAGCTCAGAAGCTCCTATGAACGATCTCGGCCGCTTGGTCCGGACAGTTTCCCGGGTGGCGCGCACGCACTATCCGGCGTTCGTCTTCGGCTTGCCGCTCGGGCGCGATGAAATTCCGGTTTTCACCTATCACGACGTGACCGCGGAGGAATTCGCGCAGGATCTCGACTTTCTCTACGCCAACGGCTATCGGACGCTGAGTCTCGACGAGTACCTGAGGGCGCGAGAGCGCGGCAAGCGCCCTGGAAGGTCGGTGCTGCTCACGTTCGATGATGCTCGCAAGAGCTTCTGGACGGTCGCCCTGCCCCTCCTCGAGACCTTCGGCGCCCGCGCCGTGCTGTTCGCGCCCACTTGGTGGATGAGAGCGTCGGCGCGCCGCCCGGACGACCTGTTCATGTCGTGGGACGAGCTCAAAGCTTGCGCAGCATCAGGCAGCGTCGATGTGCAATCGCACGCGCACCGTCATGCGCTCGTGGCGATCTCGCCTCACCTGGTGGCGTTTGCCAGCCCTGACACGCTCGCGCGCTTCGACATCTACGACTGGCCGATGCGCTCGATCGATGGCAGGGACGAGCTCGGCCGGCCGGCGCTCGGTACGCCGGTCTATATGGCAGCCCCTCTCCTGTCGGCCGAGCGCCGCTACCTCGAGTGCGGGGATCTCACGCGCGAGTGCGTCGCGTTCGTCGAGCGCTGCGGCGGCGAAGAGTTTTTCTCGAGGCCAGGCTGGCAGCGACATTTGCACGAATTCCATCGGCGCTGCTCGCGCGGCAGGACTGGCTCGTACATGCGTCCGGAGCATTTTCGTTTGCTCCTCGCTTCGGAGTTCGAGCTGAGCCGCGCCGAGTTCCGCCGCCATCTCGGCTACGAGCCGCATTGCATCGCCTATCCCTGGATGCTCGGCTCCTCGCTTTCTCTCGAGCTCGCCCGCGCGAGCGGCTTTAAGGCCGCCTTCGGCGTCGCGCTCGACTACGGCGCCGAGCGGCGGCGGGCGGCCCTGCCGATTCCGGTGTTCGCGCGCGTGAAGTGCGACTGGCTGCGCTGCCTGCCGGGGGAGCGGCGGGCCGGCGTGCTCGGCATGGTGGGCCGCAAGCTCTTCGGCCTGAACAAGCTCCACAACCTCGCCCACTGAACAAAGGATCGGCATGGCCCGACGAACCATCGGCGTGATGGGACGCCTTCTCGACCAGGACGACGGCCTGGGCGTGTACGGGCAGAACTTGATCCGCGAGCTCTTGAAGCTCGATCCCGACACACGCTATGTGATCTTCCTCGACTCGACGAAGTCACAGCACTTGTTCCGCGAGTTCGGCAACGCCGAAGCCTGCGTCGCCCCCTCTCGCAGCAAGCTCTACTGGGATCAGATCATCGTGCCGCGCCTCGCACGCAAATTCGACGTCGACCTGATTTTCAATCCGAAGTTCTCGATCCCGTTCTTCACGCGCCGGCCGTGCATCTTCGTGCACCAGGGCTCGGACTGGTACGTCAACCCGCAGAACTATCCCTGGTGGGACAATCTCTACATCAGGATCATGCTGCCGCTTTACAGCATGCGGGCGACGAAGACGCTCTCGATCTCGCAAGCGACGCTCGACGACCTGGCGAAGTACACGTGCATCGACGTGAAGGACAGCGTCGTGACGTACGCGGGAGTGGGACCGAACTTCACTCCTGAGCGCGATGAGGCGGCGCTCGCACGATTCCGCGCCGAGTACCAGCTGCCCGAGCGCTTCATTTTTACCGTCGCCCGGGTCCTGCACATTGGCCATCGTCATCTGCCGCCCTATCCAGGCGGAAACAATGAGCGGCTTCTGAGAGCGTACCTTCGGTATCGCAAGGAAGGCGGCGAGCTGCCGCTGGTTGTAGCTGGCTCGCGCGTCGAAGAGTACTTGCGCGTGCGTGGCTTTACCGATGCGGATCTCGAAACCGTCCATTTCCTCGGCTTCGTGCCGAACGATCGCATCCACCTGGCATTCCAGCTCGCCGAGTGCTTCGTGCTCGCCACTCTGTGCGAAAGCTTCGGCATCCCGATCGTCGAGGCGTTCGCCTGCGGCTGTCCGGCTATCGTGCCCTCCACCTGCGCCGCTCCGGAGATCGCCGGCGGCGCCGCGCGGCTCATCGACCCGCGCGACGAGGCGGATATCGCCCGCGCCCTGATGGAAGTCACCACTTCACCGGAGCTGCGTGACAAGATGAGAGCGCTGGGTTTGAAGCGTGCGCAAACGCTCACCTGGCGCGAGACGGCTCGACGCACGCTGGCAGTGTTCAACGAGATCGTGCCTCTCGACGTGCCGGCCCGCGTCGAGACGGCGCCGCTGTGACCGGATCGCCGCCTTGTGAAGCTCGCGCTGCGCATCGGTATTTCGCTCGTTCTGATCGTACTGCTGTTCGCATACGTGGTGGACGCGGGCGAGGTCGTCCGCACGCTCCAGCGCTTCCACCCGACGTACATCGTGCTGGCGCTCGCCGTCGCGACGTTCGACAGGATCCTCATGACGTACAAGTGGGCGCTGCTGCTAAAGGCGCAGGGTCACGACTTGCCACTTTTCCGGGGCGTGATGATCTATTGCAGCTCCATGGTGTGGGGCCTGGCGCTTCCGGCCACGGTGGGCGCCGATGCGATTCGCGCGCTCATGCTCACACGTCGCGGCATCAGTGGCACGGATGTGGTCACGTCCATCGTGGTCGAGAGGATGCTCGGCTTCGTGCTCGCGCTCGCGCTGGGGTTGGTGAGCCTTCTCATCCTGCGCTCGATCGACGTGCTCGATGCGCGCTACGACCAGGTGCTCTACGTCGGAATAGCGCTGCTTGCCGGAACGATCGCACTCGCGCTCGCGTCCATGAACGAGCGACTGGTTGCCTTTCTCATGACGCGGCTTCCGCGCAGGCTCCGGGAATCGAAGATCATGCACCAGTTGCAGCGCTTCACCAGCGCCTACCATGCGCTCGGAAACGCGCGACGCACGATTGTGCTCTTCAGCGGGCTCACCGTCGCTGAGCAAGTCTTCGCGGTCGTCTTTCCATGGACGCTCGCGCTCGGGCTCGGTGTGCCGGCCGACCTGCTGTTGTTGCTCGGCGTGCTGCCGCTCAGCATCCTGATCTCCCGCCTGCCGATCTCCTTCGACGGGCTCGGCGTCTTCGAAGCGGTGTTCATCGGGCTGATGCTGCTCGCCGGCATTCCTGCCGAATCCGCCCTCGCCATCGCGATCAGCGGACGCGTTTTGCAACTGCTCGCCTTTCTCCCCTGGTGGCTCGCTCAGGTCGTGTCCACCGGCGGCGTGAAGAGCTTGCAGCGCCTGGAGCAATCGCCGCTTGCGGCGAAAGGGCAGGACTTCTAAGCGGGTGCGCCCGAGGTTGCCGCCAGCCTTTGCTCGACGGCAGCGAGCTGAACGCACAACGCCACGCCTTCGGCAGCCTGCGCGATCTCGTCCAGGTCCGGGAAGCTGGGCGCGATCCGGATCGTGCGATCGAGCGGATCGCGACCGTACGGGTGCGTCGCGCCGGCGGGAGTCAGCTCGACGCCCGCTCCTTTCGCGAGCTCGACGACCCGCTTCGCCGAGCCCTGCTCCACCTCGAGCGTGATGAAGTAGCCGCCCTTCGGGCGCGTCCAGCGCGCTACCCCCGTACCGGCAAGCTCCGCCTCGAAGATCTCCTGCACCTTGGCGAACTTGGGTGCGAGAATGCGGCGATGACGCTCCATCAGCGCATGGATGCCTTCAGCGTTCTTGAACAGCCGTACGTGCCTCAACTGGTTGAGCTTGTCGCCGCCGATGGTGCGCTTCTGGATACGCTCGAGATACCACTTCACGTTGTCCTTCGAGCTCGAGAAGAACCCGATGCCGGCGCCGGCGAAGCTGATCTTCGAGGTCGAGCCGAACACGAACGGTCGATTGGGGTGGCCGTGACGCGCGCAGGCCGCCTGGATGTCTTCGATCTCGATGCGCTCCTCGGTCAGATGATGCACCGCGTACGCGTTGTCCCAGAACAGCCGGAAATCCCGCGCTGCGCTCGGCATCGCCGCGAGCCGCTCGATGGTCTCGGCCGAGTACACGGTGCCAGTGGGATTGCTGTACTTGGGTACGCACCACATGCCCTTGATGTCCGGATCCTCGGCGAGGAGCCGCTCGACGATCGCGAGGTCCGGCCCGTGCTCGCCGAGCGGCACCGGGATCATCTCGATCCCGAGCTCCTGGCAGATGGAGAAGTGCCGGTCATAGCCCGGCACCGGGCAGAGGAACGCGACGCGCTTTTCCTTCGACCACGGGCGCTCGCTGTCGCACGTCCCTTTCAGCAGCGCGAACACGACCGCATCGTGCATGATCGACAAGCTCGAGTTCTCGCCGATGACGATCCTGTCGGGGCTTGCACTGAAGACCGGTGCGAGGAGCGAGCGCAGCTCGCTCAACCCTTGCAGCTCGCCGTAATTGCGGCAGTCGATCGATCCGGACAGGTACCCATCCGGCCCCGGCAGCTCGAGCAGCTCGTTGCACAGATCGAGCTGCGCGGCGGAAGGTTTACCTCGTGTGAGATTGAGCTTGAGGCCGCGACGGGCGAAGGCATCGTAGCGTTCACGAAGGCGGGAGTGATGAGCGCGCAGATCGTCGGCACGCAGGCGCGTAAGCTCGGGCATGCAATCCTCGAAATGGCTGGCCAGGAGAACAGAGTCGCACGGGGCCTTCTTGCAGGCAGGGCTCTTCGCCGCTGCCGGTCGCCTCGCCCCCGGCGCTCGCGCCGTTGCATCTTACCCGGGGGCTCGGCCGGGCTTAAGGCGAGAAAGGCATCAGGAAAGACCGCTTCGAGGTAACGCACGCATGCTCTACCGCTTTCTCGCGGACGTCGTCCTCGTCGTTCACCTGCTCTTCGTGCTGTTCGTGGCCGTGGGAGCGCTGGTGTTGCTTCGCTGGCCCCGGCTCGTCTGGATCCACTTGCCCACGGTGCTCTGGGGGGCATACATCGAGCTCAGCGGACGCGTCTGCCCACTCACGCCGCTCGAGGTGCGGCTGCGCCAGCTCGGCGGCGAGGCCGGCTATGAAGGAGGGTTCATCGACCACTATATTACGGCCTGGCTCTACCCGTCCGGGCTGACGCGCGGCATGCAGATCGGGCTCGCCGTCGGCGTCTTCGTGGTGAACGCCGCTCTCTACTGGTGGGTGTTCCTCGGGCGGCGGCGCAAGCGTTCCTCCCCTGAAGGCCAATGAGGCTCCTCGAGGATTCCACATGTCCGTTCTGATCGTGGGCGCGGGTGCCGTCGGCGCCCTGTTCGGATCCGCACTGGCGCGCCAGGGTGCCGCCGTTTCTGTCGTGTGCCGCTCCGACTATGAAGTCGTCAAGCGCGATGGCTACGCGATCACGAGCCCGTTGCTCGGGAATCATCGCTTCCGCCCGGCGCAGGTGTATCGCAGCGTCAGCGAGTGCCAGGAGCCGCCCGAGTACCTTATCCTCACGGTCAAAGTCCTTCCGGATGTGGACAGGGCCGCGTTGATCCGGCCTGCGGTCGGCCCGCGCACCGTGATCGTGCTGATCGAGAACGGGCTCGACATCGAAGAGGAGATCGTCCGGGCCTTCCCGTCGAACGAGGTGCTGAGCGCGATTGCCCTCGTGGCTGTAGGACGCACGGGACCCGGCCGGATCGATCACTTGAGCCTCGGCTCGCTCGTTCTGGGCCGCTATCCGCAAGGAGCGACACCCGCCGCCCAACGCCTCGCCGCGATGTTCGAAGCAGGGAAGATCGGCTGCAAAGTCACCGACGACATCGTGAGCGCGCGCTGGCAGAAGGCAGTGTGGAACGCTTCGTTCAATCCACTCTCCATCCTCGGGGGCACGCTCGATACCGCCACGATCCTGGGGACGCCGCAGGGCGAAACGCTCGTGCGCGAGCTGATGAACGAGATTTGCGCCGTGGCCGCGGCGGCCGGCGCGCCGCAGGAGCCGGCGCTGGTCGAGAAGATGATCGCGGGCACCAAGGCCATGCCGCCCTACAAGACCAGCATGGGGCTCGACTTCGAGAGCGGCCGGCCGATGGAGATCGAAGCGATCCTGGGCAACGTCGTGCGCGCGGCGCGGCGGGTCGGCGTCGCCACGCCCCGATTGGAAACGGTCTACGCGATCACGCGCATGATCCAGGAGAAGCTCGCCCGAAACCGGGCGTGAGCAAGCGCGTCGCGAGGAGCGGGAAAGCGAACCGCTGCGCGGTCGACTCTCAGCCAGCCGTTTTCTTGCGCGCCGCCTTGGGCGGCTGACGCACCGCGTGGAGCACGTTGTCGGCGACCCGGGCCATCCAGCCGCCCGAGTACAGCATCATCTTGAGGACGTGCAGCAGCACCTGGCCGGGGCCTTCAACGGCGAGCCGGCAATCCTCCTCGATCTTGCAGTTCTGCATCTCGAAGAGGCCGTTGCCTTCGATGATGAGCGTCGCGTCCTTGAAGTGACACTCGACGAACGACTTGCCGTCGAGAACCACTCGCTGCCCGACGAACGACTTGCCACGCACTGCTTTCATCTTGAACTCGCCAATCGACTCGAAGGCCTTC
>DASVCI010000171.1:0-53312 GCA_036381695.1 Steroidobacteraceae bacterium
GGCGCTTGAACGTACCCTGTCGATCATCAAGCCGGATGGCGTACAGAAAAACCTCATCGGCGAGGTCTACCGCCGCTTCGAGCAGGCGGGCCTGAAGATCATCGCCGCCCGCATGATGCACCTCACCCAGGCGCAGGCCGAGGGTTTCTACGCGGTGCATCGCGAGCGTCCCTTCTTCAAGGACCTGGTCCGGTACATGATCTCCGGCCCCGTGATGGTGCAGGTGCTCGAAGGCGAGAACGCGGTGGCGAAGAATCGCGAGCTGATGGGCGCCACCGATCCGAAGAAAGCCGACAAGGGCACGATCCGCGCCGATTTCGCCACCAGCATCGAAGAGAACGTCGTGCACGGCTCGGACAGCCTCGAGACTGCGAATCAGGAGATCGCCTTCTTCTTCGCGGCGGCGGATCTCTGCCCACGCACGCGCTGAGCGCGCTCGAACATCCCGATGCCTGTTAGCGAGCCCAAGACGAACCTGCTCGGCCTGACCAGGAGTCAGCTCGAGGCGTTCGTGTGCTCGCTCGGCGAGAAGCCGTTCCGCGCGCGTCAGCTCATGAAATGGCTGTACAAGCGCGCGGTCGGCGACTTCGACCAGATGACCGATCTGGCGAAGAGCTTCCGGCAGCGGCTTGCCGAGGTCGCCGAAGTGCGCACGCCCGAGATCAAGCTGACGCAGGTCTCGGCCGACGGCACGCGCAAGTGGCTGCTGGCCATGGACGGCACGCAGGGCATCGAGATGGTGTTCATTCCCGAGCCGGGGCGCGGGACGCTCTGCATCTCGAGCCAGGTCGGCTGCGCCATGGATTGCACGTTCTGCTCGACGGCGCAGCAAGGGTTCAATCGGAATCTCTCCACGGCCGAGATCGTCGGCCAGGTGTGGCTGGCGAATCGCGAGCTGGGGTTTACCCCCGGAGGCGAGCGCGTCGTGACGAACATCGTGTTCATGGGCATGGGCGAGCCGCTCGCGAACTATCGCAACGTCGTGCCCGCCGCCGAAATCATGATGGACGATCTCGGCTTCGACATCTCGCGTCGGCGCGTCACTGTGAGCACGTCCGGCCTGGTGCCGCAGATGCGGCGCCTGGCGGAGGAGACGAATTGCGCGCTCGCAGTGTCGCTGCACGCGCCCAGCGACGAGCTGCGCGATCAGCTCGTGCCGATCAACCGCAAGCACCCGATCGCCGAGCTCCTCGAGGCTTGCTGGCACTACGTGGAGAAGCAGAACGCGCGCAGCATCACGTTCGAGTACGTGATGCTCGATGGCATCAACGACAAGCCGGAGCACGCCTGGGAGCTGGTGAAGCTCCTGAAAGGCCGGCCCGCCAAGCTCAACCTGATCCCGTTCAATCCGTTCCCGGGTACGCGCTATCGCCGCTCGAGCCCCGCCGCCATCGAGCGCTTCCGGGACATCCTCAATTCGAACGGCGTGATCGCGACCACGCGGCGCACGCGGGGCGACGACATAGATGCCGCCTGCGGCCAGCTCGTAGGTCGCGTCAACGACCGCACCACGGTTCGTCTGGGGTCGAAACTTGTGTCAGTGGCGGTGCAACCGTGAAACGTGCAGCGATCTTTCTGATCTCGACGCTTTGGATGCTCGGCGGCTGCGTCAGCACCTCTTCGGAGGTTGCCACTCCCGATCTCGAGCGCGCGGCGGCGATCAACTTGCAGCTCGGCATCGATTACCTGCGCAAGGGGAACCTCGCGCAGGCCAAGGAGAAGATCGAGCGCTCGCTCGAGCAGAATCCCCGCAGCGCCGATGCTCACTCCGTCGCCGCGATGCTGTACGACCGGCTGAACGAGGTGGACAAGGCAGACGAGCAGTACGATCGCGCGCTCTCGCTCAAGCCCAACGATCCGGAGATCAAGAACAATTACGCCGTGTTTCTCTGCCAACGCAAGAAGCGCTACGAGCGCGGCGAGCGCTATGCGCTGGAAGCGGCCGAGGATCGGCTCTATGCCACGCCCGAGGTAGCGTTGGTCAACGCGGGCAACTGCGCGCAGAACGCCGAGAAACTCGATCGTGCCGAGGAGCATTACCGACGGGCGATCCGCCTCAAGCCGCGTTTCCCCGCGGCGCTCCTGCAGATGGCCGAGCTCGAATACCGCAAGGGCGAATACCTGTCGGCCCGTGCGTTCCTCGAGCGTTACTTGTCAGTTGCGCGCACGTCCGCGCAGACGCTGTGGCTCGGTGTGCGCATCGAGCGCGGGCTCGGCAACGAGGCCCAGGCGCAGCACTACGCGCGGCGCCTGAAAAATGAGTATCCGACGGCGATCCAGACGAAGGAATTGCTGGAGTCCGAGCGGAATCCGGGATGAACGTGAACACCGGCGCGGAATCGGGGGGCCTCCCGCCCGAGCCGCTCACGCCGGGTGAGTGGCTCAAGCGAGAGCGCGAGCGGCGCGGCCTGTCGCTGGAACAGGCGGCGGAGGAGCTGAGGCTCGATCCCTGGATCGTCGAGGCGCTCGAAGCGAATCGCTTCGCCGCGCTCGGGGCGCCGGTGTACGCGCGGGGACATCTGAAAAAGTACGCGCTCGAGCTCGGCCTTCCGCCGGAGCGAGTGCTCGAGCTTTATGAATCGGTGCAGGACACGCCGGTCGAGCCGACGCCGATTCCGGCGACGCTGACTGCAACAGGCGGCGAGCGGCGTTCCCTGAAAGCGCCGGCTTGGGGGCTTGCGATCCTGCTGGCCGCGGCGCTCGTGTGGCTGGTTTATTCGTTACAGCCCGAAAGTGAGGTGAGCGGCCCGGCGACGCCGGTGAGTGTTCCGCCTGCTTCCACGCCGGCAGTCGAACCAACGCCTGAGGCGCAGCCGCCCGGTCTCGAGGAATCGGAGGCAACGGCTTCGTCCGCTTCGCGTGAGCCTGCGGCTCCGGCGCAGCAAACGGCCGCGACGGTGTCGCAGCCTTCGCGGGCGCAGAGGTCTCAGACTGCTGCTTCAACGGCTGAGGCCGCTCCCTCGGCCGAGCCGATCGAGGTTCGACTCGAGTTCAGCGCGCCTTCCTGGACGGAGATCTACGATGCCTCCGGCCAGCAACTGGTGTTTGCGACCGGGCTGCCCGGGCGCACGCGGACGGTGAGCGGCGTTCCTCCGCTTCGAGTGACGTTGGGGCTGGCCTCGGCGGTCACGATGCAAGTGGACGGGAGCGAGGTTTTGATCCCTCGGCGCGCCGGCCGGGATTCAACAACATTCGTGATCGAGGCGGACGGCTCGGTGCGGCCTCAGACCTCGAGATCGGCGATGACGAACAGCGAGGTCGAGTGACTCAGCAACAGATCCAACCCCCGCGCGGCATGAACGACATCCTGCCGGCGCAGATCGCCGCATGGCAGCGGCTCGAGGCTATCGCGCGCGAGCTGTTCGCTTCGTACGGCTACCAGGAGATCCGCGTCCCGGTCGTCGAGCACACGGCGCTCTTCAAGCGCTCGATCGGCGAGCTGACCGACATCGTCCAGAAGGAGATGTTCACGTTCGAGGATCCGGGCGGCGACTCGCTGACGCTGCGCCCGGAAGCGACGGCCGGCATCGTCCGCGCGATGATCAGCAACGGTTTGCTGCACAACCAGCGCCAGCGCGTGTGGTGCGCCGGGCCGATGTTCAGGCACGAAAAGCCGCAGCGCGGGCGCTTCCGTCAGTTTCACCAGCTCGACGTGGAAGCGTTCGGCTACCCCGGTCCGGACATCGACGCCGAGCTGATCATGCTGAGCGCGCGCCTGATGCGCCGGCTCGGGCTCGAGCGAGTGGAGCTGAACCTGAACTCGCTCGGCACCACCGAGTGCCGCCGCGTTTACCGCGAGCGGCTGGTGGCCTATTTCAGCGCGCACCTCTCACGCCTGGACGCCGACAGCCTGCGTCGCCTCGAAGGCAACCCCTTGCGGATCCTGGACAGCAAGAATCCGGAGCTCCAGGAGCTGATCGAGGGGGCGCCGGTTCTGATGGACTATCTGGACGAGGCCTCGCGTCGGCATTTCGAGGGCTTGTGCCGGCACCTCGATGCCGTCGGCATCAAGTATGTGATCAATCCCCGCCTGGTGCGCGGGCTCGATTACTATTCGCACACCGTCTTCGAGTGGCTGACCAACGAGCTCGGCTCACAGGGGGCCGTGTGCTCGGGCGGCCGATATGATGGCCTCGTGGCGCAGCTCGGCGGCGAGAGTACTCCGGCGGTGGGCTGGGCAATGGGTGAGGAGCGCGTGGTGGAGCTGCTGCGCGTTCAGAATCGCGACACGCCCCCTGAGACGCCGGACGTGTACTTCGTGATAGCCGGCGAGCGGGCCGAAGCGGAGGGCCTCGCGCTCGCCGAGCGCCTGCGGGATGCGCTGCCCATGCTCAGAATGGAAACGAACTGTGGGGGCGGGAGCTTCAAATCCCAGCTCAAGCGCGCCGACAAGAGCGGTGCGCAATGGGCGCTGATTCTCGGCGAGGCGGAAACCGAGCGGCGGGTCGTGGGTCTGAAGTCCCTGCGGGTGGAAGCGCCCCAGGTCGAGATCGCCTGGGAGCGCCTCGCCGAGGCCCTCGGCGAGAGAGTGAAACGTCCGTAAGAAGTCGCCGCATCTTGCGGCGCAGGTTGCTCAACTGGCGGCAGGTCTATGGTCGAATATCTGTCTGAAGAGGAACAAGCGGAAGCCCTGCGCGCCTGGTGGCGCGAGAACTGGAAAGTTCTTCTGGCCGGCGTCGCTCTGGGATTGGCGGCAATCGGCGGGTGGAAGTACTGGGGCATTCATCAAGATCGGCGCGCCCACGACGCGCTCGGCACCTATACCCGGTTCGAGAGCGCCTACGAGGCGAGCGACATGGAGCAGGCGAACAGCTTCCTCGCGATGCTGGTCGACGAACACCCCTCGCTCGGATACACGCAGCAGGCGCGCCTCAAGATGGCCAAAGCCCACGTCGAAGCCGGCAAGCTCGACGAGGCGATCGACTTGCTGCGTCAGGTGGCGCGCGACTCGAAGGACGACCAGCTCGTGCAGGTGGCGAACCTGCGGATTGCGCGGCTGCTGATCGAACAAGGCAAATACGACGAAGCGCTACAGCTTGCTGAGGTCGACGACGAGAGCGGATTTGCCGCGCAAGCGCGCGAGATTCGCGGCGATGCCTTGCTGGCGAAGGGCGATACTGAAGGAGCGCGCGCCGAGTATGCGGCGGCACTGGCTGCGATCAACAGCCCACAAGTGGACCGAACCCTGCTCGAGCTCAAGCTCGGCGAGCTGGGCGGCGGCACGGGCAAGGCAGAGGCTGGCGCGACAGGCTCAGGTGAGGCAGACGAGCCTGCGGCCTCGAGCAGGGGAGAGCCGTGATGCAGGCGCGCCGGCTGTGGATCGGAGCGAGCGCGGCGATGCTGCTCGCGCTCGCCGGCTGCGGGGACGACAAGGAGCTCGATCCTCCCGCCGAGCTCGTCGACATCGTGCAGCGTCGCGACATCAATGAGCTCTGGAGCGTCGGGCTCGGTGGCGATGCTGAGCGGTTGCGCCTGGCATTGCGGCCGGTGGAAGTGGACGGAGTGGTGTACGCCGCCTCGCACGAGGGCCAGGTGATCGCGATGGCGGCGGACACCGGCCGGCGGATCTGGTCTGTCGACACCAAGCTTGGTTTGTCTGCCGGCCCCGAAGTGCAAGCGGGGCTGGTCGTCCTCGGTTCGAGCGACGGCGACATCATAGCGCTCGATGCTTCGAACGGAGCCGAGCGCTGGCGCAAGTCAGTCGCAAGCGAGGTGCTGGCGCGTCCTCTGATCGTTCGCGACATCGTCGTCGTGCGTACCGTCGACGGACATCTGGAAGGGCTCTCCATCAAAGACGGCAGCTCTCTCTGGTCGGTCGATGAGCAAGTGCCGCGACTTTCGTTGCGCGGCACCGCGCCTCCAGTGCTCGCGGGTGACCGCATCATCGCCGGGTTCGACAACGGTCGCGTGCTGGCGATCGATCCAAGCAACGGTGAAGTGCTGTGGGACACGGTGGTGAGCACACCGCGTGGTCGCACAGAGCTCGAGCGTCTCGCCGACATCGATGCACCCGTGCGCGTCACGGGTGACGACGTCTTCGTCGTCAGCTTTCAGGGCCGGATGGCCATGCTGGCGCGTGACTCCGGACAGATCTGGTGGGCGCGCGATGCTTCCAGCTATCGCGGCTTCGCCATCGACGAGGAGAATCTCTACCTCACCAACGCGGACAGTGTCGTC
The DNA here is from genome assembly GCA_036381695.1 of Steroidobacteraceae bacterium. Classification (GTDB taxonomy): domain Bacteria; phylum Pseudomonadota; class Gammaproteobacteria; order Steroidobacterales; family Steroidobacteraceae; genus Steroidobacter. The sequence continues at coordinate 6,178 of DASVCI010000171.1, forward strand.
GTCGCGATGCGCCGTCGCGATGGCGCCGTGCTGTGGGAGCAGGATGCGCTCAAGCGCCGCGGCCTGACCGCGCCCGCGATCGATGGCGATGCGCTGGTAGTCGGCGATTTCGAGGGCTATCTGCATTGGCTCGACAAGGCCACGGGCGAGATTCTGGCGCGCCGCAAGGTCGATGGTGAGCGCATCACCAATGCCCCGGTGATCACGGCGTCCGGCGTGATCGTGCAAACCGACTCGGGCCGCTTGCTTGCGCTCAGGTCGGAGCCGAAAGCCGACGCTGTCTCGCCGGCCGACGAGGCGCCGGAGTCGGACAGCGGCTGAAGCGCGCGCCGGCTCGAGCCGCGACGAGCGCGATCGGCGCGACCAGCCTTCACCTCAAAGTCCGCATGCTCCCAGTCATCGCCCTGGTCGGTCGCCCCAACGTCGGCAAATCGACGTTGTTCAACGTGCTCACCGGCACGCGCGATGCGTTGGTGGCGGATGTGCCCGGCCTCACGCGCGACCGCAAGTATGGTTACGGGAAGGTCGGGCCAGTGCCCTATCTCGTCGTCGATACGGGCGGGCTCGTCACCGAAGCCGAAGGGGTTGAGCGCTTGATGGCCGAGCAGACCCTGCGCGCCATCGAGGAAGCCGATCGCGTGTTGTTCCTCGTCGATGTGCGCGAAGGCTTGCAGCCGGCCGACCACTTCATCGCGCAGACGCTGCGAAAGCGCGGCAAGGACGTTTTCGTCGTCGCCAACAAGGCCGAGGGGCTCGATCCGACGACAGCGACCGCCGAGTTTCATCAACTCGGCCTGGGAGATCCAATCGCCATCTCCTCCGCGCATGGTGCAGGCGTACGCGCTCTCATGGAGCGTGTGCTCGCAGGGTTCGAGCCTGCGGCCGAACCCGAGGAGCAACCGGGCGAGAACATTCGCGTCGCCGTGATCGGTCGTCCGAACGTCGGCAAGTCGACGTTGATCAATCGTTTGCTGGGCGAAGAGCGCTTGATCGCTTTCGATCAGCCAGGGACGACGCGCGATGCCGTGTTCGTGCCATTCGAGCGCGACGGCCGCAAGTACACGCTCATCGACACTGCCGGCGTGCGCAGGCGCGCCAGAGTGGAGCAGGCCATCGAGAAATTCAGCGTCATCAAGGCGCTGCAGGCAGTGGATTCCGCTCACGTCGTGATCGGCGTCATCGATGCGCACGACACGGTCGCCGAACAGGATGCGAGTTTGTTCGGCATGGTGGCCGAGCGCGGGCGCGCGCTCGTCATCGCCGTCAACAAGTGGGACAACATTCCGCCGGACAAGCGCGAGGAAATCCGCACCGGTCTCGATCTTCGTCTGCCATTTCTGGACTTCGCGCCGGTGCATTTCATTTCGGCGCTGCACGGCACAGGCGTCGGCGAGTTGATTCGATCGGTAAGCAAGGCGTACGACGCTTCGATGCGGGAGATGCCGACACCGGAGCTCACGCGCATTCTGGAAGCGGCGGTTCAGCAGCATCAACCGCCGCTCGTGCGGGGCCGGCGCATCAAGCTGCGTTACGCGCATCAGGGTGGGCGCAATCCGCCGATCATCGTCATCCACGGCAACCAGGTCGAGCATGTGCCGGAGGCTTATCGACGGTATCTCGCCGGCACGTTTCGCAAAGCGTTCCGCCTCGAGGGCACACCGGTGCGCGTGGAGTTCCGATCGGACGAGAATCCTTTCAAAGGCAAGCGCAACACGCTCACGCCGCGTCAGGTGCGCTCGCGCAAGCGCCTCCTGCGACGGGTGAAGAAAAAAGATCGCCGCTAGCACGCCGCGGGCGAAGCGCATTCGAAGCATGTCGTCATGCACACAGGGCATGACAGGAGCGTGATCGCGCGAAGTACGCTACGCTTGCGCTCCGGCCCGCCGGCGTGTGGCCGACCGAAAGCTGAGCTGACGAAGCCCATGGCGACCGCAAGAAAAATCCTCCGGCTCGACAAACCCTTCGAGATGCGCCGCGGCGGCACGCTCTCGAGCGTCGAGGTGGCCTATGAGACCTGGGGCGAGCTGTCGTTCCGTAAAGACAACGCGGTGCTGATTTTCACGGGGCTCTCGCCTTCGGCGCACGCCGCGTCCTCGATCGAGGATCCCGCGCCCGGCTGGTGGGAGGACATGATCGGCCCGGGCCGGCCGATCGACACCCGGCGTCTGTTCGTCATCTGCGTCAATTCGCTCGGGAGCCCCTTCGGCTCGACCTCGCCCGCCTCGATCAATCCGGCGACCGGCCAGCCTTACCGGTTGACTTTCCCCGTCCTCACCGTCGAGGACATCGCACGCGCGGGGCACGAGGTGGTGACTGCGCTCGGCATCAGGAAGCTCATGGCCGTCATCGGGCCCTCGATGGGAGGCATGACTGCGCTCGCTTATTGCGCGCTCTTTGCGGACAGCGCGCGCAGCCTCGTTTCGATCTCGGCGGCGGCGCGCTCGATGCCGTTCTCGATCGCACTGCGATCCTTGCAGCGCGAGATCATCCGGCGCGATCCGGTCTGGCGCGACGGCAACTACACGCCGGATGCGATCCCAGTGCAGGGCATGCGCCTTGCGCGCAAGCTCGGCATGATCACGTACCGCTCGGCCAAGGAGTGGGCGATCCGCTTCGGGCGCGAGCGCGCCAATGTCGAGCACAAGCCCGGCGATCCTTTCGGCATCGACTTCGAGGTGGAGTCCTACCTCGAGAATCACGCCGTCAAGTTCACCGGGCAGTTCGATCCAAACTGCTATCTGTACCTGTCCCGCGCCATGGACCTGTTCGATCTCGCCGATCACGGCGGCTCGGTCGCCGAGGCGCTCGCGCGCTTCACCGTCGAGCGCGCGCTCATCATCGGCGTCGAAACCGATCTCCTGTTCCCGATCGAGCAGCAGGTCGAGCTGGCAGAAGGGCTCTCGGCGGGAGGGTGTGCGACCGAGTTCGCACGGCTCGAATCGATCCAGGGCCACGATTCGTTCCTGGTCGATATGGACCGGTTCCGGCCGGTCATCGCGCAGTTTCTCCGCTCGCTCTAGCTTCCCAGGAGTTCGATATGTCTGCGCAATGGATCCGGCGCGATGCCGCCGTCGTCTGGCACGGCTTCACGCAGATGAGCTGCTACGCCGACAACGCGCCGGTGATCGTCGAGCGTGCCGAAGGGCGCGAGCTGATCGATGTCGATGGTCGTCGCTATCTGGACGCGATTTCTTCGCTGTGGGTGACGACGTTGGGGCATCGGGTCCCGGAGCTGGACGCGGCGGTGCGAGAGCAGCTCGAGCGCGTCGCGCATTCCACTCTGCTCGGCAACGGCAATCGCATCGTCATCGAATTCGCCGAAGCTCTCGCGCGCGTCGTGCCCGTGGATAGTCCGCACGTCCTGTTCGCTTCCGATGGCGCGTGCGCGGTCGAACAGGCCCTCAAGGTCGCTTTCCAATACTGGACCAATCACGGCGAGCGCGGTCGCACCACTTATCTCGCTTTTGGCGATGCGTATCACGGCGACACAGTCGGAGGGTTGTCAGTCGGCGCGGGAGGATTCGGCACGACGATCTTCGATCCGCTTCGATTTCCGGTGTTGCGAGCACCGTCCTTCTCCGATCCGGAAAGCTTGCGCGTCGCGGCCCGCATGGTGCTCGAGCACGCCGGGCAACTCGCGGCCGTCGTGGTCGAGCCGCTCGTGCAGGGAGCGGCCGGCATGCTCATCGCACGGGCGGAGGAGTTCGCTCAGCTTCAGGAGGCCTGCCGGCGCACGGACGTGCTGCTCATCTGCGATGAAGTGGCCACCGGATTCGGGCGGACCGGCACGTTGTTCGCCTCGCAGCAGTGTGGTCTGCGGCCCGACATTCTGTGCCTGGGCAAGGGCATCACCGGCGGCTACTTGCCGATGTCCGCGACTGTCGCGAGCAGTCGAGTGTACGAGGCCTTTCTCGGCCCGGACCTGAGCGAGTACACCTTCTATCACGGGCACTCTTACGGCGGGAACGCTCTTGCCGCCGCCGTCGGTCTGCGTCATCTGGAGCTCATGGAGCGATGGGGCGTGCTGGACAACGTTCGTACACGCAGCGCGCAACTTGCGGCATTGCTCGACTCGAAGATCGGCACGCTTCCGTCCGTCAAAGAGATCCGGTTGCAAGGTCTCATGGGCGCGGTCGAGCTGGAGGGCGATTCGCCCGAGCGACGTCTTGCACGACGAACCTGCGCCAGCATGGTCCGCCGAGGCGTGCTCGCACGATCGTTGGGCAGCAACATCATCCTCGTGCCGCCGTTGACGGTGACGGAGCAGGAAATCGAGCGCATCGTGACCACGCTTCAAGCGGCGCTCGAGGAGACGACGGCGTGACCTTCTGGCGCAAGCGCGCTCTGCAACAGCTCGAAGCGATCCGACAGGCCGATCGCTTCCGCGCGACCATCGCGTTCGACGGCCCAGGGGTCGTCGGCACGCTGAACGGCCGCTCGGTAGTGAGCTTCGCGTCGAACGATTACCTTGGGCTGACCGCGCATCCGCGAGTTCGCGAGGCGGCGCAAAGAGCCATTGAGCGATACGGCAGTGGATCCGGAGCTTCGCGCTTGATCACGGGCACGCGCTCATTGCATCACGAGCTCGAAACCACGATTGCACGATGGAAGGGGACGGATCGCGCGCTCGTGTTCTCGAGCGGCTACGCGGCGAACGTCGGTGTTCTGAGCACGCTCGGCGCCGCGGACGTGACGATCCTGAGCGATGAGCTGAATCACGCCTCCATCATCGACGGATGCCGTCTGGCGAAGGCGCGCACGATCGTCTATCGACACAACGATGTCGCTCAGCTCACCGAGCTCATGGAGTCTGCGCCCGGCCCCAAGCTCGTCGTGACTGAGGCGATCTTCTCGATGGACGGGGACGCCGCTCCGCTCGCGGACCTCGCGAGACTCTGCGCCGCTCACAGGGCATTGCTGGTAGTAGATGAGGCGCACGCCGTCCTGGGCCCGGAGTTTCCGGAAGCGCCGGAGGGCCTCGAGTGCCTGCGCGTAGGCACGTTGTCGAAGACGCTGGCCGCGACGGGAGGATGGGTCGCCGGTTCGGCGATGTTGATTGATCTGCTCGTCAACCGCGCGCGCACTTTCATCTACACGACTGCGCCGACTCCGGCGGATATGGGCGCGGCGCTGGCAGCGCTCTCGATCTACCGGTCGGAGGAGGGCGCGATGCTGCGCGATCGATTGCGCCGGCTGGTCCATCGCATTCGACCGGGCCACGGCTCGGCGATCATTCCTCTCGTGCTCGGGCCGGAGTCGGCCGCGATCGCGGCGGCCAAAGCCTTGCTCGAGCGTGGTTTCTACATTCCCGCGATTCGCCCGCCGACGGTTCCGGTGAACACCGCGCGGCTCAGGATCGCTTTGTCCGCCGCTCACACCGACTCGATGGTCGAGGGTCTGCTCGAGGCGTTGCGAGCCATACGGCCGGAAGGCGAGGGCGGCCTGTGAGCCGTCCGGGCCGACTCATCGTCCTCGTTGGAACCGGCACCGAGGTCGGCAAGACATGGTGTGCTTGCCGATTGCTGAGCTACGCGCGCTCTCAGGGCTTGCGCGTCGCCGCTCGCAAGCCCGCGCAATCGTTCCAGCCGGGGGAAGGGCCAACCGATGCGGAGTTGCTCGCCGCCGCCTCAGGAGAGCTCGCCGAGACGGTCTGTCCGCCTCATCGGTGGTACCCGGTTGCCATGGCGCCACCGATGGCGGCCGACGTGCTCGGTCAGGCGCCGCTCGCGATCGATGAGCTGATCTCGGAGCTGACCTGGCCGGCGGATGTCGATCTGGGATTGATAGAGACGGCGGGAGGCGTGCGCTCGCCGCTTACGCACGACGCGGACAACGTCGAACTGGTGCGCCACTTGTCCCCCGATCGAGTTCTGCTGGTCGCGGATGCCGGCCTGGGCACGCTCAATTCCGTACGGCTGTGTCTGGACGCGCTTGCGCCAGCGAACGTGAGTGTCTTGCTCAACCGCTTCGACCCGGCGAGCGACCTGCATCGTCGCAACCGCGAGTGGCTCGCGCGTTACGACGGGATCGACGCCCTCACTCAGCCGGAGGATCTGTTGCGGCGAGAAACAGAGCCGGATCGACCATCGCGCGGTTGAGCGCGACTCCCCAGTGCAGGTGGGGCCCGGTGACGCGGCCGGTTGCGCCCACCGTCCCGAGCAGCTCGCCTCGCTCGACCTTGTCGCCGACTTTCACTTTGATCTCATCGAGGTGGCAGTACATCGTGACCAGGCCGTGGCCATGGTCGATGTACAGCGTGTTTCCGTTGAAGAAGAAGTTCCCGGCCTCGATGACAGTGCCGGCGGCCGGCGCGACGATGTGCGTGCCTTTGGGCGCGGCGATGTCCATTCCGGAATGCGGCCTGCGCGGCTGGCCGTTGAAGTACCGGCGCGAGCCGTAGGAGTCCGAGCGGATGCCCTCGACGGGCGGATAGAGCTCGAGCGAAGGCACGCCTTCTTCGGTGTAGCTCGACAGGGCCGCGTCGGAACGCTCGCTTTCCTCGCGGATGCGCTTCAGATCCTCGGGCGCGGGATTCACGTGGCGCGGATTCTTGACCGTCAGATGCTGCGTCCGATAGCGCTTCTCGACGATCCGGAACGGCACGTTGACCAGGCCGTCCGAGGTCTCGACCTGGACCGTGTGCTCGCCGGGCTCGGCGGACAAAGGGATCCCGACGACCGCCACCCAACGCTCGTCCTGCTTGACGACCGCCACACGGCGACCCTCGAACCGTGCGACTGGTCGCTGCTGCTGAGCGCCGGGCAGCTCGATGAGGGCGATTCCGCCAGGAACGCGGCTCTCGCGCGGGAGCTCCGCGGCGAAAGAAACCGCATAGCCGAGCGTCAGGACGAGCGCCAGCACCAAGCGCCCTGTCCAACCCCATGCCGAGAATCCAGTCGTGTTCGCGTTCTTCGTCGTTTCTTCAGTCATTCGTCTCTGTTGTCGGCGCCGGATCCTCCGGCGGTTCCGTTCGCTCCACTCGCGCGCGGACGGAGCCTCGAGCCAGCCGCGCCTCGATTTCCTCGCCTGTTCTCAATCCTCTCGCGTCCGTGATCACGTTGCCTGAGGCGTTCGTCACGATTGCGTAACCCCGCTTCAAAGTGGCGAGCGGGCTGACCGCATCCAGCTTACCCGCCGCGATCCTGAGCCGCGTATGACGCCGCTCGAGGTGACGAGCGATCGTCGAGCGCATCGCCGCGCGCGCGACTTGCAGGCGGCCTCTCGCCGCTTCGACACGCACCGCGGGCGAGTGCTGCCGAAGGTGGGCGAAGAGATGCGCAACGGCGCTGCGCCTCGATCCCAGCTCGCTCCGCATCGCTCTCACCAGGCGCTGCTCCAGCTCGTCGAGCCGCTGCGCCTGCTGCCGCAGCTGCGTCCCCGGATGGAGCTGCGAAAGGCGTCGCTCCAGCCACCTGGTCCGATCCTGCCGGTTGCGCAGGCTCCGGCGCACGGCCACCTCGAGCCGGCGGGCGAGCAGCGCAAAGCTTCGCAGCCACTCGTTGCAATCCGGCGCGACCAGCTCTGCCGCGCCCGAGGGTGTCGGCGCCCTCACGTCCGCGACGAAATCCGCGATCGTGAAATCGATTTCGTGGCCGATGCCTGTGACGATCGGAATCGAGCATTCGTAGATCGCGCGGGCTACGACCTCTTCGTTGAAGGCCCACAAGTCCTCGAGCGAGCCGCCGCCCCGGGCGAGGATCAGGACGTCGCACTCGGCGCGGGCGGAGGCGAGCCGGATCTTCGCGGCAATCTGCGAGGCCGCCGCCGCTCCCTGCACCTGGACCGGATACACCAGCACCGGGATCGAGCAGAAGCGACGCCTCAGGATGTGCAGCACGTCCCGCACGGCCGCCCCGGTAGGCGAGGTGATCACGCCGATCCGCTTCGGCAACCGTGGAATAGGGCGTTTGCGGGCGCTTTCGAACAAGCCCTCGCGAGCGAGCTTGATCTTGAGCAGCTCGAAGCGGCGCCGCAATGCGCCTTCCCCTGCTTCTTCCATGTGGTCGGCGATAAATTGGTACTCGCCTCGGGGCTCGTACAGGCTCACGCGGCCTCGCACCAGGACGTGCGCGCCGTCGCGCGGGGTGAAGCGAGTCAGGAGGTTGCGCTGGCGGAACATCGCGCAGCGAAGCTGCGCCGACTCGTCCTTGAGCGAGAAGTACCAGTGCCCGGAGGAGGGCCGGGACAGGTTCGAAATCTCCCCCTCCAGCCAGAGCGACGGGAAGCCCCGCTCGAGGAGCGTGCGCGCCTCCCGGTTGAGGCGGCTCGGGGTGTAGACGTCACGGGCGGGCGGTGGGGGCGGCTCAGGCCCCTCGAAGTCGAATTCCAGGTCGGAAGGCATGCGGGAGAGGATAGCGGAAAGGGGGATTCGTCTGGTCTAAGGGCGGCCCGCCGAGTAAAATGGCGCGCTTTCATCGACGACCCGCGGGTTCCCTCCCATGCGTATTCTCGAGGAAGCGCTCACCTTCGACGACGTGCTTCTCGTGCCGGCGTATTCCGATTTCCTGCCGCGCGAGGCTGACCTCAGCACCTTCGTCACCCGTTCGATCCGTCTCAATCTCCCCATCCTCTCGGCCGCCATGGACACGGTGACCGAAGCCCGCCTCGCCATCACCATGGCCCAGGAAGGCGGTCTCGGCGTCATTCACAAGAACATGAGCATCGAGGCACAGGCGCGCGAGGTGCGCCGCGTGAAGAAGTTCGAAAGCGGCGTGATTCACGATCCCATCACGACCACGCCCGATGCGACCATCCGCGAGGTGCTCGAGCTCACGCGCTCGAAGAACATCTCGGGGGTGCCGGTCGTGGTCGGATCGAAAGCGGTCGGCATCGTCACGCACCGGGATCTCAGGTTCGAGACCAAGCTCGATGCGCCCGTCTCCACGGTCATGACGCCCCAGGAGCGGCTCGTCACCGTGCGCGAGAATGCGCCCAAGGACGAAGTGCTGAGCCTGCTGCACCGGCACCGGATCGAGAAGGTGCTGGTGGTCGATGAGCAGTTCAATCTCAAGGGCATGATCACGGTCAAGGACTTCCAGAAGGCGACCGAATTCCCGCGCGCGTGCAAGGACGAGCGCGGGGCCCTGCGAACGGGCGCCGCCGTCGGCACCGGCATGGACACGATGAAGCGCATCGAGGCGCTGCGTGAGGCCCGGGTGGACGTCATCGTCGTCGACACCGCCCACGGCCATTCCAGCAACGTCATCAAAGTCGTTCGCGAGATCAAGCGAGCGTGGCCGGATCAGCAGGTCATCGCGGGCAACGTCGTGACAGGCGATGCCGCCCGCGCGCTGGTCGAGGCGGGAGCGGATGGCATCAAGGTCGGCATCGGCCCGGGCTCGATCTGCACCACTCGCGTGGTGGCAGGCGTCGGCGTTCCTCAGATCACTGCTGTCGCCAACGTCGCCGCCGCGCTCAAGGGAACCGGCGTGCCATTGATCGCCGACGGAGGCGTACGCTTCTCGGGCGACATCGCCAAGGCGATCGTCGCTGGTGCGCATTGCGTCATGATCGGCGGCTTGTTCGCCGGCACCGAGGAGTCGCCGGGCGAAGTCGAGCTGTATCAGGGCGCCTCGTACAAGTCCTATCGCGGCATGGGCTCGCTGGGCGCCATGGCTCAGGCCTACGGCTCCAAGGATCGCTACTTCCAGGACGCGACGGAGGAGCTCGAGAAGCTCGTTCCGGAAGGCGTCGAGGGTCGTGTTCCCTACAAGGGTTCGATCGTCACGATCCTGCACCAGCTCGCAGGCGGTCTGCGGGCGGCCATGGGCTACACCGGCAGCCGGACCATCGAGGAGATGCGGACTCGCCCCTCGTTCGTCCGGATCACCAACGCCGGCATGCGTGAGAGCCACGTGCACGACGTGACGATCACCAAAGAAGCACCGAACTACCGAGTGGGTCGATAAAGAGAAACCGCGCGTGAGTGCATCGCCCGCTACTTCCGTGACTACGCTTCACCCTCCCGACATCCACGCCCACCGGATCCTGATCCTCGACTTCGGCGCGCAGTACACGCAGCTCATCGCGCGGCGCGTGCGGGAGAGCGGCGTTTATTGTGAGATCCATCCCTGGGATATCTCGAACGAGGAAGTCCGTGCATTCGGGGCGCGCGGCATCATTCTTTCCGGCGGCCCCGAATCGGTGACGGACGCAGAGCCGCCGACCGCGCCGTCCGCAGCGTTCGAGCTCGGTGTGCCCGTGCTGGGGATCTGCTATGGCATGCAAACGATGGCCAAGCAGCTCGGCGGCCGGGTGACATCGGGCATGCATCGAGAGTTTGGCTACGCACAGGTCACTGCTTCTGCGCCGTGCCGGCTGTTCGAGGGATTGCGCGATCACGAGGACGAGCAGGGCAGGGCGCTCCTCGATGTGTGGATGAGCCATGGCGACCGGGTGGATGAGATGCCCCCGGGCTTCGTCGCGGTCGGGTTTACGAACAGCGTGCCGCTCGCCGCCATGGCGGATGAATCCCGCCACTTTTACGGCGTGCAGTTTCATCCCGAGGTGACGCATACGCTTCAAGGAGCGAAGCTCCTCGAGCGATTCGTGCGCGAGATCTGCGGCTGCGAAGCACGCTGGGAGCCGGGAAACATCATTGTCGACTCGATTGCGCGTGTGCGTGAGCAGGTCGGTAAGGACAGGGTGCTGCTTGGTCTGTCCGGAGGAGTCGACTCCTCAGTCGTCGGTGCATTGCTCCATCGCGCGGTGGGCGATCAGCTCGTTTGCGTGTTCGTGGATCACGGGTTGCTGCGCGAAGGAGAGGGCGATCAGGTCATGGAGACCTTCGCCAAACACATGGGCGTGCGGGTGATTCGCGTCAACGCCGAGAAGCGCTTTCTCGAGGCGCTCAAGGGAGAAACCGACCCCGAGCGCAAGCGCAAGATCATTGGCCGGCTGTTCGTCGAAGTATTCGAGGAAGAGGCCGCGAAGCTATCCGGGATCAAGTGGCTCGCGCAGGGGACGATCTATCCCGATGTGATCGAGTCGGCGGGCGCGAGAACCGGCAAGGCGCACGTGATCAAGAGCCATCACAACGTCGGCGGCCTGCCCGAGAAGATGAACCTGAAGCTGCTCGAGCCGCTGCGTGAGTTGTTCAAGGATGAGGTGCGTAAGCTCGGAACGGAGCTCGGCCTGCCGCGGGAGATGGTCTATCGGCATCCGTTCCCCGGGCCGGGGCTCGGTGTGCGCATCCTCGGCGAGGTCACCAAGCAATATGCGGATCTATTGCGACGGGCGGATGCGATTTACATAGAGGAGCTGCGCAAGCACGACTTGTACGATCGCACGAGCCAGGCGTTCGCCGTGTTTCTTCCGGTGCGCTCGGTTGCCGTGATGGGCGATGGCCGTCGCTACGACTACGTCATCGCGCTACGCGCCGTGGAAACGGTCGATTTCATGACCGCCCGTTGGGCGCGCCTGCCGTACGAGTTCCTGGATCTGGTCGCCCGTCGCATCATCAACGAAGTGCCGGGCATCTCCCGTGTGACCTACGACATCTCTGGCAAGCCTCCCGCCACGATCGAGTGGGAGTGAGGGAGGGCACCGTTACGCTGTAAGTGCGGCTTCGTGACGCTGAGCTCCTTCAAGCTCGGCGATCCAGGCTGCAACGGTGCTGCCGATCGTCTCCGGATGGTCTTCCTGAAGGTAGTGCGCGCCTGGGCCGAGATGCACGAGGCGACAGTTCTTGAGGCTTGCCGCAAACTGCTCGGCGAAGGCCGGCGAGATCAGCGCGCCTGGATCACCGACGAACAGCAGCTTCGGATACTCTGAAGCTTTGAGCGCTTCATGCGCTCGCTCCAGAGTGGAGTAAACGTCGGCCGGCTCGCCCGCAATCGGTAGCTCGTTGGGCAGCCTCCAGAGCGGCCGCCGCGATTGCGGCGTCGGAAACGGGCTGCGATAGACAGCCATTTCTTCCTCGGTCAATTTGCGCTTGACCGAGCCGGGCAACACGCGTTCGACGAAGGCATTCCCCTCGAGGATCATCTTTTCGCCTTCACCCGGCGTTCTGAACTTCCGGAAGGTCTCGCGACGCACCCCCTGGCCGAAGTCATCCCAGGTCGGCATCGGCCGGATGAATTCCATGAAGGCGAGGCCGCGGACGAAGTCGGGCCGGCGCGCCGCCAGATGGAAGGCGAGGGCGCTTCCCCAATCCTGCGCAATGAGATAAGCCGATGTGATTCCGGACGCGTCGAGGAAGGCATCGAGATAGCGGACATGATCCTCGAATCGGTACTCGATATCCGGTTTTCCGGACTGGCCGAAGCCGATCAAGTCGGGAGCGATGCAATGTGCGACCGGCGCAACGCGGGGAATGATGTTGCGCCAGATGTAGGACGAGGTCGGGTTGCCGTGCAGGAAGAGGGCAAGCGGCGTGCCTGGTCGCCTCGCCTCGCGATACGCCATTGTCGAGCCGAGTACGGATATATGCGGCAGCGTGACATCCGGGATCATCGTGGGGGCTCCTTGAAGACGGTGGCGAAGGCCACACGCTTGAAGCGTTCGAGAGGCTCGCCGTTGCGCGTGACTTTCATGCGGAGGATCGCGCCCTCCCACGAGGCCAGCAGGAATTCGGCGAGATCGTCGGGAGCAAACGTTTTCGCGATCTGGCCAGCGGCCTGCGCCTGCGCAATGCAGGCAGCAAAGGGCGCGCGCCACTCCAGGAAGATGGCGGCAAGCCGTTCGCGAAGCATCTCGCTCTGCGGAGCGGCTTCCAGGCTGAAATCGCCGATCAGGCAGCCGCGAGTGAAACCGTCCGCTTCGAGACGCTTGGTGATGATGTCGAGATATCGCTTCAGTCGATCGCGCGGCGACAGCTTCGGGTCGCCAAGCGCCTGCGCGACGAGCCCTTTGACGTGGTCGAAGTAACGGTCGAGAACCTCGCGGGCGAAGTCCTCTTTCGAGCGGAAGTGGTTGGTGAAGGAGCCCTGGGGAGCCGACGCTTCGGCCACGATATCGCGCACGCCCGAGCCGACATAACCTTTGCGAAACATGACCTTAAGGCCAGCTTCCAGAATCCGGTCGCGATGAGAGGGTCTTGCCATGGGGAATTAATACGGTCGTCCGTATTGGACGTCAAGATGCAAATTGACATCGCGCAATTGCGGCTACAAATCGACCTGGTCGAGAAACGATAAATATGAAGGCAAGAGAACTCGCCGCCTGTCCTTCCAAGGGATTCGGAATCGCCAGCCGACCCTCACCGACACGTTGCGACCTGCATGCGCTGCGCATCTGATGAGAGGATCGTTTGAAGCGCGATTGCGGACGTCGATCCAGTCCCGATCGATCCAGTATCCTCTGAGACTTCACACGCTCCCGGTGACTCGCAACGAATGCCTTCGTGGCCTCCCTTCCATGGCTGAATCGCAGGACTTTACATTCATGACGCGCGCGCTCGAGCTCGCGCGTGAGGCGGAGCGTGCGGGGGAAGTGCCGGTGGGCGCCGTCCTCGTCAAAGACGGAGTGATCGTCGGCGAAGGATGGAACCGGCCGATCAGCACGAACGATCCGACGGCTCACGCGGAAATCGTCGCTTTGCGCGCGGCGGCCGAGCGCCTTGCGACCTATCGACTTCTCGATACGACTTTATATGTCACGCTGGAGCCATGCCCGATGTGCGCCGGCGCGATGGTTCACTCCCGCGTGAAGCGCCTGGTCTATGCGGCGACTGACCCGCGCGCCGGGGCGGCCGGCACTGTCTTCAACATCGTGCAGCATCCATCACTCAATCATCGCATCGACTGCGAAGGCGGCGTCATGGCCGAGGAGTGCGGCGCAATGCTGCGCGCCTTCTTCATCGCAAGACGATAGCGCACTCGCGCAGCGAGGCGCTTGTGCGCCAATTGCGCAGGAGCCGGTCGGAGCGGCGACGATTTCGCGATGTAGCGTGCACGGCGTACCATGCCATGCGTTACATCTGAGGGGTCGACTCCGATCGTGGAGGACTGGTGCTCAACCATTTTCTGAATGCGCGTCTGGGCGCGTACAGCGCCGCCATGTCGGCGATCCTGCTTGCCGGGTGCGAAGGGCAGGTGACCGTGGACCTGATCAGCGCGCCACCGGCCGATCCTGAGGTCCAGCAAGTGGCCGTCACGCTCGCCGGAGTGGAGTTCCGCAGAAGCGGCGGCGACACTCGAAGGCTCGAGTTCACGGAGCCCGAGCTGATCGACCTCATGGAGGTCGTGGACGGCGATGCATTTCGTCTCTTCACCGATGAAGAATTGCCTGAAGGGACGTACACGGGCATCCGATTGATCCTGGAAGACGATGACAATGGATTCGTGACGCTTCTCGAGGGGACGGAATTCCCGCTCGTTCCCGCAGAGGGGGACTATGCTGACGTCAGCTTCAGTATCGAGGACGACGAGGACAGCGACGAATCTTTCACGCTGACGCTCGAGCTCAGACAGTCGCTGCGTTTCGATGACGAGCAGGACGAGTACAGCCTGGTTCCCGTGTTGCGCGCGGTATCGAGCGGCGAGGCCGGGCAGATTTCAGGCGCGATCACGGCCGCCTGTCCTCAAGGCGACTCCCTGCTCGAAGGAGGCGCCGTCTACTTGTTCACGGGCCGCGACATTACGCCCGATGACGTGGATGGAACGGAGCCCGAGCCGTTCGCCAGTGCGATCGCTGATCTCGATACAGCAGGCACGTTCGGCTATTTCCTGGATGCCCTGCCAGCCGGTGACTATACGATCGCGCTGACCTGCCAGGGGCACGAGGACGATCCCACCGCCAACGATGATCTCCGATTCGTCGGAATTGCCAACTTGGAGCTCGAGCGCAGGGAATCGCTGTTGCACGACATCGAATGACGAGTCGGTATGAGGGAGGCATGAATCGTCCCCCGGAAGTGCTCGAGGAGAGCAGCGAAGGCAGGTGATCGGCGGCTAGGACGCGCGAGGGGCGAGCGATAAACTTGCCGGAATTTGGCTGACATCCCGCAGTAACGCCGCGCATGGGAAACCTCGGAAATGCAGGCATTTCAAGCGAAGGCGCGCGCGATTCCCTGGATCGCCGCGTGTCCGTCGCGCCCATGATGGACTACACGGACAGGCATTGCCGCTATTTCCTGCGGCTGCTGAGTCCGAGCGCGTTGCTGTATACGGAAATGATCACTGCGGCGGCGCTCGTCCGCGGAGATGCCGAACACTTGCTGGCCTTCGACGCGGCGGAGCATCCGGTGGCGCTGCAGCTCGGCGGGAGCAATCCCGAAGAGCTCGCCCGGGCGGCGCGCTTGGGAGCCGAGTTCGGCTACAAGGAAATCAATCTGAATTGCGGATGCCCGAGCGATCGCGTCCAGAGCGGGCGGTTCGGAGCCTGCCTCATGGCCGAGCCCGAATTGGTGGCGGACTGCGTGCGCGCGATGCGCGAGGCCGTCGAGATTCCTGTGACGGTCAAGTGCCGCATAGGCATCGAGCCGATGCCGCACACAGTGACGGACGGACACGAGTTCCTGTTGCGATTCGTTTCGACGGTTGCGGAGGCCGGCTGTGAGGTGTTCGTCATCCACGCGCGTCGCGCGGTGCTCAACGGATTGAGCCCAAAGGAGAACCGCGAGATTCCTCCTTTGCAGTACGACGTCGCGAGGAGCGTGCGAGAGCACTTCCCCCAGCTCACGCTGGTGGTCAACGGCGGCGTGAAGACGCTGGAGGAAGTCAGGGAGCACCTCGGGATTTTCGACGGCGTCATGATAGGGCGCGAGGCGTATCACAATCCGTATCTGCTCGCGTTACTGCATCGCGCGATCGCAGATCCGCAATGGGAGCTCCCCGCGCGCGAGGAAATCATCCAGCGTTACATCCCGTACGTGCGTGCTCGCCTTGCGGAAGGTCATCGCTTGCGGGCGATGGTGCGTCACATTCAAGGGCTCTATGCGGGACTTCCTCGTGTGCGCTCGTGGCGTCGGTTCCTTTCCGAGCGATCCGCTCATCCGGCCGCGAACGAGGACGTTCTCATCGAAAGCCTTCGCATCGTGACGGCCGCCGCCTGACGGGCTCTCTGCGCCCGAGACGCCCCACCAGAGCTCCGGTCGGTGTATCGGACCTCACTCGAACATGGGGCAATGAGAAAGAGGGCGGCTATGGAGATTCAATGCGAGTGCGGCACCTTCCGGGCGCGGATAGACAACTTCCCGGGAGGGACGCCGGGGCGGCTCGTTTGCTATTGCGACGATTGCCAGGTGTTCGCGCATCATCTGAATCGGGCGGACCTGCTGGATTCTGCGGGCGGCACGGAAGTCGTGCCAGTGTATCCGGCACAGATCGAGATCGTTGCGGGACGCGAAGCCCTCAAATGTCTGCGCCTGTCTCCCAAGGGCTTGCATCGCTGGTACGCCGGCTGTTGCAACACGCCCGTCGCAAACGCGAATCCCGGCTTCCCCTGGGTGGGGATCGTGCACCGGGTGTTCACCGTGAAGGACTCAGGCTATCTGGAGAGAACTCTTGGTGGCGTCAGAAGCCGCATCATGGGTCGGTTCGCGAGGGCCACACCGCCGGGCCGCACCGCCGAAAAGATCGACTTCAACGCATTCAGGATCGTGCTGCCCTTCATCCTCAAGGGTTTCGTGACGGGCAAGGTGAAGCCGTCGCCGTTCTTCGCCGGCGACGGCCAGCCGATCGTGCCGCCCGTGGTGCTGTCGCTCCCGGAGAAGAACGCAATCAGACGACGGCTCGGTTTCTGACTCTGGCAAAGCTGGAACGTGAACCAAGCGTCCACCGGATGCACGGTGGCGAACCGAGCTTGTTGTGCGGCGCCCAGTCGTAGCCTCGAGGCACCAGCGCGGGCTGCCGCGCAATCCACCGAGCGCGATGAAGAGGTTAGGCTCGGTGGCTGCGCGCCAGTCGCATGCTGGTGCGGCAAGGAGCGACAAACCCAGGACACCGATCGTCTACGGCTTCGTGCCCGTGATGACCTGCCGCTTCGCTTGCACCGGCGCCTGCGCGCGCCGTGTGCAGCGACGATGCCGAAGGCCGAGGATCCCGGCTAGTGTCCTTTCGACACACCCTGGGCGGTTGGCTCCGAGGAGCCGATCCGGCCAAAGTCGCCGTCCTTCGTTGCGCTGAGATAAGCGGCCACGGCGAACGCGGCGACGGACTGGTCGAGCGCCTTGCGATCCACTTTGTCCAACGTGTCGTTGATCGTGTGGTGGACGTCGAAGTATTGCGTTGCATCCAGCGACAGATCGAGCACCGGCATGCCAAGCTCGCGCAGCGGGCTCAAGTCCGCGCCTCCGTGCGCACTGTTGCTTCCTGATTCGATGCCGAGCGGAGCGAGCACCGCGCGGATCTTATCGATGGCCGGGAGGGCCTCGGCCGCGACTTGCGACTGAACGCGCCATACTGGCCCCGCGCCGAGATCCGACTCCATGCCAATGACGTGACGCGCGACTTCATCGCCGGCGAGCCTCGCGTACTCGCGTGCACCGGAAAGGCCAAACTCCTCGTTGGCGAACAGCACGACGCGTATCGTTCGCGCCGGACGCTCCTTCAGCCCTGCAATCAGTCGCGCCGCTTCCATGACTATTGCGACGCCCGCGCCGTCATCCAGTGCGCCTTGACCGGGATCCCAGGAATCCAGGTGCGCGCCAAGCAGCACGATCTCGTTGGCGCGCTCACGCCCCGGAATCTCACCGATCACGTTTGCCGACCAGGCAGGTGACAATTCGCGTGAAGTGGACTTCACGTGCAGACGCACCGGCTTGCCCGCTTTCAAGTGTCTTGCAAGCTGATCCGCATCGGGATTGGAGATCGCGAAGGCGGGGATGCGGGGAGCGTCCACGCGATACGACACAGTGCCGGTGTGAGCAATCCGGTTGTCCGAGGTGCCGAGGGAGCGGATGACGATTGCCACCGCGCCGAGATCGGCGGCTGCGCTCGCGCCTTGTGTGCGATTGCGTACCGTCGCGCCGTACCCCCTGCCATCGCGGGCGCGCTCCATACGTTGATTGATGAAGACGATCTTGCCCCGCACCGCCTCGGGCTTGAGCGCCTCGAGCGCTTCGAGCGAGGCGACCTCGATGACCTGGGCCTCGATGCCTTCTTCCGGCGTTCCTACGCTTCCGCCGAGCGCCAGGGCGACGAGCGGTTGCGCGGGAGAGGAGAGCAGTGTCACTTGCGCCTCACCGCGAACCCACCGGGGAACGAGCACGTCCTGGCTGCGGACGTTCGAGAAACCAAGGCGCGCCAGCTTGTTCATCGCCCAGCGCACGGCGGCGGTATCGCCGCTCGAGCCTGCCAGGCGCGGCCCGACCTCCGTGACCAGTGAAGTCAAGTGGTCGTAGGCCTGGGTGCCGGATGCTGCGTGATCGCGCAGGGCCGCGGCGTTCGCCAGTTGCTGTTCGCTCCATTGCGCATGTACGGCGGGCGCCATCGCGAGCGCGCCGCAAGCCAGAAAGAAGGAAAGAGCGGCCCTTGAAGCCATGGACATCGGAAACTCCTCGTCGGGTGCCGGCATTGAGCTGAGGCGAGTTATGTCGCGTTGTATGTATAATGCCAACGCGCCCCGGCAGCCGGGCGCGCCGGAGACGCCTGCCGCAGGGACGCAAGACGCTAACGTGCGGCGAGGCTCATCGCAACCCGCTCGAGCGGTCCTCGCGGGAATGCGATGACGGCGCGCGTCCGATCCTGCTCTGTGAGCGCAGGCGCTCGTACGAGGTGGAAGAACACGATGCCTCCCATCCAAGCTCATCGACTGCAAGAAGCCCACGAACAGCACCGCTGCGGGTCGTCCCGCCTTTGAGCGGCCCGGCGGTCATGGGTAAGGACATCGAGCTTGCGATCCTGTTTGCCGACGTGGTCGGCAGCACGAGGATCTACGAAGTCATGGGCGACTTGCGGGCCCGCGACATGGTCTTGACCTGCGTCGAGATCATGCGGGCGGCGACCGAGCAGAATCACGGCACGGTCATCAAGACCATCGGCGACGAGATCATGGCGACGTTCCCCACCGCCAACGATGCGTTGAACGCCGCGAGCCGCATGCAGCACGACATCCGCATCCATTCCGAGCTCAAGGTCGAAGGGCAGCCGATCGCGATCCGCATCGGCGGGCACTTCGGGCCGGTGGTGCTCGAGAACCGGGACATCTTCGGCGCCGCCGTCCACACGGCCAACCGCATGACCAGTCAGGCCAAGGCCGGCCAGATCATGGTGACGGGCGCCATGGTGCAGCGCCTCGCCCCCGAATGGCAGTCGGCCGTGCGCCAGATCGACGTGGCGACGCTGAAGGGCAAGACCAGCGAGGACGAGATCTACGAGGTGCTCTGGCAGAAGGAGGACGCCACGAGCATGCTGCCCGCGATTGCGCTCGGCGCGCTCGCGCGCGAGAAGCAGCGCCCGCGCCGGCTCAGGCTCAAGTTCCAGGGACAGGAAATGGTGCTCGATGAGCAGCGCGGCCTCGTCACCATCGGCCGGGCCGAGGAGAACGACATCGTCGTGAAGGGCAACCTGATCTCGCGCCTGCACGCGCGGATCGAGGTCAGCCGCAACAAGTTCCTGCTGATCGATCAGAGCACGAACGGTACGTTCGTGACCACGCGCGATGGAGAGGAAGCGTTCGTGCGCCGGGATTCGATGCAGCTCACGGGAGAGGGCGTGATCGGCTTCGGGCGCGTACCCGAAGCGAACTCCACCCTGACGCTCCGCTACGTCTGCGAGGAATAAAGTCGCCGCAGCAGGTGGGCTTTCCTAGCCCAGCCCTTGCACGACGGCGCGGTGCTCGTCCCTCAACTCAGCGGGCACGCGATCGCGGAATTCATCGAGGTAGCGGCCGATCGATTCCATCTCCTGGCGCCACGCGGCCGGATCGATCGCGAGCAGGGCATCGAGCGTCTCCTCCCCGAGGCTGAGCCCCTTGAGATCGAGATCTTCCTTGCGCGGCACGTAGCCGATCGGCGTCTCGACGGCATCGACCTTTCCTTCGCAACGCTCGGCGATCCAGCGCAGCACGCGCAGGTTCTCGCCGAACCCCGGCCACATGAAGCGGCCGTTCGCATCCTGCCTGAACCAGTTGACGTGGAAGATGCGCGGGAGCTTCGGCACCTTGTGCTCGAACGACAGCCAGTGACGCCAGTAGTCGCCGAAGTTGTAGCCGCAGAACGGCTTCATCGCCATCGAGTCACGACGAACCACGCCCATCTGGCCGACGGCTGCGGCGGTCGTCTCGGAGGCCATGCCGGCTCCGACGAGCACGCCGTGCCTCCAGTTGCGGGCTTCGTAGACCAAGGGCGCGACCTCGCGGCGACGCCCGCCGAAGAGAATCGCTGAAATCGGCACGCCTTCGGGCGCATCCGCATGCGGCGAATAAATCGGGTTCTGCTTCGCCGAGACGGTGAAGCGCGAGTTCGGGTGAGCGGCCGGACCATTGCCCGCCTGATACGGCCGGCCCTGCCAGTCGACCACGGGCTTGCCTTCATCGAGCCCCTCCCACCAGGGCTGGTAGTCGGCGGTGAGCGCGACATTGGTGAAGATCGTGTCGCGCCGGATCATCTCGAAGGCGTTGCGATTGGTCTTGGGGTTGGTGCCAGGCACCACGCCGAAATAGCCGGATTCGGGATTGATCGCGCGCAGCTGCCCGTCCGGGCCCGGATGCAGCCAGCAGATGTCATCGCCGATGGTCCAGATCTTCCAGCCCGGCATGGAGGCGGGCGGAACGAGCATCGCGAGGTTGGTCTTGCCGCAGGCGGAGGGGAAGGCGGCCGCGATGTAATGTGTGCGGCCTTCGGGGCTTTCGAGGCCCATGATGAGCATGTGCTCGGCGAGCCAGCCTTCCTCGCGCGCCTGCCAGCTCGCGATTCTGAGGGCGTGACATTTCTTGCCGAGGAGCGCGTTGCCGCCGTAGCCCGAGCCGATGCTCTTGATCGTGAGCTCCTCGGGGAAGTGCATGATGAAGCGCCTGTCGGGGTTCAGGTCGCCGATCGAGTGCAGGCCCTTGACGAACGTGCCGTCGCGCTCGATGCGACGCAGGGCCGCCTCGCCCATGCGCGTCATGATGCGCATGTTGGCCACGACATACGGGCTGTCGGTGATCTCGACGCCGCAGCGGGAGAAGGGCGAGTCGATCGGGCCCATGCAGTAGGGCACGACATACATCGTGCGCCCGCGCATCGAGCCCTCGAACAGCCCATCGAGCTTGCGGTGCGCTTCTTCCGGATCCATCCACAGATTGTTCGGCCCCGCATCGTCGCGGTTGCGCGTGCAGATGAACGTCAGGTGCTCGACGCGAGCCACGTCCGAGGGATCGGACCGGTGCAGGTGGCAGTTGGGATGGGTCTCCTGGTTGAGCTTGATAAGATCGCCGCTCGCCAGCATCGCTCCGATCAGGCTCGCGTACTCGGCCTCGGAGCCGGTGCACCAGTGGATCGAGGCCGGCTGGGTGAGTCGTGCTACGGATTCAACCCAGCTCTTAAGCGACGCATTCGACGTGGTCATTGAGACAGCATCCTCCAGAAGTGAAGCGGCGCTCGCACCCCTGCAAGACGCACGACGCAGCCGAACCGAGACGCGCGATTATACCGGCCCGACCCGGAATTGCCCGACGGCCGTCCTGGGACCGCGCGGCTCGCCCGGGCTTATGTCCCGTGCCGGTCGGCGCAGTAGCCCGTGAGGGCTCGCAGGGCCACGAGCGCGACAGGGTGCTGCGCTGCGGAATCTACACTAGAATGCGAACGATGCCTCAACGGTTCCTGAGGTTTCGCACCTGGCGCCCCGTCGCTCTGGCGGTTGCATCGGTCGCGGTCGGGCTCCTCGCGCGAGCGGATGAAGGGCCCGAGATCCAAACGGAATTGGTCGCCGAAGTGCGTGAGAACGTGAGCACTACGCCCGGACGCGAGGTGTATCGCTTCGTGCCCGCGCGCGTGCTCGCGCAGGGGCAAGTGATCTATTACACGCTGCGTGTGACGAACCCCGCGCCTACGTTCGCGCCCAATGTCGTCGTCATTCAGCGCGTCCCCGCGAATACGGTCTACGTGCCGGGCTCGGCTTCGGGGCCGGGCGTGATCGTCACGCTCTCGATCGATGGAGGCCAGACGTTCGTCAGCGAGGAAGAATTGGAGCGCGAAGGAGGCGGGCGCGCTGCCGCCAAGTACACTCATATCCGCTGGCAGCTGCGCAATCCGCTCGCGCCGGGCGCCAGCGCGTTGATGCGCTTCCAGGCGGTGTTTCAGTGAGCGGCCAGGGACAGCACGAAAGGCAGGGATGGAAGCAATGAGTGATCTCGAAGAGCTGTTCGGCCCGCATGGCCCGCTCGCCGCGACGATTCCGGGCTTTGCGACGCGCCCCGAGCAGATTGCGATGGCGCAGCAAGTGGAGCGCGCGCTGCACGATCGCGGGCGTTTGATCGTCGAGGCCGGCACGGGCACAGGTAAAACGTTCGCGTATCTGGTGCCGGCGCTGCTTTCGGGCCGTCGCACCATAGTGTCGACGGGCACGCGCAATCTCCAGGACCAACTGTTTCATCGCGATCTTCCCACCGTGGCTGCGGCAATCGGGCGGCCGGTGCGCGTCGCCTTGCTCAAAGGGCGCGCGAACTACCTGTGTCTGCACAGGCTCGAGCTGGCCGAGCAGCAAGCGAGTGCCCGAGGCCTGCGAAAGGACGTGGCGACCGCTTTACCCAAGGTGCGCGAATGGTCGTATGTCACGCGCAGAGGCGATATCGCGGAGCTGGCTCAACTGAGCGACGCTCATCCTGTGTGGCCGTGGGTGACTTCGACTCGCGACAATTGCCTGGGGCAGGATTGCCCGGCGTTCGAGCGCTGCCACCTCGTGCAGGCGCGACGTGAAGCGCAGGCCGCCGACGTGGTGATCGTCAATCATCACCTGCTGATGGCGGACCTCGTGCTCAAGGAGGAGGGCTTCGGCGATCTGCTTCCAGGGGCGGATGCGATCATCATCGACGAGGCGCATCAGTTGCCGGAAGTCGCGGCCATGTTCCTCGGCTTCACGGTGTCCACTCGACAGCTCCAGGCGCTCTCGAAGGATCTTGCGGCGGAGCTGATGTTGAGCGGCGCCGCGGTCCACCTGCCGGCCTCGTTCGCTCAGACGCTCGAGCGATGCGCGCACGATCTGGAGGATGCGCTACGCGCGCGGCGCGAGCGCTGCGAGTTCAAGGACTGGCCGGTGGCGCTGCTCGAGTCGCTCGATCGGCTGGGGAGCGTGCTCGATGAGCTGTGTGCGGCGCTCGCAGAGCCGGCCCGGGATCAGGCGGCACTCGCCGCGTTGCGCAGGCGAGCGACGGAATTGCGCTTTCGTTTACAGGCCCTCACTCGCGAGCAGACGGCCGAAGACACCGCCAATGTGCGCTGGGCTCAAATCGGTTCGCAGGGTGTGTCGCTTCACTACGTGCCGATCGACGTGGCCGAGCAGTTGGGCGCGCTCATCGAAGCTCACGCGAGCGCGTGGATCTGCACGTCGGCCACGCTTGCTGTCGGCGACAGCTTCGAGCATTTCATGCGTCGGGTCGGCATGAGAGAGGCGAGCACCGCGCGCTTCGGCAGTCCGTTCACCTACGAGCGGCAGGCGCTGCTCTATTTGCCGCTGGGGCTCGATCCACCGTCCTCGCGCCGCCATACTCAACAAGTGATCGAAACCGCGTTGCCCGTCTTGCGCGCGAGCGGCGGGCGCGCGTTTCTCTTGTTCACGAGTCATCGGGCGTTGCGTGAAGCGGCGACCATCCTCCTCGAGCGGCTGGGTCCGGTGCTGCCATTCCCGATTCTCGTGCAAGGCGATGCGCCGCGCGAAGTGCTGCTCAGAAAATTCCGCAAGCATGGCAATGCCGTCCTGCTCGGGACCAGCAGCTTCTGGGAAGGCGTCGATGTCAAGGGGCCGGCCTTGTGCGTGGTCGTCATCGACAAGCTTCCATTCGCCGCGCCCGACGATCCGGTGCTCAAGGCGCGGCTCGAGGCCATCGAGCGCCGCGGCGGCAACGCGTTCTTCGAGGAGCAGATCCCACAGGCGGTGATCGCGCTCAAGCAAGGCGTGGGCAGGCTCGTACGCGATGCGAACGATTTCGGAGTCATCGTGCTGTGTGACGAGCGCCTGCACAGCCGGGCGTACGGACGCATCTTCCTCGACAGCATTCCGCCGATGCCTCGCACCACCGAGCTGAGGGACGTCGAGGCCTTCCTGGCCGCTCAGCTCGCACGAGCCGGCCTGTCGCAGGCGCCCGCCGGCAAGCGAGCCGCTTCATGAAGATCCTTGCACTCGATACTGCGACGGAGCGGTGCTCGGTCGCGCTGCTTGTCCGCGACGTCATGATCGAACGCAGCGTCGATACGCCGCGCGGACACGCCGAGCTCATCCTGCCGATGATCGATTCGGTCTTGCGCGAGGCGGACGTAAAACTCGGCGATCTCGACGGTCTTGCATACGGGCGCGGGCCGGGCGCTTTCACCGGAGTGCGCATCGCCATCGGCGTCGTGCAGGGGTTGGCGCTGGGGACGAGGCTCCCGTGCGTCGGAGTTTCCGATCTCGCCGCCGTGGCGCAGCAAGTCGCTGCGGTCGATGAGCGGGTTCTGGTGTGCATGGATGCGCGGATGGGAGAGGTCTACTGGGGCTTGTTCCAGTGCTCTTCGGCAACGGGACTGGTCGAGCCAATCGGCGCCGAGCGGCTCGACCGGCCGGAGCAAGTCGAGCCTGACGAGGCAGGCGTGCTGGCAGGAACGGGGTTTGCGAGCTATTCGCAGTTGAAAGCCCTGCGGCCTGCCGCGAGAGTGCACGAAAAAGCCTTGCCGCATGCGCGCGAGATCGCGCGGCTGGCCGCGCCCGAGCTCATCGCAGGGCGCGGAAAACCGGCTTCGCAAGCCGAGCCGGTCTATTTGCGAGACAATGTCGTGACCGTAAGGAGCCCGTAATGCGGGCAGGAGCCATTACGAGACTGTGACACGTGCCGCGCGCGTTTAATCGGACTGTAATAATGGGTTGCTGTAATGAAGCCACCCTCACCGTGCCCGAGGACTTCCCCAAACGCATGGCAGCCAAGCAGATCCTCGTCGTCGAAGACGAACGGCCGATCCGCGAGATGATCGCGTTCGGATTGCGTCGCGGCGGCTTCGAAGTGCGCGAGGCCTCCGATGTGAGCAGCGCCCGCGCGGCCATCGCGGATAAAAGGCCGGATCTCGTGCTGATCGACTGGATGCTGCCAGACACGAGCGGCCTCGAGCTCACGCGCGCCCTGAAACGCGACAAGGACACACAGGAGTTGCCGATCATCATGCTGACGGCGCGCGCGGATGAGCACGACAAGATCACGGGGCTCGAGGGAGGCGCGGACGACTATGTCACCAAGCCGTTCTCGCCGCGCGAGCTCCTGGCGCGCATCAATGCCGTGTTGAGGCGCGTCTCCAGCGCGAATGCCGAGGACCGGATCGAGGCCGAAGGCCTCGTGCTCGACGCTGCGGGGCACCGCGTGATGGCGGGCGAGAGGGTCGTGCCGCTCGGCCCGACGGAGTATCGTCTGCTATCGTTCTTTATGACGCATCCGGAGCGAGTGTACAGTCGCGCTCAATTGCTGGATCGCGTCTGGGGCGGCAACGTTTATGTCGAGGAGCGCACGGTCGATGTGCACATTCGTCGCTTGCGCAAGGCGCTCGAAGCGTTCGGATACGACCGGTTCATTCAGACGGTCCGGGGCTCGGGCTACCGGTTCTCCACGCGCGCGGAGTAGGTTTTGATCTCGCAGGTCGGGTGGCAAGCGCTGTCCCGGCTGGGGCTCCTTCTGCTCGGCGCGCTCATCGTCGGGCTCGCGCTCGGGCGCGTGGCGCTCGCTTTCGCGGTCGCGCTCGGAATCTACTGCGGCGTCCAGCTCTGGAATCTGTTGCGCTTCGAGCGCTGGGTACGGCTTCGCCGCCTCGAGCCACCGCCCGACGTGAGCGGCCCCTGGGGCGAGGTGGTCGCGATCGTGAGCCGCCTCTATCGCCGCAAACAGTTTCATCGCGCCCGCGTCGCGGTCCTCTTGCGGGAATTCCGTCGACTGACGAGCGCGATGCCGGAAGGGGCGGTGCTGCTCGGCCCCGAGCACGACATCCTGTGGTTCAACCGCCTGGCCGCCCAGTGGCTGGGCTTGAGGCGCAAGCGCGATCTCGGCATTCGCATCGAGAACCTGGTGCGCAATCCCCAGTTCGTCGAGTACATGCAAGGCGGCACGCCGTCCGAGGGCGTCGTCGTGCAGGATGCTGGAGACGCCAATCGCTGGCTGTCTTTCCACCTGGTCAGGACGGAAACGGGCGAGCGGCATCTGCTGCTCGTGCGCGACGTGAGCCGCGAGCAGCAGCTTCAGTCCATGCGCAAGGACTTCGTCGCCAACGCTTCGCACGAGCTGCGCTCTCCGCTCACCGTGATCACGGGCTATCTCGATGCGCTCGCTGAGGAGGCCAAGCTCGACCCGGCGTGGAGCGAGCCCGTGCAGGAGATGCGCCGGCAAGCCGAGCGCATGAGCACGATCATCGCGAGTCTGCTCGAGCTCTCGAAGCTGGAAAGCGCCGAGCCCGTCAATGAGCAGCCGGTCGACGTGGCCGGCATTCTTGCCCTGCTGCGCAAAGAGGCGATCGCGCAGGCGCCGAGGCGCGTGGAGCTGAAAATCGAGAGCGACGCGCGGCTCCTCGGGAGCGAGCCTGAGATCCACTCGATCTGCTCGAATCTGCTCTCCAATGCGCTCAAGTACACGCCGCCCGACGGAGAGATCGTCCTCAGGTGGTGGACGGATGCCTCAGGAGCGCACCTGTCGGTGCGCGACACCGGCGTCGGTATTGCACCCGAACACATTCCGCGGTTGACCGAACGTTTTTATCGCGTCGACGAAGGCCGCGCCCGCTCGCAGGGAGGCTCGGGGCTGGGCCTCGCTATCGTCAAACATGCCGTGCAACGCCATGGAGGGACGCTCGCGATCGAAAGCAAGGAAGGTCGCGGCAGCACGTTCACTTGTCATTTCCCGCCGTCTCGCGTCATTCAACGCGAAGAGCTCGCAGCCGCCGGGCACTGAAAATACCTTTTACGCTCGGCCTTCACAGGAACGTCACTTTCCTGTAGCCGCACCGTAAGAGAGTCACCCTACCTTTCTCCCACAAGAAAACCGCCGGCGCCGTTGACGCCCGGCGGTCGACCCGAGCGCTCGCATGTCGCTCGACTCTGATCTGAACCTGGGAGACCCGTCGATGACCTTGAAGAAACTCGTGGCCGCCACCGCGTTGTTGGCGAGCCTGACCGGCTGCAGTGGCGGAGACGTCGATCTTGGCGTGAGCACGATAGACAACTCCGTCGACAACGGCGGGAACAATGGAGGCGACAACGGCGGTAACAATGGGCCCAATCCGTGTGCGCAATACACGACCGCCGATGGAGTCGTGCGCCAGGGAACCTACGACGGGACCAACTGCACCTATTCCGCGACGTTCGTCAGTCTCGCCAATCCGCTGACGGTCGATCTCACCATCCCGCTCATCGAGGGCGTGCACATCTTCGAGGGCGGGCTGGCCGTCGGTCAGAACGTCACCAGCCAGGCGCCGGCCGGTGGCGAAGGGCCGACCCTCACGATCGAGGCCGGCAACACGATCGCCTTCACCGATCCGGCCGACTACGTGCTGATCAATCGGGGTTCGCAGATCATCGCCGACGGCAGGGCGGATGCTCCGATCACGTTCACTTCCTACACCGATGCGGTCGCCGGAACAATCGGGCCCGAAGACGTGCAGCAATGGGGCGGAATCGTCATCAATGGCAACGGCATCACGAACAATTGCTCGGACGCGGAGCGTGCCGCCGATCAGTGCCATGTCGTCTCCGAGGGCCAGCCTTCCAATTACGGCGGCAACGACAACGAGGAAAGCTCGGGGATCCTGCGCTACGTCGTGGTCAAGCACACCGGCTTCGAGGTCGCCCCCGGCAACGAACTGAACGGCGTGACGTTCAACGCCGTCGGGTCGGGCACCGTGGTGGAGAACCTCGAGGTCTACAGCACCTATGACGACGGCATCGAGTTCTTCGGCGGTGCGGTGAACGTCAGGAACTTCGTCGCGCTCTACGTGCGCGACGACTCGATCGACTACTCCGACGGCTACGTGGGGACGATCGAGAATGCGCTCGTGATTCATCCGGCCCTTAACGGCAACCGCTGCATCGAAGCGGACAATATCGGCGAAGCACGCACGAACGAGGGCGAGGCGTTCGACACTGCGCCGATCAGCAATCCGACCATTCGAAGGCTCACCTGCATTCCTTCGAGCTTCGATGGCGGCACGCACGGCGAGTCGGAAGGATTGCTCTTCCGGCAGGGCGCGCTCGTGCAGCTCGTAGACAGCATCGTGTTCGCCGGCTACGGCCCCGACGCATCGAACGAGTGTGTCGAGATCGAGAGCGACGCTTCGCTCGCCTTCGCGGCGGCGGGCGATTCGACCGTGAACGACACCATCGTGGCCTGCGAAGAAGCCACCAAGGGCGATTTCGCAAACGGCGATCCACTCGCCGACTGGGTGAACGGCGCGAACCCGAGCACGAATGGAGCGAACTACGGCTTCAACGCCGGCAACGTGATCATCGCGGATCCGAAGAATGCCAACGTGCGCGTGCTCGAGCCGGGCACGTTCTACACCGCCACCGAATTTGCCGACGCGACGGGAACGCCTTTCACGGTGGGCTCTGCTGACCAGCAGATCGGTGCTGTCACTCGCGCGAACGATTGGACGGCCGGTTGGACGTACGGCCTGCATCCTGACAATCGCGGGCAGCCGCTGTGGTTCGAGTAACGCTGATCGCGGGGGTGCGCGGCCTGGCCGCGCCCCTGCGCTCCTCGTGAACACTTCGATCCAAAACTTTTCGATTCGCCACCCGAGTGGCGAGGGTCATCGAACAATGAAGATCCCACTACGCGACGCGATCGGCACGGCGCTCGGCGTCTGCACCGCGCTCGTCGCTACACATCCAGCTTCAGTCATCGCTCAGGAAGCCCCGCCGAACGCCGCCGAGCCCGTGAGCTTGGCCGCGCAAAAGGTAACGGAAGAAGTCGTCGTCACGGCGCGCCAACGTTCGGCTGCAACTGATGTCATGCAGGAGCGGCTCGAGCACGAGGTCGTGGTCGATCTGCTCGGCGCCGAGCAGATCAGCCGCGTGGGAGACAGCACCGTTTCCCTGGCGCTGCGCCGCTTGCCCGGCGTCACTCTCGTGAGCGACAAGTTCATCTACGTGCGCGGACTGGGTGAGCGCTACTCGAGCACGACGGTGAACGGCGCTTACGTGCCTTCGCCCGATCTGACGCGCAACGTCGTGCCGCTCGACCTGTTTCCGGCAGAAATCATCGACTCCCTGGTCGTGAACAAGGGCTTCACGGCCGATATGCCGGCGGCGTTCGGCGGTGGCAGCGTCGATATCCGCACCACCGGCATTCCGGATGAGCTCGTGTTCGATTTCCAGATCGGCTCCGGCTGGAATACCCAGAACTCGGGCCGGGCGCTCACGTACCGCGGCGGCTCGGACGACTGGCTCGGGACCGACGACGGCACGCGTGAGCTGCCACGAGAGATTCGCGACGCCATCGAGGAGTATCAAGGCAACCTGACCCCGGTCGGCATCCTCAATGGTTTGAATCGCGATGGGGAAGCTCATACGCTCGCCGAGGCGCAGCAGATCAATCGCGAGCTCGCGACCAGCTTGTATCGCGACGTCGACTTCACCGAAGGCTCGAGCGATCCGGATGTTTCCGCCGAAGTGGCGCTCGGCAACAGCTGGTACTTCGGCGAGGGCGAGCGCTGGCGGGCCGGCTTCCTGGCCCTGGCCGACTACGGCAATCAGTGGCGCGATCGCGAGCGCACGAATCGCTCGGCGCTCGATCCAGGCACTGTGTCCGATACGCGCGTGACGACGCAGAACGTGTCGCTGACGGGCTCGCTCAATCTCGGCCTCGAGTATGGCAAGGATCACAAAATCGAGGTTACCGGCCTGTATCTGCGCAACACCGAGGATGAGGCCCAGCTCAGCACGGGCCACAACTTCAACTTCCGCCGCGACGAGGGGCGGCAGCTTCGCACGTACAGGATCCGCTTCGAGGAGCGCGAGCTCGAGCTCTTGCAGTTGCGCGGCTCGCACACGCTCGGCGAGGACACGGTCGAGTGGCTCGGGCCTCTTGGTGAATTTCTGAGCAACGGGCTGACCGAGCAGCTCAATTACTCCTGGTACTACTCGGATGCGACCGCGATGACGGACATTCCGAGCGAGATCACGCTTTCCGCAGAGGACTCGCTCGATCCGGCGAGCGGTGCGGTTCTGAGCACGGCGCTCAGGCAATCGGCGAGCGCGGCAGAGTATCGCTACACCGACCTCAGGGATGAAGTGAAGAGCTATGGCTGGTCGCTGAGCAAGCCGTTCACCTGGGGCGCCTGGGCGATCACCCTCAGTGGGGGCGCCGACTACTATCAGAAAGGACGGCGCTATTTGCAGACGCAACTCAATCTCGGCGCGAACAACGGCGAGGCGCTCGCTGGCTCACCGGGTTCCGTGCTGACCGAAGAGAACATTATGGATCCGGCGAGCGGATTCTCGCTCTCGCTGGGTGGGATCGGCACGGAAAGTTATCTGGCGGCCGAGAGCATCGACGCGGCGTACGGCAAGATCGACGTCAACTGGAACGACCGGTGGCGCATCACCGGCGGCGTGCGCTGGGAGGATTTCAAACAGCTCGCCGTGCCGGTCGATCAGTATCAGTACGACGTGGACGTGCCGAAGATTCCGATTCCGGTCGAAGAGCTTCCCTCACTCGTCACGATCGAGGACGACTACTATCCCTCGGTGGCACTGACTTACATGGCGCAGGATTTCCTGGCGCCGGAGTTTCAACTCCGCTTCGGTTGGAGCCGAACGGCAACACGGCCGGATCTGAGAGAAGTGTCGCCGGCTACGTATATCGATCCGTTCACCGATGCGCGTGTTCGTGGCAATCCGGACTTGCTGACGTCCGATCTCGAGCATTTCGACGTTCGCGCCCAATGGTTGTTCGAAGGCGGAGACAGCGTGACGGTTTCGGGTTTCTACAAGGAGATCGCCGATCCGATCGAGACGGTAGAGTCCGCGGGGACCGATGACGACATCGCGCTCACGTTCATCAACGCCGAGTCGGCCGAAGTCTACGGGCTCGAGCTCGAGTGGCTGAAAGGCCTCGGCTTCCTGGCCGATCACCTGGGCAATTGGGCTCACTCGTTCTTCGTGAGCGGTAACGCCACGTGGAGCGAATCGGAGCTCGTGGTCGGCGAGCAGGCCCTCAATCTCACTCACCGCAAGCGCCCGCTCACGCAGCACTCCGAATATGTGGCGAACGTGCAGCTCGGGTTCGACGCGCCGAATCGTGCGCACAGCGCCTCGCTCGTCTACAACATGTTCAGCGAGCGGATTTTCTTTGCCGGCCGCAACGGCGCGCCCGATGCCTACGAGCAGCCCTTCCACTCGCTCGACCTGGTGTATTCGTTCTATCCGACCGAGACGCTGAGCTTGCGGCTGCGGGCCCAGAACTTGCTCGAGGAGACCATCGAGGTCAAACGGGACGAGGCGGTCGTGCTCGAGCAGGAGATCGGTATGACGTTCAGGCTGGATGCGACCATGCGCTTCTAGCGCGGATCGCGCCTTGCTACGTGCGCGAGTCGACGATCGAAGCTGTAACAATCGACCACTGCATGTCATGACGGTGTCATGCCTCTTACGGGGCCCCCGGGGACTGCCATATCGCTGTAACAATCGCTGCGTATAAAGCAGCACGACGCCCGCTCAGGCCCGCCTCGTCATCTTCCTGTCACGTTCGGGTCGCGGCGGCGTCGAAATCCGTCAGGCAGTCATCGGAGTCCGACATCCAGTCATGAAGACCAAGTGGATTGCAACCGCTGTCATCGCGGTGTTGTCGTGCGCGAGCGTGGAAACCTTCGCAGCAAGCGAGGACGAGCTGTCTGAGATCCGCTCGCAACTGCTCGAGCTGATCGAGCGCGTGGATCGGCTCGAGGAGCAGAACCGGGCGCTTCAGGCCGAGAACGAGAAGCTCAAAACCGAAAGCGAGTACTTGAAGGCCGAGACGCGCGGCTTGCGCAAAGACACCGCGATCGCGACCAGCGAGACCGCCAAGGTCAAGGGCGCGGACTGGGCCTCCAAAGTCTCGATCAAGGGCGATTTTCGCTATCGTCACGAGCAGATCAGCGATGATGCCCTTACGGGCGCGGGCGTGAGCGCTGCCGACAGGGAGCGTGACCGCATCCGCGCTCGCGTCAATCTTCAAGTCAAGGCAACCGACACGATCACGGTGGGCATCGGCATGGCGACGACCGAAGGCGGCGATCCCCGCTCTTCGAACCAGTCGCTCGACGGCACGTTCTCACGCAAGAGCTTCGATCTCGATCTCGCGTACCTCGACTGGAAGCTCGCGAGCTTCGCCTCGCTGACTGCCGGCAAGATGAAGCAACCGTTTCGCCGACCCGGCCAGTCGCTGTTCTGGGACAGCGATGTCAATCCCGAAGGGCTCGCGGTGAGCTTCGAGCGAGGCATCTGGTTCGGCGGCGCGTACAACTTCTGGGTGGATGAGGTGTCCGGAGTTGAAACGGCGCGGACCGCCGATGCGCATCTCGCCGGAGCGCACGTGGGGGCTCGTGTCCCTGTGGGCGATTCCACGCTCATGCTCGGCGCTCACTATTACGACCTGGGCGCGGGGCAGGGACGGCGCGGGCTCTTGTTCGGCTGCACCGCGACGAGCAACGCATGCGCCAACGGCAACACGACGATAGGGCCCTCGGGGGAGGGCGTGCTAGCCCACGATTTCGAGGTCGCCGAGGTCTACGGAGAGCTCAGCACGACTGCAGGGGCGCTCCCGCTGCAACTGTGGGCCGACCTGGCGCAGAATCAGGACCCGGACGACCTCGACACCGCTTGGGCGGCCGGCATTCGCCTGGGTGCCGCGGGCGAGTATCGCACCTGGGAGCTCGGCGCCCTGTACCAAGTGATCGAGAAGGATGCGCTTTTTGCGCAGCTCATAGATTCGGATTTCGCGGGCGGCGTCTCGGATAGCAAAGGTTGGGTGCTGCGGGCCGGCTATGCGCCGGTCAGGAACTGGTTGCTGAACGCCAGCTACTACATCAACGAGGTCAACGTGGATGTCGCCAACCCGGCCGGCCAGCGGAACGTCGATTACGAGCGCCTGCAACTGGACCTGAACGTCCGGTTCTGAAAGGCGACCGCTCGGATCGCCTTGCAGGAGCCTCGTGCGCCGGGTATACAGTTCGGACGGAGCCTTCGATCGACTGCGGGCGAGCTTTCGTTGCCTCTCTCAATCGGCTGAGGTCGGGCGCACGGCGCCGCTCAGAGGTTCTTGACACTCATACGGGCCCACCATGGAAAAGTCGGATCTTTCGCATCACATCCTCAGCCGATACAACGACGACCTCGAGCGGCTGCGCACCAACGTGCTGAAGATGGGCGGCCTCGTCGAGGAGCAGCTCAAGCACGCGGTTGCCGCGTTGGTCCAGGGCGACAGCCGCCTCGGCGAGCAGGTCGCCCGCGGCGATGCGAAAGTCAACGAGATGGAGGTTGCGATCGACGACGATTGCAGCCGCATCCTCGCGACGCGCTCGCCCGCAGCCTCCGACTTGCGCCTGATCGTCGGGGTGATCAAGACGATCACCGACCTCGAGCGCATCGGCGATGAGGCCGAGAAGATCGGCTACATCGGCTCGCGCCTTGCCGCGGTGGAGCGACCGGCCGACCGGTACCGGGAGATCAAGCACCTGGGGCGCCTGGTGGGCGACATGATCCACGAGTCGCTCGATGCCTTCGCCCGCCTCGATCCGGAGGAGGCCGTCAAGGTCGCCAAGAAGGACAGGCTGATCGACGAGGAGTACGAGGCGCTGCAGCGCCAGTGCATCACCTTCATGATGGAGGATCCGCGCCAGATCCGCCGCGCCCTCGACATGCTGTGGGTGGCGCGCGCGCTCGAGCGGATCGGCGATCACGCCAAGAACGTGTGCGAGTACGTCGTCTACATGGTGCATGGCAAGGACATCCGCCACCTGTCCATGGACGAGGTCGAGAAGCACCTGCAGGCGCGGGCGTTGCGGACGCAGCAAGCCGCCGAACCCTCGCGGCCCGAGCAGAGCCGACCGGCTTTCTGAGCTTCAAGCTTCCACACTCGACAAGAGCCGATCGATGCCCCGCCGACTCGCCAACGCGCTCGGGTTTGTCGCCTGCGCCGGTCTCATCGCTTACGCCCTGTACGCCGAGCGCGTTCTCGGGCTCACGCCCTGTCCGCTGTGCATTTTTCAGCGCGTGGCCGTAATCGCCGTCGGCGTGCTGTTCCTGCTAGCCGCTCTGCATAATCCGGGGCGAACGGGTGCGCGCGTGTACGGAGTGCTGACAGGGCTTGCGGCCCTGGGCGGCGTGGCCATTGCGGCCCGGCACGTATGGATTCAGGCGCAGCCGCCCGGAACCGTGGCGGCCTGCGGCGCCGATCTCGATTACCTGCTCGAGATCCTGCCGCTCTCCGAAGTGATCTCCAAAGTGCTCACGGGCTCGGGCGAGTGCGGCAAGGTGGATTGGACGCTGCTCGGCCTCACCATGCCGGCGTGGGTGGCGATCTCGCTTGCCGTGCTCGCGATCTGGGGCGTGGCCATGAACTTCCGCTCCGACGAGCGGCGAAAGTCCGATCTCAGATTCGCCTGAGACGAGCCGGCGCCTTCGACGCTTCCCTTCGCCTCCGGCTGATCGGGCGGCTGGCTCAAGCCGCGAGCAGCTTCCTCATGACTCGCTCGTAGATGTCGGACAGCTTGCCGATGTCCGACACGCGCACGTGCTCGTTCACCTTGTGGATGGTGGCGTTCACGACTCCCAGCTCGACGACCTGTGCGCCCGTGGGCGCGATGAAGCGGCCGTCGGAGGTGCCGCCTGTGGTAGAAAGCTGCGGGCGTATGCCGGCGGCCTCGTGAATCGCCGCCTCGACGGCACCCGAAAGCACGCCCGGTGCCGTGAAGAACGGCAGCCCGGAGACGAACCACTCGAGCGTGTAGTTCACCTTGTGGCGGTTCAGGATCCCGGTGATCGTCTGCTGGAGCTTCTCCACCGTCTGCTCGGTCGAGAAGCGGATGTTGAAGCGCGCCTTCAGCTCGCCCGGGATGACGTTCGGCGCGCCGGTGCCCGCGTTCAGGTTGGAGATCTGGAACGTCGTCGGCTGAAAGTATTCATTGCCCTTGTCCCACACGCGCGCGGCCAACTCGGCGAGCGCGGGAGCGAAGGCGTGCACCGGGTTGTCGGCCAGATGCGGGTAAGCCACGTGCCCCTGGACGCCGTGCACGGTGAGTTTGCCGGAGAGCGAGCCCCGTCGCCCGATCTTGATGGTGTCGCCCAGGGTCTCGCTGCTGGTCGGCTCGCCCACGACGCACCAGTCGATCTTCTCGCCCCGCGCTTCGAGCGTTTCCATGACTCGTCGGGTGCCGTCGACGGACGGGCCTTCTTCGTCGCTCGTGAGCAGAAACGCCAGAGTGCCCGTGTGATCGGGATGGGCGGCGACGAAGCGCTCGGCGGCCGTGACCATGGCCGCGAGGCCGCTTTTCATGTCGGCCGCACCCCGCCCGTACAGCACTCCATCCCGGATCGTCGGCTCGAAGGGATCGGTGTGCCATTCCTCGCGCGGGCCCGTCGGCACCACGTCAGTGTGTCCCGCGAAGCAAAGCACCGGCTTCGCCCGTCCATGCCGCGCCCAAAGATTCTCGACCGGACCGAACGGCATCCATTCGATCTCGAAGCCGGCGGCGGCGAGGCGCTCGCCGATGATCTTGAGGCACCCCTGATCATCCGGGCTGACTGAGGGACGGCGGATCAATTCCTGCGTGAGGGCCAGCGTGACGTCGGCGTCTGTCGACAAAGGTGGGCTCCGGTGAGGCGGCGGGCGCGCGACTTATATCGAAGCCGAACTCCGCCGGCAAGGCATCTCGAGCAGGGCGACGAGCAACCGCGCAGGATGAGGCTGTTGTCGAGGCTGGCGAGCAGGGCCGCGGCCGCATGAAGCCTTCATGACAGGACGCCGGCAGGGACCTCGATGAGAGGCAAAAAAACGGCTCGCTTGTAACACGACTGTCACGCACGCCCGCCAAACTGCGCCGCGTGGGCCCCCAGGGCTCCATCCTTACAGCGAGGGTTCGGCTCAATGAAGCGGTGGAACACGTTGATCGCGGCGGTTGCCGGGTTCGGCTTGCTCGGGGCGTTCGCCACGACCGAGCGCGCGCAGGCACAGAGCATCATCAAGATCGACGGCTCGAGCACGGTTTTTCCGATCGCCGAGGCGGTCGCGGAGGAATTCCAGATTGCCCAGCGCGGCAAAGTGCGCGTCACGGTCGGGATCGCGGGCACGGGCGGCGGTTTCAAGCGCTTCTGCCGCGGGGAGACCGACATCTCGAATGCCTCGCGCCCGATCCTCGAGGAAGAGATGGAGGCCTGCCGCAAGGCCGGCATCAAGTACATGGAGCTGCCGGTGGCGTTCGACGCGCTGACGGTGGTCGTCAACCCGGCCAACACCTGGGTGAAGTCGCTCACGATCGCGGATCTCAAGAAGATGTGGGAGCCGGCCGCGCAGGGACGCATCACGCGCTGGAAGCAAGTGCGCCCCGAGTGGCCGGACGAGCCGCTCCTCTTGTTCGGGCCCGGCGCCGACTCGGGCACGTTCGACTATTTCACCGAGGCGGTGAACGGAAAGGCGAAGGCAAGCCGGGGTGACTACACGGCGAGCGAGGACGACAACGTGCTGGTGCAAGGAGTCGAGAGCAATCGCTACGCGCTCGGCTACTTCGGGTTCGCGTATTACGTCGCGCACCAGGCAAAAATGCGCGCCGTGCCCATCTTCAACGAGCGCGGTCAGGCTGTCGGGCCGAGCGTCAAGGCAGTGAATGACGGCTCGTACCAGCCGCTCTCACGCCCGCTCTTCATCTATGTGCGCGAGAGCGCTGCGCAGCGCCCTGAGGTGCAGGCCTTCATCGAGTTCTACCTGACCGAAGGCGCGGCGCTCGCGAAGGAAGTCGGATACGTGCCGCTCCCGGAGCAGGCCTACGAGGTCGCCCTGCAACATTTCAAGCAGCGGAAGCTCGGAACCGTGTTTGGTGGAGTGCCCGAGGTCGGCGTGACCATCGATGAGCTCCTCGCCCGAGAGGGAAAGCTGTAGGCGCGCCGCGCCGGACGGCACCAGTCTCGAGCGGGCAGATCCGTCGCACGGGTCGACGGATCTGCCTTCAGCCATTAAAGTTCGCACGCACAAAAACCCAGTGAGCACAGAAGGATCCCGCCGTTGAACCAGGTCCGCTCGAGCTCGGCCGCTCTCACTGCCGGCTTGCGCTACCGCAAGTGGCGCGACCGCTGCGTCGAAACGCTGCTGCTTGCGGCCGGGCTCGTCGCGGTGTTCACCACTCTGGCGATCGTCGCCATCCTGCTCATCGAGTCGAGCGCCTTTTTCGAGCGCGTGTCCCTCAAGGAGTTCGTTACGGACACGATGTGGACGCCGCTCTTCGCCGATGCGCACTACGGCATCCTGCCGCTCGTGGCCGGAACGCTGACGACCACGATAGTGGCGCTGCTCGTCGCCGTGCCGCTCGGGACGACGATCGCGATCTACCTGAGCGAGTTCGCTCCGCATCGCGTGCGGGAGATCGTCAAGCCGATTCTGGAGCTGCTGGGCGCGGTGCCCACGGTCGTCTACGGTTACTTCGCGCTGACGATGGTCACGCCGTTGCTGCAACGGCTGATGCCGGAGCTGCCCGGGTTCAACATGTTGAGCGCAGGCCTCGTGATCGGATTGATGATCGTGCCTTACGTGAGCTCGGTCAGCGAGGATGCGATGAGAGCCGTGCCGCGTTACATGCGGGAGGGCTCCTACGCCATGGGGGCGACGCGCTTGCAGACGGCCCTGCGAGTGGTCGTGCCAGGCGCGTTCTCCGGGCTCGCGGCGGCCTTCATTCTCGGCATCTCGCGTGCGGTGGGTGAGACGATGGTCGTGGCCATCGCGGCCGGCATGCAGCCGAACTTCACGTTCGATCCGCGTGAGCCGGCGGCCACGATCACGGCGTACATCGTTCAAGTGAGCCTCGGGGACCTCCCGCACGGGAGTATTGGTTATCAAAGCATCTTCGCGGCCGGGCTCGTGCTGATGCTGCTTACGCTGGTCTTCAACGTCGTCGGATTCTCCCTGACGCGACGCTTCCGGGAGGCGTACTGATGAGTACAGCCGCGCACAGCCAGTCGATCGCGGCGATGCGCCGGGATCTCGGGCGACGCAAGCTCCTCGATCAGGTCTTCGTGCTGGTCGGGCTCATCGTCATGCTGGCGTGCCTGATAATGCTCGCGATCCTGTTCGTCGATTTGGTGCGCGATGGAGCCGAGCGCTTCGGCTGGGAGTTCTTCACCCACTTCGCTTCCCGCAAGGCCGAGCGCGCGGGTATTCTCGCTGCCTGGGTCGGCACCTCGCTGATCATGCTGGTGACGGCGGTCTGCGCGGTGCCCGTGGGCGTCGCGGCCGCGATCTATCTCGAAGAGTACGCACCGAAGAACTGGTTCACCGCCATCATCGAGATCAACGTGACCAATCTCGCCGGCGTCCCCTCGATCGTGTACGGGTTGCTCGCGCTCGGCCTGTTCGTGTATCAGTTCGATCTCGGGCAGAGCATCGCGGCGGCCGGGCTCACGCTGGCGCTGCTGATCCTGCCGATCGTGATCGTGGCGACGCGCGAGGCCATTCGCTCGGTGCCCAAGGCGATCCGGGAAGCGGCTTACGGCCTCGGCGCGACGCGCTGGGAGGTGACCAAGGACCACGTGCTGCCGTACTCCACGGGCGGCATTCTCACGGGCATGATCCTCGGCTTGTCACGCGCCATCGGTGAGACGGCCCCGATCATCACGATCGGCGCGCTCAGCTTCATCGCATTCCTGCCTTCCTCGCCGATCACGAGCGAGTTTCCGTTCATTTCCTTCGACTGGCTCGAGGACCCCTTCACGGCCATGCCGATCCAGATGTTCAACTGGGTGTCGCGGCCGGACCAGGCGTTCCAGGCCAACGCGGCCGCGGCGGGCGCGATCCTGCTCGGGATGACGCTCTTGATGAACGGCGTGGCCATCTGGATCCGCTATCGCTTTCGCAAGAAGATCAATTGGTGATGCATGGAATCGACCGGTACCGTTCGCGCCGGAGCGGCTGAGGAGGCCGCCTTGCCAGGCGCACGCGAGGAACAGCCGCGGCCGGCCGTCAACGCCGGCCCGCCGCGCATCTCCATTTCGATGAACGACACCCGCAAGGTGCGCACGCTCGCGGTAAAAGCGGCGGTCGAGAACCTGAGCTTCTATTACGGGCAGCATCGCGCGCTCAAGAACCTGACGATCCCGATCGCCGAGAAGCAGGTGACCGCGCTCATCGGCCCGTCCGGCTGCGGGAAGAGCACGTTCCTGCGCTGCTTCAACCGCATGCACGACCTGCAGCCGGATACGCGGTACGAAGGCAGCATCACCCTGCATCCGGACAATCTCAATCTGGTCGGGCCGGGCGTCGATCCGATCGAGGTGCGCATGCGCATCGGCATGGTGTTCCAGAAGCCGAATCCGTTCCCCAAGTCGATCTTCGAGAACGTGGCGTACGGGCTGCGCTTGAGGGGCATACGCAATCGCGCCGTGCTGGCCGAAGAAGTGGAGAAAGCCTTGCGTGGGGCCGCGCTCTGGGACGAGGTGAAGGACAGGTTGCAGGACTCGGCGCTCGCGCTCTCGGGCGGTCAGATGCAGCGACTGTGCATCGCTCGCGCGCTGGCCACGACGCCCGAAATCCTGCTCTTCGACGAGCCGACCTCGGCGCTCGATCCGATCGCGACCGCGAAGATCGAGGAGCTGATCTCGACGCTGCGCGACCAGGTGACCGTCCTCATCGTCACGCACAACATGCAGCAGGCCGCGCGTGTCTCCGACTACACGGCCTTCATGTACCTGGGCGAGCTGATCGAGTTCGACGAGGCTGCGAAGATCTTTACGAACCCGTCGAAGAAGGCGACGGAAGATTACATCACTGGTAGATATGGGTGAGCGCGGGTGCCTTTCCGGCGACACTTAACGTGTCGCCGGACCGCGCGAACGCCCGACCACGGAGGGTCGGGCTGGTCGACGCTACAGGGATGTATTTCTGATCCTGCCTCGAGTGTCCTCACTTCGGGTGAGCGGAAAGATGCGCGAATGCCTTTCCGGCGACACTTAATGTGTCGCCAGACCGCGATGCTTACTCTCTCAGCAGCTCGTTGAGGCTCACTTTCGCGCGCGTCTGCGCGTCCACTCGCTTGACGATCACCGCGCAATAGAGCGAGCACTTGCCGTTCGCGGACGGTAGGGAGCCCGGCACCACGACGGCTCCCGCCGGCACGCGCCCGTAGATCACTTCGTCCCGCTCGCGATCGTAGATGCGCGTGCTCGCGCCTATGAACACGCCCATCGAAATGACTGCGCCTTCCTCGACGATCACGCCTTCGACGATCTCCGAGCGCGCGCCGATGAAGCAATTGTCTTCGATGATGGTCGGGGAGGCCTGCAACGGCTCAAGCACGCCGCCTATGCCTGCGCCACCGGACAAATGCACGTTGCGGCCGATCTGCGCGCACGAGCCGACCGTCGCCCAGGTATCGACCATCGTTCCCTCCCCGACGTAAGCGCCGATGTTCACGTAGGAGGGCATCAGCACGCAGTTGGGTGCGACGTAGGCGCCGCGACGAACGATCGCATGCGGCACGACGCGCACGCCTTCGTCCCGAAACCTCGCTTCATCATGGCCCGCGTGCTTGAGAGGCACCTTGTCGAAGAACCGCGTGTAGCCCGCATCGAACGCCCGGTTGTCGTTGATACGGAAGGACAGGAGCACGGCCTTCTTGAGCCACTCGTTCACCTGCCAGCGGCCGTCGCGCTTCTCGGCGACCCGCGCCTGGCCGGAATCGAGAAGCTCGATGGCTCGATCGACCGCCTCGCGCACGTCCTGAGGTGTGTTGCGCGGGCTGAATTCGGCGCGCCGCTCGAAGGCGCGGTCAATGAGGGAAGCGAGTTCTGTCATCGGGCTCCTCGACCGGGAAGGGAAACGCGCCCCGAGTGTATCAGCGCCGGCCGAGGCCAGCTCGAGGAGTGAGCCGGCTTCACGAGGGGCTTTCGTTTCTCAAGAAGGCGCGAATGCGCTCGGCGGCCTCGATGCATTCCGGCACGCTCGCCACGAGCGAGATGCGGACCCGTCCGCGCCCCGGATTGCCCTGCGGGGTGTCGCGCGCGATGTAGCTTCCCGGAAGCGTCGTCACGTGCTGGCGCTCGAACAGGCCCCGAACGAAGCGCTCATCGTCCTCAACTTCGGGCCACAGATAGAAGCTCGCCTGCGGGGCTTGCACGTCGAGCACCGTGCGCAGGATCGGGACGACGGCGGCGAACTTCTGCCTGTAGAGCTCGCGATTGGCCACGACATGCTCGTCATCGTTCCACGCCGGAATGCTGGCGAGCTGCGTGTGCAGCGGCATCGCGCAGCCATGATAAGTGCGGTAAAGCAGGAATGGCTTGATGATCGACGGATCCCCGGCGACGAATCCGGATCTGAGGCCGGGCACGCTGGATCTCTTGGAGAGACTGTGGAATACGACGCAGCGCTCGAAAGCGCCATGTCCGGCGCGCAGGGCCGCCTGCAACAGGCCCGGTGGTGGATTCGCCTCATCGAGATAGATCTCGCTGTAGCACTCATCGCAGGCGACCACGAAATCGTGCCGGTCCGCGAGCTCGATGGCGCGTTGCAGGTAATCCAGGCTCGCCACGGCGCCGGTGGGATTGCCGGGCGAGCACAGAAACAGGACCTGGCAGCGACGCCAGACCGGCTCCGGCACGGCATCGAGGTCCGGCAGGTGCTCGTTACGGGGATCGTTCGGAATGAACCAGGGCTCGGCCCCGGCCAAAAGCGCCGCGCCCTCGTAGATCTGGTAGAACGGATTGGGCATCACCACCAGCGGCTCGCGCCGCGCATCAACGACGGCCTGCACGAAGGCGAACAACGCTTCGCGAGTGCCGTTCACCGGCAACAGCATGGCTTCCGGATCGACGCTGCCCGCGGGCAGTTGGAACCGGCGCATCAACCAGTTCGCGGCCGCGCTTCTGAGC
Organism: Steroidobacteraceae bacterium; assembly: GCA_036381695.1. Classification (GTDB taxonomy): domain Bacteria; phylum Pseudomonadota; class Gammaproteobacteria; order Steroidobacterales; family Steroidobacteraceae; genus Steroidobacter. Next base: position 48,309 of record DASVCI010000171.1, read on the forward strand.
TCGGGCAGCCCGAGCGAGGCCGGATAACTGCCGAGCGTATGCAAGTTCTTCGTGAGCGCATCGAGCACGAATGCAGGTGGGGCATGCCTCGGCTCTCCGATCGACATCGAGATGTGCGGGAGATTCGCAGGAGGCCGCGCGCCTGCCAGCAACGCACGCAGGCGTTCGAACGGATAGGGCTTGAGCTTCGCGAGGGCGGGATTCACAGGCGTTGATCCAGTTGCTCGATGAGCCGTTGCGACAGCCGCTCCCGGGTGTCCTCCGCGAGCGGGCGGCCGGATTCATCGGACACGTAGAACACGTCCTCGGCGCGCTCTCCAACGGTCATGATCTTTGCAGTGTGAATGGCGATGCCTTCGGCGCGGAAGATTTTCGCCACCTGGGACAACAGGCCCGGCCGGTCGCCCGCGATCAGCTCGATGACGGTGCGCGGGCTCATGGGATCGTCGCTGCACGTGATCCTGGTGGGCGTGGAGAACATGCGGACCTGGCGCGGAACGCGGCGGGTGACGGTAATGGTTGCATCGTCGTTCGAGAGCACGTAGGCCAGCCGCTGCTCGATGTCTCGCAAGCGCACGGGATCGGTGATCTCCGCACCGGTGTCTTCCAGCACGTGATATACATCGAGGCTGAAGCCATCGGCAATCGGTGTGATGCGCGCATCGACGATGCTCAATCCGAGCTGATCGAGCAGCGCGGTCGTGCGCGCGAAGCTGCGCCGTGATTGCGGCGTATAAGTGCTGATGCCGGTTCCACCGCGTTCGGGAAGCTGCCGCACGCTTACGAGCGAGCTCGACTCGGCCGGATCGCGGCGCGCGAGCATGCTCGTGTGCCAGGCAATCTCCTCCGGGGTATGCCGCATGAAATAGGCGTCGCTGAAGCGCTGCCAGATCGCCTCGACGGTCGTCGGGTCGACTCCCTCGCGCGCGATGAGCTCACGCGCGCGTGCCTGCGTCTCGGCGATCAGCTCGTCCTGATCGATCGGGCTTTCGAGCCCGCGGCGCAGCGCCTCCTTCGTCCGCTGATAGAACTCCGCGAAGAGCGACGCTTTCCAGTTGTTCCACAGCTTCGGATTGGTGCCGCGCACGTCGGCGACGGTGAGGACGTAGAGATAATCGAGATGCGTCTGGTCGCCCACCAGCCGGGCGAACTGGTGGATCACGTTCGGATCGCTGATGTCCTTCTTTTGCGCGGTGACCGAGAACACCAGGTGATGGCGCACGAGCCAGGCGACGAGGCGGGCGTCGTAGCGCGAGAGCCCCTGCTCCAGGCAGAACGCTTCGGCATCCACCGCGCCGAGCTCGGAATGATCGCCGCCGCGACCCTTGGCGATGTCGTGAAAGATTGCCGCCAGGTACACGAGCTCGGGCTTCGGCAGCGACTGCATGATGCGCGAGAGCTCGGGAAACTCGTGGTCGTACTTCGGCATGGCGAGCCGGCGCAGATTGCTGACCACGAACAGAGTGTGTGCATCGACCGTGTACGCGTGGAACAGGTCGTACTGCATGCGCCCGACGATGCGGCCGAACGCCGGGATGTATCGGCCGAGCACGCCATAAAGGTTCATCCGGCGCAGCTCGTGCGTGACGCCGACGGGCGAGCGCAGGATCTCGAGGAACAACCGGTGGTTGCGAGGATGCTGACGGAACTCCTCGTCTATGAGCCACAAGTGCCGCGTGAGCTGGCGAATCGTCGAGGCGCGCAAGCCGCGGATCGAGGGATTCTGCGCGAGGACGACGAACAGCTCGAGCATCGCCGAAGGGTAGCGATCGAAGACATCCTCGCCCGTGAGCTCGAGGTAGTCGTTGCGGATCTGGAAGTGCGCGTTGACCGGCACCGGCGGCACGTTCGGGTCGCTCAGGATCGCTTCGCGAAAGAGCTGCAGGAGCATCTCGTTCAGCAGGCTCACATCCATCGCCGTGCGGTAATAGCGCTGCATGAACTGCTCGACCGCGAGGGTGTAACTCGCATCCTCGTAGCCGAACATTTTCGCGAGCCGGATCTGGTGATCGAAGAGGAGCCTGTCCTCGCGCCGATCGGTCAGCACGTGCAGCGCGAAGCGGATCTTCCACAGGAAAGCCTGCGCGCTCTTGAGCTTGCGCAGCTCGCTGCGCGTGAGAAAGCCGTGCTCGACCAGCTCATCGAGCGAGTCGGCGCCGAAATGGCGCTTCGCGACCCAGCCGATCGTCTGGATGTCGCGCAAGCCGCCCGGGCTCGATTTGACGTTGGGCTCCAGGTTGTAGGCGGTGTCGTGATAGCGGTGATGGCGCGCGGCCTGCTCGGCGACTTTCGCTTCGAAGAAATCGCGCATCGGCCAGACGTGCTCGGGGGAGAGGGCGCGACGCATCGCCTCGAACAGCGGCTCCGGCCCCATCAGCAGCCGCGACTCGATCAGCGTCGTGGCGACGCTCACATCGGCGAGGCTTTCACGCTGGCAGTCATCGATGCTGCGCACGCTGTGGCCGACTTCGAGCCCGATGTCCCACATGAAGGAGAGGAAGCGCTCGAGGCGCGCCTGCCACGGCGTCGCTTCGCTCTTCGGCAGGAGCACCATGATGTCGATGTCCGAGCACAGGTTGAGCTCGCCACGCCCGTACCCGCCGACGGCGATGAGTGCCAGATCGCGCACGTGCTCGCCGAGGTGCAGCGTCCACGCCGCCTTGAGCAGCAGATCGACCAGGCGGGCGCGATCGCGAACCAGCCGCTCTACGGGCTCGTCCTCGTGAAAGCGTTGCTTGAGCCGGTTGTCGCCCTCTGCGAGCGCCTGACGGAAGGTGGCGACATCGTCGCCTCGCTGGGCGAGGGCGGCGGGAAGGTTGGCCAGGTAATCCCAAGCGGGATCGCCCGCCGGCGTGGCGAGCTCTTCGAGGTCCTCGGGAGTGATGACGGGCATGAGCGCCGGGGGCCGCAGCGCCCGCGCCTTCAGCGTTCGGCCGCGCTCAAGGTGAGCACTTCATAGCCGGTTTCTGTGACGAGGACGGTGTGCTCCCACTGCGCGGACAGGGAGTGGTCCTTGGTCACCACCGTCCAGCCGTCGGGGAGCAGGCGCACGTGGCGCTTGCCCGCATTCACCATCGGCTCGACGGTGAAGGTCATTCCCGGCTTGAGCTCGAGGCCGCGGCCGCGGGTGCCGTAGTGCAGGACCTGCGGATCCTCGTGAAAGACCCGGCCGATGCCGTGTCCGCAATACTCGCGCACCACGGACAAGTGGTTCGATTCGACGAACTCCTGGATCGCGGCCCCAATATCGCCGAGCCGCGCGCCGGGGCGGACCTGCCTGATGCCGATCCACATGGCCTCGCGCGTGAGGTCGATGAGGCGCTGCGCGGCAGGCGAGATCTTGCCGACCGCGAACATGCGGCTCGTGTCGCCGTGCCAGCCGTCCTTGATCACCGTCACATCGACGTTGATGATGTCGCCCTGCTTCAAGCGCTTGTCGTTGCTCGGGATGCCGTGGCAGACGACGTGATTCACCGACGTGCAGATCGACTTGGGAAAGCCGCGGTAGTTGAGAGGCGCGGGGATCGCGCCCTGCACGTTGACGATGTACTCGTGGCAGCGCGCGTTCAGCTCTTCGGTCGTCACGCCCGGAACGATGTACGGCGCTATCATGTCGAGCACGTCGGCCGCCAGCCGGCCCGCCACGCGCATCGCTTCCTGTTCCTCCGGCGTCTTGATCGTCACGTTCATGCTCTCGGGGAGTTCGCCCGCCGGCGGCCCCGGAAGCGGGTCGGCAGCAGCAGGGCCGGGGGACTTGAGATTCAGGGCTTTGAACAGGCTGCGCATAAGGGCGGGGCGGGCGTCGATCGAGCCAAAAACTTTTGGACGATCATGAAGTTTATGGTATAAAGCGCGCGTTTTTTTCGCAACGAAATCTCACACCTTGCCGACACGTGCGACGGGGTGCCTGCGGCAGAGCCACGAGCCACGCAGGTCGTCGCATGGGGCGGGTGGAGGCTCAACCCCAGGAGACTTTGCATCATGGCCAGCGTGTCCATGCGACAGATGCTGGAGGCGGGCGTTCATTTCGGACATCAGACCCGCTTCTGGAACCCCAAGATGGCGCCTTTCATCTTCGGGGAGCGTAATCGGATCCACATCATCAATCTCGAGAAGACGCTGCCTTTGTACAACGAGGCCGCGGCCTTCATCCGGCAAGTCGTCGCCGACGGCGGGCACGTGCTGTTCGTCGGCACCAAGCGCTCCGCGCGCGAAGCCATCAAGCAGGCGGCGCTACGCTGCGGAATGCCGTACGTCAGCCATCGCTGGCTCGGCGGCATGCTGACGAATTTCAAGACCGTGCGCCAGTCGATCAAGCGCCTGATGGCGCTCGATGAGATGGCGGCGAACGGCACGCTCGAGCAGCACAGCAAGCGCGAGGCGCAGGCCTTGAGGCGCGAGCGCGAGAAGCTCGAGCGCAGCCTGGGCGGCATCAAGGACATGGATTCCCTGCCGGACGTGCTGTTCGTGATCGATGTCGGTCACGAGCGCATCGCCATCAACGAGGCGCGAAAGCTCGGCATCCCGGTGGTCGCGGTCGTCGACACGAACTGCTCGCCGGATGACGTCGATTACGTCATCCCGGGCAACGACGATGCGATGCGTGCCATTCAGCTTTATGCCGAGGGCATGGCCGATGCCGTGATCGAGGGCAAGTCGGCCATTCCGGAAGTGCCGGCCGGCGAGGACGAGTTCGTCGAGCTCGACGAAGAGGGCCGGCCCAAGCCCAAATCCGGTGCACCGGCGCGACGCCCCGCCCGGACGGCGGCCGTCAAGAAGAAGGCTCCGGCCCGCAAGCGCGCTGCCGAGAAGGCCCCGGACATCGAGCCCGTGGAGGAAGTGGTGGCGGCGGAGGTCGACGATGTCGAGGCCGACGTGTCGCCGGAAGAGTTCATGGCCCGCCGCAAGGCGGCGCTCGCCAAACGCAAGCCCGCCAGCGAGGTTGGAGCGAAGGACGAGGCGGGGGAGTGATCGATGGCTGTTACTGCTGAAGCGGTGAAACTG
>DASVCI010000172.1:0-105744 GCA_036381695.1 Steroidobacteraceae bacterium
ATAGCGGTGCTGCGGCTCCTTGCGCAGCGCTCGCATGATGATCGCGTCGAGATCCCCCAGCAGCCGGCGTCGCAGCTTGTCTGGAGTGAGGCCACGAGCTAGCGCGATAGCCGTGATCTCCGATTGCCCTTCGAGCGGGCCGCTCTCCATTGCGCGACGCACGGCAGCGCTCGGGCGCGGAGGATCAGTGATGCAGATCGAGCGCTCGAGCTCGAGCTGACTCGCAGAAGCAGGAACTGAATAAGGTCTCAGTCCAGTCAGCAACTCATACAGCACGACGCCGAGCGCATAGACATCGCTTGCTGTCGTTACCGGGCGCCCGAGAATCTGTTCGGGGCTCGCATATTCTGGAGTGAGCAGCCTGTCGTTCATGCGAGTCAAGGCAAGAGCCGCAGCCGCTTCACCCGCATCCAGCAGCTTTGCTATCCCGAAATCGAGCAGCTTCGGGGAGCCGTCCGAAGTGACGAGGATGTTCGCGGGCTTCAAATCGCGATGAACGACCAGATTCTGGTGTGCGTACTGGACGGCCGCGCAGACTTCCAGGAACAGATTCAACCGCGCGCGTAGATCGAGCTGACTACGATCGCAATAGCGATCGATCGGCTCGCCATGCACGTACTCCATTACGAGGTAAGGCTGGCCTTCCGGCGTTTCGCCAGCATCGAGAAGACGTGCGATGTTCGCGTGATTGAGGCTCGCGAGGATCTGCCGCTCGGCACGAAAGCGCAGGCCAAGCTCGCCATGCAGGATGGCGCTGTCGACCATCTTGATGGCCACTTGCGCCGAGTACTGTCGGTCTGCGCGTTCGCCGAGATACACCGTGCCTGTGCCGCCATGGCCCAGGACTGAGACAAGCCGATAGTTGCCGACTATGCGACCGAGCAGTGCCTTCCGGCGCTCTCGCGTGGTCGCATCGAGCGCCGCACCCATCGCGTTGGTAAGAGGCCCGGTCTGATCGCCGGTATCGAATGCCAGAAGCTCAATGAGCTCCTTGCGTAGCGCTTCGTCGCCCGCCGTTTCACGTGCGATGAATTCGTCGCGCTCTGACTGTGGCAGCTCAATGGCCCGCGAGAACAGCTCCTGAAGCTGAGCCCATCGTCGGTCCATCGTCCCTGTATCCGGCGAGATCATGAGTGTTCGGTTTCGCGGCCTTTCGGCGGGCGAATTTGCCTGAGCATCCATGCCTTCGCGAGGCGAATCTCACGGTCCACGGTCGCTTCGGAAACCTTTAGCGTCTCCGACAGCTCCTGGTAGGTGAGACCGCCGAAGTAATGCAACTCGACCATTTCCGCGAGGCGAGGGTTCGTGCCGGCCAGCCGGTGCAGGGCTTCGTCTATTTCGAGCACATCGATATCGCCATTTGTCGACGGTAGCTCGAATGAGGCGAGCTCCTCGAGAGAACCCGTCGTAGTGCCGCCGCGCTTGTTTCTGAACCGCATTTTTGCGTGGTCCACGAGGATCCGGCGCATTTGGCGGGCTGCGACGGCAAAAAAATGAGCCCGGTCCTGCCAGGAGACGTTCATCTCGACCAGCTTGACGAACGCTTCGTGGACGACCGCTGTCGCTTGAAGGGTGTGATCGGGGCGCTCCCGACGCATGTAGCGACGCGCCCGGTTGCGCAGCTCTTCGTATATGAGCGGAGTCAGCCTCTCGAGGGCATGAGCATCCCCTGACCGCCACGCGGACAACAGCTTTGTCACGGCTTGGCGATCTGGCGGTGGGATGGACTCTGCAATCGTGTTGCTCAGGGGCTTGCTCTCCGATCGGGGAACTTGGCGGCGCAAAGTCTACCCGCCGAGGCACGAACGATCTGCCAGCCCTGTCGCGGATGCATTGCAAGCCCCCCGCCTGAAAAACCGGTAAGACCCTGCCTGAACCGGGGCATGCCCTGATTTACGCGGACTTCAGCCCGCCGTTCGGGGCTTTCCCGCACTCCTTCCTGAGCGCCCCCCTGATTGTTCGCCTTTTCCCGCGGTTGTCCAGACCGGTGTGATGGAAATCACACTCGCTCGTCGCTTAAGCCTCTGAACCGGCTGGTCGCAGCCGGCATTTAACAGATTTCCCGGGAGGGATGTACATGCGTAGCGTTTTGTCAGTTGGTGCGTTTTTTACTCTCGCCGTTTCCCCCTTGTGCCTCACACAGGCCACGACGACAGGTTTTGCTGCCACTGTTGAGGCGCATGGCGCTGTGTCCAAGTTCATCCTGGTCCAGCATGTTGACTCAAAGCGTCTTTCCATGCAGCCCGTCGAAAACGACTCGTCCAAGCGCCCGCCCGTGCGGCTGGCCGAAAACGACTCGTCGAAGCGGCCGACCATGCAGCTGGCCGAAAACGACTCGTCCAAGCGCCCACCCGTGCAGCTGGCCGAAAACGATTCGTCGAAGCGGCCGACCATGCAGCTGGCCGACAACGACTCGTCCAAGCGCCCGACCGTGCAGCTGGCTGACAACGACTCGTCCAAGCGCCCGACCGTGCAGCTGGCTGACAACGACTCGTCCAAGCGCCCGACCGTGCAGCTGGCCGACAGATCGTCGCGTCACGCTCTCGCAGCCTGATTTACGCACTACCAAGGGTGAACGACATGAAAAAGTACTTAGCCTTAGCTACGGCCATGCTCCTGACCCTGGGCACTGCGGTTGCGGGAACGCTGATCTACGGCAACGGCAGCGAGCAGTCACAGCGCCGACATGCAATCGATACACATGAAAACAAAGTCGCGACGTCCGAGGGCTGGGAAGCCTCGCCGGAAATGATCGCGATGTGGAAGGCGACCGCCGCTTCCGTCGAGTACGTCGCACCCAAGGTGCCGATCTGACGGCTCGTACGTGCGGCTGAACGGCTTCGAGGCCTTCAGCCGCACGGGCTGCCGCCGGCGCAGGCTGTTCAGCTTCGATGTCGGCGGCCACCGACAGACACTCAAACTGTGCGATGAATCACAAGCACGGCGCGCGCAACGCGCGCCGGCGTCACAACTCGTTCGTTGACATATTTGCAGCCCGTATAGCACGCTAGCTGGCGTTTTTTCGGGCCGGCGGCAGGTGTTCTGCGGCGGTTCCGAACAAAAGGCAAACCCACCGAAAGGTGGGGACGCAAAGCCACCGGTCTACGGGAGTTCTCCTAGGACAGCGGGGTTGCCGGCGCGGCTGTGACCCGACTCGGGAGCGGGTGCCCGCTGTTCGCCTCCACGCTCGTCCTGCGAGAGACCCTCGGGCCGGGTCGCTCGAAAATGTGCGGTCCAGCGGCCGAAGGCGCTTTCGCCGCGGGCCGACCAACGAACTGATGCCAAAGTCCCGAAAAGAGCCCTCGCCCTCAGTCCCGCACGCGCCGTTGCGTGCGCTCGGCCTTTTTGCAGCTCTGCTTCTGGTGGCCGGCTCGAACGCGAGCGCGGATACGCCTGAGCTCATCGGCCAGCGGGCGACGGATTTTGCGCTGCGTTCCCTCGTAGGGGGCCGGACCATGCGTCTGTCCGAGCACCTCGGCGAGGTCGTGTTGATCAATTTCTGGGCGACTTGGTGCGGCCCGTGCCGGCAGGAAATGCCGCTCCTGGACGAGGTCTACGTGCGCTACCGCCGCGCCGGGTTGGTCATGCTCGGCGTCAACATCGACGAGGACGCCGCCGAGGCCGCTGAGATGGCGCGCACCCTGGGCGTCTCCTACCCGGTGCTGTTCGACGAGACCAAGGAAGTGAGCAAATCCTACATGGTGGGCGCGATGCCGGTGACGATTCTGATCGATCGGGAAGGCGTCGTGCGTTACGTGTCCGAGGGTTACAAGCCCGGTTACGAAAAGCGCTATACGGAGAAGCTCCGGGAGCTGCTGAACGAATGAGGTTTGAGCCGCGTGCCGGCGGGCGCCGCAGGCTCAGGTCCACGGGGAACATACAACCATGCTTCGAAAGCTCATCTGGCCGCTCATCGTTCTCCTCGTCGCCGTCGCGGCCCGCGCGCAGCCGCAGGACAGCGCCGAGACTTTCAAGAGCCTGGATGAGGATGTCCAGGCGCTCAAGAAAGAAGTGCTCGACTTGAACCGCGAGCTCTTCGTCCTCGAGGAGGACTTGCTGTTTCCGGCGAACACGCAGGTGGCGGTTTTCGTCTCGATGGACGTAGGCGAGTTCTTCGCGCTCGACTCGGTCACGCTCAAGCTCGACAACAAGGAGGTGGCCAACTACCTCTATACCGAGCGCGAGGCACAGGCTCTGCTCAAGGGCGGCGTCCATCGCCTGTACGTCGGCAATCTCAAGGCGGGCGAGCACGAGCTGATCGCCTTGTTCACGGGTCAGGGTCCGAACGGGCGCGACTACCGCCGCGGCGCAACCATCAAGCTCGAGAAGGGCGTCGGGGCGAAATATATCGAGCTCAAGATCAGCGATCGGGCGAGCAAGGCCCAGCCGGAGTTCATCGTCAAGGAATGGGAGTGAGATGGCTGCCGCGCCACGCGACACGCTCGATGCAACGCAGGCGGCGAGGGTCCGGAGCCGGTCTCGTGCGGGCCTCAAGGCGCGGCTCAGCTCGAAGATCGCCATCGCTTTAGCGGCATCGCTGGCGGCTGCCGTCGGCAATGCGCGTGAGGCGAAGGTGCCGGAGCAACGGCCGGTCATCGGTACGCCTCAGGTCGTCAAGGACCTGCACTGGGGCGACGTCCTCTTCTACTTCTATCAGGGAGATTACTTGCAGGCGTTGACGCGCCTCGGCGCCGCTCAACACTACGGGCGGCTCGAGCACCATGCCGTCGAGGCCGAATTGCTCAAAGGCGGCCTTTACCTCTCGCTCGGACAGCACGAGGAGGCCGGGCGGATTTTCGATGCGTTGCTCGACGAGAACGTGCCGCTCGATGTGCGCAATCGCGCCTGGTTCTATCTCGCCAAGGTCTGGTACCAGCGCGATTACCTCGAGCGGGCCGCCGAAGCTCTGAGCTCGATTCGCGGTGCTCTGCCGGGTGATCTCGAGCCGGAGCGTCACTTGCTCGAAGCGCAGGTGCTCATGTACCTCGACCGGTACGATGAGGCGATCAGGGTGCTCGAGCGCTGGCAGCCTGCTGGCGATGGAAGCGATCCCTGGTCTCAGTACGCCCGCTTCAACATCGGCGTCGCGCTGGTGCGAAAGGGGCGCCTCGATGATGCGGCAAAGCTCCTCGACGAGGTAGGTCGGAGCGAGGCGCCGACGGAGGAGCTGGCCGCGTTGAAAGACAAGGCGAATCTGGCGCTTGGGTTCGCCTGGCTCAAGGCGGATCGTCCGGCGGATGCGAAAGCTGTCTTGCAGCGAGTGCGGCTCGAAGGCCCGCAGTCGAACAAGGCGCTGCTTGCGGTGGGCTGGGCGGATTCGGCAGAAGAGCGCTTCACCGCTGCGCTCGCGCCCTGGCTGGAGCTGCGGGGCCGGGATGTGCTCGATGCGGCCGTTCAGGAGTCTTATCTCGCGGTTCCCTACGCATACGCGCAGCTCAACGCGAATCAGAAGGCCGTCGAGCAGTACTTGTTCGCGATCGAGACGTTCGAGCAGGAAAGCAAGCGTATCGACGAATCGATCGCGGCGATTCGTAGCGGTGGCCTGCTCGATGCGCTCGTCTCGAACGATCGGGGCGAGAAAGTCGGCTGGTACTGGCAGCTCAAGTCGCTCCCCGATGCGCCCGTGACCCGCTATCTCTATCACCTGCTCGCCACGCACGAGTTCCAGGAAGGGCTCAAGAACTATCGCGACCTCAAGCTCATGGAGCGCAATCTCGCAGCGTGGTCGCTCAGCGTCTCCGCCTTCGAGGACATGGTCGATGCGCGTCGGCGTGCCTATGAGCTGCGCCTGCCGAAACTCGAGCACGCGCTCGATACGGTGGATCTCGATGCTCTCGAAGCGCGCAAGAACGATCTGGAGTCGCGCGTCAAGCTGATCGAGCGAGAGCAGGATGCGGCGGCCCTCGCGACGGCACGCGAGCTCGAGCAGTGGCACAAGCTGGAGCGCATCGAGCAGGTGCTCACGAGGGCGGATCAGTCAGACCCGCTCGTGCAGGAAATGCGCGAAAAGACGCGACTTCTGCGGGGGCGGCTCCTGTGGGACTTCAACGCAAGCTACAAGGCGCGATTGTGGCGCGAACGCAAGGAGCTGCGTGAGCTCGAGGTGGCCTACAAAGAAGCGAGGCGACGGTGGGTGCTCGTTGAGCGCGCCCGCGAGGAGTATCCGGCGCGCACCGAGGAGTTTGCTGCCCGCGTGAAGAATCTTCGGCCCAAAATCGATTCCCTGAGCACGCGGCTTGCCGCCGCCGCCGAGGCGCACAACCGTTATCTTGCGGACATCGCCATCAAGGAGCTCGAAGCGCAGAAGGAACGGCTGGCGTCGTACTCTCTGCAGGCGCGGTTCGCGTTGGCTTCGATTTACGATCGGGCCGCGAGTGCAGGCGGAGGTGCCGAATGAGCTCGCGCGCCTCGACATTCCTCTCGCTCGCCTGCGCAAGTGTGCTGGCCGGGCTCCCCTTCGGTGCGGTGGCCGCTGACAGCCAGCGCACGGGCACGATCAAGGACCTGGAAGGCAAAGAAGTGCGAGTCGAGCCCGATCCGCCGCAAGGAGTCAAGCTCGAGCAGGCTGCGGAGCAGTACCGCCGATTCCTCGAGCTTCAGTCCCAGAACGAGAAGATGCGCGCGCAGGCCATGCGCCGCCTCGGCGATCTGCAGGTCGAGATCGACGAGGCTGCCCGCGCAGGAGGCGCGCCCACGCTTCATGGTCTCGAGCTCGAGGAAGCGATCAAGCTGTATGAGGGCCTGCTCGAAGCGCATCCGGACTACGAGCGCAACGACGCGGTCATGTATCAGCTCGCAAGGGCCCACGAGGCGCACGGGGAGCCGGAGAAAGCCCTTGTGGCGCTAAATCGCCTGGTGCGCGAGTTTCCCGGCAGCCAGTGGGCGCCCGAAGCCAATTTCCGTCGAGGCGAGATTCTCTTCAGCGGCGGCCGATATGGTGAAGCGGAGGATGCTTACGCCGCCGTCATTTCCGCCGGGCCAAACACTGATTTCTACGAGCAAGGGCTCTACAAGCACGGCTGGTCATTGTTCAAGCAAAGTCGTGGAGAGGAAGGCGTCGAATCGTTTCTCCGGTTGCTCGATCAAGTGTTGATCTCGGAAGGCCAGCTCCGCGCGGTCGAGTCGCTGAGCCGACCCGAGCGTGAGTTGGTCGACGACACGCTGCGGGTGATCGCGATTACGTTCTCGGATCTGGACGGCCCGGCCTCGCTCGACGATATGCTCGAGCGGCGCGGCGATCCGCTCTACGCGCACATGCTCTATGAGGGACTGGGAAACCTGTACCTGGAGAAGGAGCGCTATCAGGATGCCGCGCTGGCCTACGAGGCGTTCGCCAAGCGTCGTCCTGACAGCCGCTACGCGCCGTCTCTGCAGAACCGCACGATTCAAGCGTACGAGAAGGGCGGTTTCGCTTCCCTCGTGCTCGAAGGCAAGCAGGCCTTCGTAGAGCGCTATGCCTTCGGCTCGGCCTTCTGGCGCGACCGTACTGTCGAGGATGCCCCGGAGGTCGCAGCGCAGCTCAAATCCAACCAGAAGGATCTTGCGCTCTACTACCACGCCCAGGCGCAGAAGGATAAGAAGCCCGAGCACTACGCCGCGGCCGCGCGCTGGTATCGCGCGATGCTTGATTCTTTCCCGCAGGATGCCGAAGCGCCCGACACACGCTATCTGCTCGCCGAAGTGTTGTTCGAGTCCGGCAGATTCGCCGAAGCAGCGCGCGAGTACGAGCGCACCGCTTACGATTATCCGCTGCACTCAAAGTCCGCAGCGGCGGGTTACGCGGCGCTGGTCGCATACCTGAGGCACGAGCCGACGCTCTCCGGGGAGTCGCGAGACTTGTGGCACCGGCAAGGTATCGAGAGCGCGCTCATGTTCGCCAACAGCTTCCCGGAGCATCCCGAATCCGGGCGCGTGCTCACGAAAGCGGCCGAAGACCTGTTTGCACTCGAGGAGTTCGACCGTGTGATCGAGGTGTCGACGCAGATCCTCGAGCGCAAGCCTCCCGTCGAGACCCAGTATCAGCGCACGGCGGCTACGCTGCTCGCGCACTCGCTGTTCGACCGGGGTCGCTATGCTGAAGCGGAATCGGCGTACCTGCGCGTGCAAGCGTACTTGCCGGCGAACGATCCCGAGCGTCCCAGCATCGAGGAGCGCATCGCCGCTTCCGTCTACAAGCAGGCTGAAGCCCGGCAGGCCGCAGGCGATACCAGTGGCGCGATCGACGCTTTCCTGCGCGTCGGGGCCTTGACGCCGAACGCGAAAGTGCGTGCCAATGCGGAGTACGACGCTGCAAGCCTCCTCGTGCAAGGCAAGCAATGGGAGCGCGCAGCGCAAGTGCTCGAGAACTTCAGAAGACTGTACCCGGATCACGAGCTGGCGCCGGAGGCGACTCGCACGCTTGCTGTCGCTTATCTCGAGACAGGACGAGCGACGCAAGCGGCGGCGGAGCTCGAGCGTGTCGCGGCGCGCGAGCAAGAGGATCCGGAGATCCGACGTACAGCGCTCTGGCAGGCAGCCGAGCTCTACGAAAAGTCGGCCTCGCCGACCAATGCAAGCCGTTTGTATGAGCAATATGTGCGGCAGTTTCCGATGCCGCTCGATCCGGCCATGGAGGCGCGCAAGAAGCTTGCGGACATGGCGAAGGCGCGCAACGACCTGAAGGCCCGCACTGAGTGGAACGAAGCCATCATTCGTGCGGACAGGGAAGCCGGTTCCGCACGGACCGACCGCAGCAGATACCTTGCAGCAAAGGCGACGCTCGAGAACATCGAGCCGCAGGTAGCCCTGTTCAACGCGATCAAGCTCGTGGCCCCGCTCGAGAAGACGCTCGCATCCAAGCGCGCGGCGATGGAAAAGGCCTTGAGCGCGTACGGGCAGGCTCTCGATTACGGCGTTGCGGAGGTCACCACTGCGGCAACGTTCGGAATGGCCGAACTGTATCGTCAGCTTGCCGCCGACTTGATGGCGTCCGAGCGCCCGAGCAATCTGGACGAGGAAGCGCGTGAGCAGTACGACGTGCTGCTCGAAGAGCAGGCCTTCCCGTTCGAGGAAAAAGCGATCGAGCTGCACCAGGCCAACACGCAGCGCACGCAAGAGGGACTCTACGACCAGTGGATTCAGGGCAGCTTCGACGTGCTTGCGAAGCTGATGCCGGCGCGCTACGGCAAAGTGGAGATCAGTGAGGACTATGCGCCTACATTGCGGTAAGCGGGCTGACATGCACGACTTGACGTGGCGCGCAGGCGCGATGTCGCGCGTGGGCGCAGTCGTCATCGGCGCATTCATTCTGTTTGCCCTGGCGGGTTGCGGTTCGGCCCCGAGCGCGCCGGAGCAAGCGGCTGGCTCGGAGCAGCAGAAGGCGGAAGGGCAGGATATGGCCGTTCAAGATCCCTTGCCGCCAGAAGCGTTGCAGCGGTTCGAGCAGGCTGTGGTGCACATGACGGCAGGTGATTCGGCCGCAGCGGAGCAGGCGTTCGCGGCGCTTGCGGCGGAGTATCCGCAATACTCCGGAGCGCTCCTCAACCTCGGCATTCTTCACATGAAAGCGGGCCGGCTCGAAGAGGCGGAGAAGGCGTTGCGCGCAGCCATCGAGCGCAATGCGAACAACGCGATGGCGTTCAATCAGCTCGGCATCGTGCAACGCAGGCTCGGTCGGTTCAGCGAAGCCGATCAGTCCTACCAGCGTGCGCTCGAGATCGATCCGAGCTACGCGCTCGCGTATCTGAATCTGGGTGTCCTGTGCGACCTGTACCTTCAGCAGCCCGAACGAGCGCTGGAGGCGTACGAGCGCTACATGGAGCTGGCGGGCACACCGGACACTCGCGTCAATGGTTGGATCACCGAGCTCAGGCGAAGGCTCGGCGCAGAGCCGAAAGCGGCGAGGGCGCAATGATGCTCATACGAACCACGGCGTTGATCTCATTGCTGCTGGCAGGAGCTGCTTACGCAGCGCAGCCACAAGAGCAAGCACCCGCTGAGCCGGACCAGCGCTCGGCTGAGCAGCCTGCACCGGCAGCGTCCGCACAGGCGTCCACATCTTCGGATCAGCAGGCCCCGTCAGCGCCGGTGAATCGAAGCGCACCGACCGATCGGCTGGATCTCGACACCACGGTGGTGACGGGGAATCGGGAGCTGCCCAAGGTGCTCTACATCGTGCCGTGGAAGAAGGCGGAGCTTGGCGACCTGCCGGCGCAGCCGTTCAATACGCTGCTCGATGAGGTGCTCACGCCCGTCGATCGTGACGTTTTTCGTCGGGAAGTGACGTATTACGAAGCGGTCGCAAGTGGCGCAGACGCGAACCAGTCCACATCTGCGCCTCAACCCTGAAGGCATCATTTTGTAAAGCGTGAATTCGTTCGGGAGGAGTCATGTACACGTCGATGGTGGAGTTTTTCGTCAAAGGCGGCGCGTTCATGTACCCCATTGCGCTGGTGTTCGCCGCCGGAGTGGCGATCGCGATCGAGCGCTGGGTGTACCTGACAGTCGCGAGCACGCGTAACCGGCAGCTCTGGTCGCAGATCGTTCCGTTGCTTCAGCAGGGCAACTTTCGTGCGGCAGTGGCCGTGTGCCAGAAGTCGAGCGCGGCGATCGGCCGCATTCTCAATTATGGCCTCGCGCGCCTGGAATCCGCCCGCCGGCGAGATGACGTCGAGAAAGCGATGGAAGAGAGCCTGATGGAGGTGGTGCCGCGTCTCGAGAAGCGCACGCACTATCTCGCGACGTTCGCCAACCTGGCGACGCTCCTTGGCCTGCTCGGCACGATCGTCGGCCTCATTCAGGCGTTCACGGCGGTCTCGAATGCGAATCCCGCCGAGAAGGCCGACTTGCTCTCGGCTTCGATCTCGGTCGCGATGAACACGACCGCGTTCGGCCTGATCGTCGCCATTCCCCTGTTGCTCGTGCACGCGGTCATCCAGACCAAGACGACTGAGCTGGTCGACAGCCTCGAGATGGCCTCCGTCAAGTTCCTGAATACCATCGTCGAGCGTCGCAGCGAGTCCGCCGCATGAAATCCCGCCGCTTGAGCAGCCGCCTGCGCCGCGAGGAGCAGGAGATGAACATCACGGCCTTCATGAACCTGATGGTCGCGCTCGTGCCGTTCCTGCTCATCACGGCGGTGTTCTCGCGGCTTGCGATCCAGGAGCTGAACCTGCCCGGCCCCGGTGCTGTCGCTGCCCAGGAGGACAAGCCGACCTTCGAGCTCGAGGTGATCGCCTACAAGGACCGTATCGTGGTGGCGGATCGATCGAGCGGCCCGCTCAGCACGATCCCGGCCCTCCCGAGCGGCCACGATTACGTCGCCTTGCGCGAGAAACTGAAGCAGATCAAAGCGGAGTTTCGCGATCTGACGGCGGCGACCATCCTCCTCGAGCCCGACACGCCCTATGACGTGCTGGTGCAGCTCATGGACACCGTTCGCACGTTCCCCGCGGTGCAGGGCTCGCAGGTCGTTCAAGCCGAGCTCTTCCCCGAGATTTCGGTCGGAGATGCGCCCACATGAAAAAGTCCAATCGCGCGCGCAGGATGGAGCGACACCATGCCCGTGCCCGCCGCGGCGCCGGGCTCAACCTGGTTTCGCTGATGGACATCTTCACCATCCTGGTGTTCTTCCTGCTGGTGAACTCCGCCGAAGTCCAGACGCTCGAGACGCCCAAGGACATCCGCCTGCCCGAATCGATCGCTGAGAACAAGCCGCGCGAGACGGTCGTCGTCCATGTCTCGCGCGATCAGGTGCTGGTGCAAGGCACACCCGTCGTGACGCTCGCGGAAGTCGAGGCGCTCGAAGGCAACATCATCGAGCCGCTCAAGCAGGCCCTGAAGAGCCAGTCCGATCGCGTGTTGCGCCAGGATGCCGCCGAGGATGCGGCCAGCCGCGAGGTGACGATCCTGGGCGATCGGGCTCTCCCGTATCGTGTGCTCAAGAAGATCATGGCCACCTGTACGGATGCCGACTACGGCAAGCTGTCACTGGCGGTCATCCAGAAGGAAGAGACGGCCGCGCAGGCGGCCGCTCCGGCAGCGGGTTGAGAGCATGGCCGCACTCAGTGTCCCTTATCGCAGCTACGAGCTTCCCTGGACGCCCTCCGAGGAGGAGCGCAGGCGCCTTCGCAAGCTCCTCCTGATCTGTTTCGGGATCACGCTGTTCCTGTGCGTGCTGATCCCCTTGCTGCCTGTGCCTCCGAAAGAGACGAGGCAAGTCGAGACTGTGCCGCCGCGCTTCGCCAAGCTCGTGCTCGAGCGCAAAGTGACGCCGCCTCCTCCGCCACCTCCGCCTCCCAAGGTCGAGCCGGAGCCGCAGACACAGACGCAACCCACCGAAGCGCGTCCGAGTCCGAGTCCCCAGCAGGCGCCACAGACCGTAAGTGGCGGGCAAGACGCGCGGCGGCGAGCTGCGCAGGCGCTGCTGCCGTTCGATCAGCTCGCCTCCCTGCGCGACAGCTCAGTCGTGCAGCGGGCCACCACCAACCAGACCAGGAACCTGGTCGGCAAAGTGGAGGGGACGACTCGCGCCGAGCGCTCGTTGATCACTTCCAAGGTCGGACGTGGGAGCGGCGGTATCAACACGGCTGCTTTGAGCCGCGGCTACGGCGGCGGCGCCGGTTCGTTGACTGGCCATGCGACTACGCAAGTGACTTCGACGTTGGGCGGCGGCGGTGGAGGGACGGACGGAGACAACGTCCGTCGGGGCTCCAACAGCGGCAAAGCCTCGCGCAGCGAGGAGGAGATCGCGCTCGTCTTCGATCGCAACAAGGGGGCGATCTATGCGATTTACACGCGGGCGCTCAGGGACAAGCCGAACTTGCAGGGCAAGCTCGTGCTGGAGCTGACCATCTCGCCGGAGGGCACCGTCACGCGCTGCGAGGTGATCTCGAGCGAGCTCAACGATCCGGAGTTCGAGCGCAAGCTGGTCGCACGCGTCAAGATGTTCCGCTTCGAGGCCAAGGATGTCGGCACGATCACAGTGACCAAGCCGATCGACTTCTTCCCGGCGTGAGGACCGCGATGCGGCTTTGGCCGTGCGCCGGCCGCATCCTCTTGCTGCCGCTCATCCGGCCCGACCTGCCATCCGTCGCTTCGCTTCTACGCTGCAGCGCTGGCCATCTTGCCAAGAGCGCGCGCCGCACCCATGATCGAGGCGCAACGAAACCGCGCTCCGGGGAAGCTGCGATCCGTCGACTTTCCCTGGCTGCGCAGGCTGCAAGCGTTCGGAGAATGCACTGCCCGCGAGCTTTTACCGCACGAGCTGACAGTTGATCACGGGTTGCTCGCCAAAGGCTGTCCCATGAACATCGATTCGGAGATCCGCCACTTCTCGCAGCTCTCGGCGCTCGAGCAGTCGCGCTTCATCGCCCGCTTCATGTACGAGCTCACGCTCGAGGCGCGCAACTTCTACGGTCCGGGCGGAGAGCAGGCGATCGATGCCAACAAGCTCCGCTTCATCAACGAGATCCAGCACCGCCTGACGCGCTTCATCGAGCAGATCCTGATCGACGATCCGGCGCGTCCGACGGATGAAGTCATGTGGAAGCTGGTGCTCGCGCCGCGCGCCGAGAAGACGATCGAAAATCTCGTTCACGCCGCTTACGCACGCACGATCGAGGCGACCGCCTGATCTGCTGAAGCGCGACTCGCGCGCGCTCGAGGCGGATGAAACAACACCGCGGGAAATACGACTACACCTTTTCTGGCTTACCCTGAGGGTTGAAGCCGAGAACCCCTTAACGGCCGCGGAGCCTGCTGTTCCGCCGCAAGGTCATTCAGGGCCGGGCTCATGGTTGCCGGTGCGGCCTCTGCCGATGATGGATCTGAGCCGCTCAGCGCGCGCTCACCGTCACCATGCAGAGCAACGCGGTAATCAAACCCGATTCACGGCCGGTCTTCGTGATCGACGCATGCGATCGCGTGCTGTTCGCGAACGACGCGTGGCTTCAGATGACGTGCCGGAGCGATGGAGCGCCGACTGCTTTGACTGATGTGCTGGGCCGGTCCGTGTGGGAGTTCAGGCCCGGCGGATTGGTGCGACAGCTCTGGCAGGTGCTTTACCGGCGCGTGCGCGGCATCGGCGGACAGAGCTTCCTCCCGATGCGGGCCGATACTCCTCGCGAGCGACGCCTCTTCGAGATCGAGCTGAGCGCCTTACCCGAGCATGCCGTAAGACATGTTTACGAGTGCGTCTGGAGCGAGCCGCGTCCGGAAGTCGCCTTGCTCGATCTTTCGCGTTCTCGCGACGCTCGCGTGCTGACTCGCTGCGACTGGTGCGCCCGCGTGCAGGTGCGACCCGGCCTCTGGGCAGAGGTGGAGGAAGCGCAAGCGCTTTTAGGGATTGGCCGCGAGGAGCCGTTCCCGGCGCTGTCGAACGTGGCGTGTGCAACCTGCGAGCAGGCCGTGCTGCAGACTTTCCCGCTTGCGTGGCCAAGCGTCCGGCGGCCTCGTCAGAGGTGACGGGCGGCTAAGGCGCGAGCCGGTCTGCTAGACTTCGTGCCCGCCTCATGATCGATCGTCCTCAAGGGTAAGTCGCTCGTTCGGCGCCGGCTCGCCGTATTTGCATCATGCCTCGCTCCGACATTTCGTTCCCCCTCAAAGATGCCGAGCTGCGTGAAGATGTCCACGTGCTCGGGGCGCTGGTCGGCGAAGTGATTCGCGAGCAGGGCGGGGAGGCGCTGTTCGAGGCCGTCGAGCGCGATCGCCTGGCCGCCATCGCCTGGCGAGATGGCAATCCCGAGGGCGCGAGCGAGCTTCGGGCGCGCACACGCGATGTGCCCGCGGGCGAGGCGCGCGATCTCGTGCGAGCCTTCTCGACGTGGTTCGACATGGTCAACATGGCGGAGAAGGTGCATCGCATCCGCCGTCGTCGCCAGTATCTCGAAGAAGGGGCGAGTCAGCCCGGCGGCATCATCGAAGCGTTCAACAAGCTCAAGGCGCATGGCCTCAGCCTCGACGACGTGCGCAGGCTCATGATCGAAGTGTGGATCGAGCCGGTGTTCACCGCTCATCCCACCGAGTCGACACGGCGCACGCTCCTCAGAAAGCAGCAGAAGATCGCGCAGCTCATACTGGGGCGGGAGGGCCTGTCCCGCAGCAATGCGGGGCAGACGAGGACCGTCCTCGAACGGATCCGCAGCGAGATCACCTCGGGTTGGCAGACCGCAGAGAACTCCCGCGAGCGCCTCACTGTCGCCGACGAGCGCGAGCACGTGCTGTTCTTCATCGGCGAGATCCTGTATCAGATCGTGCCCGCGTTCTACGAGGAGATCGAAGGGGCGCTCGAGCAGGTGTACGGGCCCGAGGCGCGCAACGTCGAGCTGCCGGAGATCCTGCGCTTCGCTTCCTGGGTCGGCGGCGACATGGACGGCAATCCGGACGTGCATGCCAAGACCATTCGCGAGACGCTCGCCCGGCATCAGCAGATCATCGTCAATCGCTACTTCCTCGACTGTCAGGCGCTGTCCGAGACGCTTTCGCAGAGCGCCTCGCGAGTCGGCATCACGCCGGAGCTGCAGGCCCGCATCGATCACTACATGGCGTCCCTTCCGGGCGCGAGCAGCCTCTCTCCGGCCCGGCACGATCGGATGCCGTATCGCGTCTTTCTCGGCCAGATCATGGAGCGCCTGCGTGCTACGTACGAAGGGCGCGCGAACTATTACCGCTCCGCCGAGGAGTTCCTGGCGGACATGAATTTGATCGCCGACAGCCTGCGCAAGAACAAGGGTGTGCACGCGGGCTTGTTTCCGGTGCGGCGCCTGATTCGACGGGTGCGCACGTTCGGCTTCCATCTGGCAACGCTGGACATCCGTCAGAGCGCCACAGCGCATCGCAGCGTCATCGCGCAGGGTCTCGGCGACGCCGAGTGGCTGGCCCGACCGAGCGAGCAACGTGTTGCGCGCTTGCTCGAAGCCATCGAGCGCGACGAAGGGCCGAGCAACGTGCTCGATCCGGCAGGAAAGCGCACCCTGTGGGTGTTCGAAGCGCTTTCGCACTGCCGTCATCGCTATGGGCCGGACGCGATCGGGCCGTATGTGGTGAGCGCAGTGCGCGGCCCTGATGACGTGCTTTCCGTTCTCCTGCTCGCACGCTGGGCGGATGCGGGAGATCGACGCTCAGGGGATGTCCCTATCGACCTCGCTCCGCTCTTCGAGTCGGCCGAGGCGCTCGGGAGCTGCGGGCAGGTCATGGCTCGCTTGTTCGAGCTGCCGCTTTATCGCCGGCACTTGCTGGGTCGCGGCAATCACCAGTACGTGATGCTGGGTTACTCGGCGAGCAACAAGGAGAGCGGCATCGTCACGTCGCGCTGGTTGCTGCGCAAGGCGCAGGAGGCGCTGTTCGAGGCGGCCGATCGCGCCGGGATCGATCTGACGCTCATTCACGGCCAGGCCGACGTCGGGTCGAGAGGGGGCGGGCGGACCGAAGTGCTCGTGCGAGCTGCGCCGACCAGCGCGCGACGAGGGCGGCTGCGCATCACGGAGCAGGGAGAACTGATCAACGAGAAATACGGGCTGCGGCCGATTGCGCTCAGGGTGTTCGAGCAAGCTTTCAACGCGCTCACGTTGTCGCGTGCCGGCGTGATCGGGTCCGAGCGCGTAGAGCCGCGCTGGCGTGAGGCGATGGAGCGGCTCGCGGCGCAGGCAAGGCGCGTCTACCGGGGGCTCGTGTACGAGGAGCCGGAGTTTTTCCAGTTCTTCCGTCAGCTCACGCCCATCGATGTGATCGAGCGCATGCAGATCGGCTCGCGCCCGACCGCCAGGGCCGAAACCACGGGTATTGCGGCGCTTCGCTCCATCCCGTGGACGCACGCCTGGTCGCAGTGCCGGTACATGTTGCCAGGGTGGTTCGGCGCGGGCAGCGCTCTCGCGCTCCTGAGCAGCGAGGCGGGAGGAGCCGAGTTGCTGCGCGAGATGTATCGGGATTGGTTTTTCTTCAGCAACCTGATCGATGACGTGGAGCTCTCGCTTGCCCGAGCGGATCTGGCGATTGCAGCGGCGTACGAGCAGTTGGTCGAGGAGAGATACCGGCGCTTCATCTCGGCGCTGCGAACGGAGTACAACCTGGCGCGCGAGCAAATCCTGAAGCTGCGCGGCCATCGTGAGCTGCTGGATGACGAGCCGACGATTCAGCGCTCGATCTTGCTGCGCAATCCGTACATCGACCCGATACATCTGGTACAGGTGGATCTGCTGCGCCGCTGGCGCGCCGGCGGCCGCACCGATGCGGAGCTGCTCTCCGCGCTGCTTGCGACCGTAGGCGGAATCAGCCGGGCGCTGCAAGGTGCATGACCGATCGCGGCGGCTCAGCCGGCTTCGGGTTGCTTGCTCACGTGCGGCATGAGCCAGTCGACGATCAGCTCGTGGCTCGCATCCTTCAGCTCGCTCAGCCACTCCGGATGCTCTCTGAGCACCCGGAACGCGAAGGCCACGGCGTCAGTCGCGTGCTGACGCCGTGATTCCGGTAGACGGAACCACTCCTCCAATACGCGGGCTTGTACTTCTAGTTGTGCCATCGCCATTCCGCTGCGGGCGCGGAACATAACAGCCGCGCGCGCGAAGTGCATCCCTTTCTTTCGAGCACGCTCGCGCCTTTTGAGATGGCTTGTCGCACTCGACGCACATGGACGAACGTTCGCTCAGCAAACAGGCAGATAGCTTGTGGTGCGGACGAATCCCGCCGCATCGCATCACGATGGCGAAGCGCGCGGGTTGCCGAGGAGTCGCTACGCATCAGCGCGATTTCGCGCAAACGCCGCGTCCTTTTTCAGTCCACTGCTTCCAACGGGCGGCGCTTCTGATGCGTCGCGACTTGCCCGATCGAGCGGCAATCTGCCAAGGGCTCGAGGCCGCAAAGCCGCCGCAAAGAGCATAGTGTGAGCTCCGTCGCAATACGGGATCACACCAGTGCGTCGCCGACTCCAGACACTCGCGTTGCGACTCTGCACAAAGCGTGCGTCTGTTCTATTCATTCCGGTCTCGTTGCGGCAGAATTGCGCGCCCCTTTAACTTTGGCCGGCTCGACAGCCGGGAATTTCAGGCATTCCGTGAGCACCAAGATGAAGAAGCCGCGAACGCGGTCGCTTTCCAAAGCTTCCTGTCCGTGGGTCAAATTGTCGCGAAGCGGCGCCAGCCTGCACGTCGAGGACTTCCTCACTTTCCGGCTGACGCGTCTGTCGAACGCGCTGCGCGCCAATCTGACCAAGCCCTACCTGGAGGAGTTCGGGTTGAGCCTGCCCGAGTGGCGCATTCTCGCCCTCGCGGCGCGCTTCGCACCGATGCGCTTCTCCGAAGTCACCACTCGCACCAACATGGACAAAGGGCAGGTGAGCCGCACGCTCAGGGCCATGGCCAAGCGCGGCCTCACGAAGCTCAAGACGATTCGCGGCGCGCGCTCTTCGGACGCCCTGGCGGCTCCTGTGATGGTCTCGATCACGCCGAAGGGTCAGGCTTTGTATCGCTCGGTGCTGCCGGTCGCGCGCAGGCGCCAGGCCGAGATGCTGCTGACCCTGACCGAGTCCGAGCGTGTTGCGCTCTACGCAACGTTGGACAAACTTTTTTCCGCCGTCGGCAGCACAACCTCGGACGACGCGGGCGAATAGACCCGGTGGCCAGGCGAGCTGCCCTGGCCATTTCCCCTGCACTCAAACCTGCTCTCGGCCGTCGGCGTATGGGTCGATGAGGGCTGCGCCCGGCCCGAGCCGGGCCCGGATCGCCGCGTTCACGGTATTGAGCAACAAGCAGGCGATCGTCATCGGGCCGACTCCGCCTGGCACGGGCGTGATGGCGCTGGCGCGCTCGGCCGCTTTCTCGTACTCCACATCACCGACCAGGCGTGATCGGGCCGTCTCATCGGCGACGCGGTTGATGCCGACGTCGATGACCACAGCGCCCGGTCTGATCCACTCGCCCCGGATCGCGCGCGGCCGCCCGATGGCCGCGACGAGAATCTCCGCTTGTCTACACAACGCGGCGAGATCCCTCGTTCGTGAATGGGCGATCGTGACCGTGCAATCGCTTTGCAGAAGCAAGTGCGCCATCGGCTTGCCGACGATGTTCGAGCGCCCGATCACGAGCGCCTGTTTGCCGGCGAGCTCGGTCGTTGCCTGGCGGATGAGGATCAGGCATCCGAGTGGAGTGCAGGGAATCGTCGTTGGCTGACCGAGCGCGAGCCGGCCGGCGTTGAGCGCGTGAAATCCGTCCACGTCCTTGGCGGGATCGATGGCCGCCAGAACCGCGGCGCTGTCGACATGCGCAGGAAGCGGCAGTTGTACGAGGATCCCGTGCACATCCTCGCGCCTGTTCAGCGCGACGATGAGGTCGATCAATTGCTCTGTCGTCGTGGCCGCAGGCAAGCGATGGTCGAAGTGCCGGATGCCCGCTTCCTCGGCCTGCCGGGTCTTGCTCGCGACGTACACCTGGCTTGCGGGATCATCGCCGACCAGCACGACCGCCAGCCCTGGAACGAGCGACTGCCCGGCTAATTCGGCCGTTCGTGCAGCAATCCGGGTGCGCAAGCGTTGGGCGACGGCGCGGCCGTCGAGAACGAGCGTGCTCAACCTTCGATCTCCCCTGCGGGCTTTTCGGGCCGCTATTGTGAGCGGCGGCTCCGGTTTGGCCAAGGTGCGGGGCTGGGCCTGTCCTCACACAGGCTGTGCTCATCGCGGTCAGGAGTCGCGATACAGATCGCGATGCGCCTCGCGCAAGAGCGCCTTTTGCACTTTCCCCATCGTGTTGCGGGGAAGCTCGGAAGCGACCAGCACGCGCTTCGGGACTTTGTACCGCGCAAGTCGACGCCCGAGCGCGGCGCGTATCTCCTCCTCATCGAGCGACGCGCCGGGCCTGGGCACGACGACAGCGGTCACGGCCTCGCCGAAATCGGCGTGCGGCAGCCCGATGACCGCGCTTTCGAGGACGCCGGGGAGGGCATCGAGCTCGCTTTCGACTTCGATCGGATAGACGTTGTAGCCGCCGCTGATGATCAGATCCTTGCCGCGCCCGACGATGTACAGGTAGCCGCGCTCATCGAGGCGGCCGAGATCTCCGGTGATGAAAAAGCGGTCAGGGCGAAACTCGGCGCGGGTCTTTTCGGGCATGCGCCAGTAGCCGCTGAAGACGTTCGGTCCGCGCACTTCGATCATGCCGATCGCATCGGGGTCCCGGATGAGCGCGCCGCTCTCGGGGTCGGTGATGCGCACTTCGATCCCGGGGAGCGCAGGCCCGACCGAGCCGGGAACGCGCTCGCCGTCGTACGGGTTGGAGGTGTTCATGAGCGTCTCGCTCATGCCGTAGCGCTCGAGAATCGCATGTCCCGTACGCTCGAGAAACTCGCGATGAGTGGCGGGCAGGAGCGGGGCGGAGCCTGAGACGAAGAGGCGCACGTTGCGCGTCGACTCCGCCGTCAGAGCCGGGTGTTTGAGCAATCGCGTGTAGAAAGTGGGAACGCCCATCATGACGCTCGCGCGCGGCAGCAGGCGAAGCACATCGTCCGCTGCGAACTTGCGAAGGAAGAGCATCGAGCTGCCCGAGGCCAGCACGCTGTTGATCGCAACGAAAAGTCCGTGAACGTGAAAAATCGGCAATGCATGCAGGAGGACGTCACGCTCGGTGAAGCGCCATGCGCTTGCCAGCGTCTGCGCGTTCGAAGCCAGATTCGCGCGTGTCAGCATCGCTCCCTTGGAGCGGCCCGTGGTGCCTGAGGTGTAAAGGAGCGCCGCGAGCGCCGAGCCATCCAACGGATCGGTTGCGGTCAACTCATCCGCTTGCGACCGGGTGAGCTCCATGAACGAGCCATTGCCGGCTTCGCCCAGCGTTTCCACGTGCCTGACACTCGCGCTGTGCGCAAGTTGACGCAGCAGGTCTGCGTCGTCGGGACGACCGATCACGAGGGAGGGCTCGGAATCCCGCAGAAAGTATTCGAGCTCCGCCGCCGTATAGGCCGTATTGAGTGGGACGAAGACCGCGCCTGCTCTCAGGCACGCGAGATACAACGCCACGGCCTGAGGCGATTTCTCGACTTGGGCAACGACGCGATCGCCCGGTCGCACGCCGCGGGCAACCAGTGCTGCGGCCATTCGACCGCAGAGTGCAGCGGTGTCGCCGTAGGTAAGCGTGTCGTCTGTAGCTGTCTCGATGAAAACGCGGTTCGGGTCGCGCCGCGCGACTTCCTGTAGCCAGGACGAAGGATCACCGTTCGATTGCAGGACCATGGGCACCGCACGAGAACATCGGGTGCGGGGAGATTACAGCAAGCGGCAACTGCGCGCGCAGGCGAGGCGGCCAGGCTGGACTAGCCCGGTCCGGAGTGGCGCGAATTGGCGCGCTTCTCGCGGTACATCTCCGCGTCGGCGCGCTCGATCAATTTCTCGAGAGGCTCATCGGACCGGGCGTCGACGACGGTCGCGCCGATGCTCATGTCGATCTCGTAGGGTCGCTCCCGCGAGGTGTTGAAATCCTTCAGATGCTGGCGAAGCCTCGCGCAGAGCGTCTCGATGTCGCGCGCCGAATGCACGTGGGCCAGTGCAACGAATTCGTCGCCACCGATGCGCGCGAGAATGTCCGAGCCGCGAAACGTTTCCCTGAGCACGCTCGAGACGTCGCGCAACGCGCGATCGCCGACGAGATGGCCGAGGGTGTCGTTGATGGCCTTCAGGCCGTTCAGATCCATGAAGAAAAGCGCCATCTCGTATTGCTCGCGCTTGGCGAGCTTCAGCGTCTGCTGCGCGAGCTCGAAGAACCCCCGGCGATTCCTCAGCCCCGTGAGCTCGTCGATCAGCGACAGGTTTTGCAACTGCTCGGCGTTGCGCCTCAACGCTTCCTCGCGCTCCCGGCGGGCGAGATCGGCGCGATGCTTGTGAATCGCGAGCTCGATCGCGCCGTACAGCTCGGTCTCCTGGAACGGCTTGACCAGATAGCCCAGCGGGCCGGTGAGGACCGCCCTGCGCAGTGTCTGAGTGTCGCGATGGCCGGTGAGGAAAATGATCGGAATCGGTGCGTGCTCCTGGATCGCGCGGGCAGCCTGAATGCCGTCCACATCGCCACGCAGGCTCACGTCCATGACGACGAGCTCGGGGCGGAGCTTGCGCGCCATGGCGATTGCCTGGGCGCCTTCGCTCACCACACCGCTTACGCGATAGCCGAGACGAACCAGCGTTTCCTGTAAATCCTGGGCGACGATGCCTTCGTCCTCGACCACCAGAATGGAGATCGGAGTGGCGGCGGCGGCCGAGTCGTCGTCGCGAGGCGACGGCTCGAGGCCGCCGTCATTCGCCCATGAACCCCGGTGCTCGACGCTGATCAAGCTCTTGGCCCCGCGCTGAAAACTTCGAGATGCTCCCTAACGCGCGAACCGTCCTACAGGTTCGGCTCGCGCCCGCGCGGGCCGCCAAGCGGCGCAAATGAGCCGTCGAGCGGCGTTCAGCCGTTGTTTTGCCTTTGCCCCCGCCTCGTCGGGCGGCTCCCGACGGGGAGCAAACTGCCCTACAATGCCCTCATCCGGATTCGAGGCCCGACGCTCCGCGATCCCGGGCTGCCATCGAAAAGGTTTGGGCTCCATGAGAGATCGGTAGTGGCGCAAGCTCCCTCTCGCGGGCAAGATCGCGCATTTGCGGCCGCACCGGCCGTGTCGGGAATTTACGTGGAATGACGACTCTTTCCGGCCAAGACGCGTTGATCTGCGGGTCGCTCGCTTTCGACACCATCATGGTGTTCGAGGACCGCTTCCGGAACCATATTCTGCCCGACAAGATCCACATCCTGAACGTGTCGTTCCTCGTCCCGCGCATGCGGCGCGAGTTCGGCGGCTGCGCCGGCAATATCGCTTACAACCTGCGCTTGCTGGGAGATCGCGGGTATCCGATGGCCACGGTCGGGCGCGATTTCGGCCCGTACGCCGAATGGCTCGAGCGCAGCGGCATTCCGACAGATTACGTTAAAGTCATCGAGAGCGAGCACACAGCGCAGGGGTTCGTAACGACCGATCTCGATGACAATCAGATCTGGGCCTTTCACCCCGGCGCCATGCAGCACTCGCACTTCAATCGCGTGAGCGAGGCGCACCAGGTGGCCCTCGGGATCGTGGCGCCGGACGGGCGCGAAGGCATGTTGCAGCATGCGCGCGAGTTTGCCGAGCGCGGCATCCCCTTCATTTTCGACCCTGGACAGGGCCTGCCGATGTTCTCGGGCGAGGAGCTGAAGGCCTTCATCGAGCAGGCGACCTGGGTCGCCGTGAACGATTACGAATGGCAAGTCGTGCAGCAGAGAACGGGCTGGTCGACGGCAGACGTGCTCAAGCGAGTCCAGGCGTTGATCGTCACGCGAGGCGCGGAAGGGTCGGTGATCTGGACGCGGGAGCGGGAAATCCGCATTCCGAGCGCCAAGCCGAACGCGCTGGTCGATCCGACGGGTTGTGGCGATGCGTATCGCGCCGGCCTGATTCACGGCTTGCTGCACGGCCTCGACTGGGAGACCACCGGGCGGGTGGCTTCCTTGCTCGGAGCGATCAAGATCGAGTCGCGTGGCACTCAGAATCATCGCTTCACGCCCGCTCAGTTCGAGCAGCGCTATCGGGAGAATTTCGGCCGCGCGTTATCGCTCTCGGCCGCCTGATGCTTCAGGCGCGGGAGCGTAAACCAACTCCTTGCATGGGTAGCCGCGAACCGCTTTCAACGAGCTTAAGGACCAGACCTCAATGAGCAGCACCTTCTTGTTCACCTCCGAATCCGTGTCCGAAGGCCATCCGGACAAGGTGGCGGACCAGATTTCCGACGCCATCCTCGATGCGATCCTGGCGCAGGACAAATACTCGCGCGTGGCAGCAGAGACGCTCTGCAACACGGGGCTGGTGGTGCTGGCCGGCGAGATCACCTCGCAAGCCAACGTCGACTATCAGAGCGTGGCGCGCGAGACGATCCGGCAGATCGGCTACGACAACACCGAGTTCGGCATCGACTACAAGGGTTGCGCGGTGCTCGTCGCCTACGACAAGCAGTCGCCCGATATCGCTCAGGGCGTGGACGAGGGCCGCGGCCTCGATCTCGATCAGGGCGCGGGAGACCAGGGTCTGATGTTCGGCTACGCCTGCGACGAGACGCCCGAGTTGATGCCGCTGCCGATCTGGCTCGCGCACCGGCTGGTCGAGCGCCAGGCGACGCTCCGCAAGCAGGGCAAGCTCGCCTGGCTCCGTCCGGATGCGA
This sequence comes from Steroidobacteraceae bacterium, assembly GCA_036381695.1. Classification (GTDB taxonomy): domain Bacteria; phylum Pseudomonadota; class Gammaproteobacteria; order Steroidobacterales; family Steroidobacteraceae; genus Steroidobacter. Next base: position 24,173 of record DASVCI010000172.1, read on the forward strand.
AATCCCAGGTCACGGTTCGTTACGTGGACGGGCGGCCGAAGGAGATCGACACCGTCGTGCTCTCGACTCAGCACGATCCGAGCATCGAGCACTCGACGCTTCGGGAAGCGGTGATCGAGGAGATCGTCAAGCCCGTGCTGCCGAAAGACATGATCGGCAAGAAGGTGACCTACCACATCAACCCGACCGGGCGGTTCGTCATCGGCGGGCCGCAGGGTGACTGCGGGCTCACCGGCCGCAAGATCATCGTCGACACTTACGGCGGCGCCGCGCCGCACGGTGGCGGGGCGTTCTCCGGCAAAGATCCTTCAAAGGTCGATCGCTCGGCGGCCTACGCGGCACGTTACGTCGCGAAGAACATCGTCGCTTCGGGCCTTGCCACCAAGGCCCAGGTGCAAGTGTCGTATGCGATCGGCCTCGCGCGCCCGACGAGCATCATGGTGACGACGTTCGGCACCGGCAAAGTGCCGGACGAGAAGCTCGAGGAGCTGGTCGCCAAGCACTTCGACTTGAGGCCGAAGGGCATCATTCAGATGCTCGATCTGCTGCGGCCGATCTATCGCAAGACGGCGACTTATGGTCACTTCGGGCGCTCCGAGCCCGAGTTCACCTGGGAAAAGACCGACAAGGCCGATGCGCTGGCTCAGGATGCCGGCGTGAAGCGGGCGGCGAACGGCTGAGGAAACGTTCGCCGGAGCGCTCGAGAGCGGCGGGAAGATTTTGCCCGTCGCGCGCTTTTCCTGCTCGCTGAGCCCAGATCAGCTGCCTCCAGGCCAAGGCGGGCCTGGCGCGACGGAACATCGGGGGCTCGTGATCTTCTGCTAAACTACGAGCCCCGCGCGTCGAGGGGCGCTGCAGCAGAACCGGAAGCTCCTTCCGGCGATCTGTCAGGCTCGGCGTGCAACCTGCCCGGCGGAGCTTCCGCCGATCCACGGCAACGGCGCCCTCCTTGAAACTTGATGGAGACGCACATGAGCGCAGTTGCGAAACCTGCTTCCACGAACGATTTCCAAGTGGCCGACCTCTCGCTCGCCGATTGGGGGCGCAAGGAGATCCTGATCGCCGAGACGGAGATGCCCGGCCTGATGGCCATCCGCGAGGAGTACGCCAAGAGCCAGCCGCTCAAGGGCGCGCGCATCAGCGGCTCGCTCCACATGACCATCCAGACGGCGGTGCTGATCGAGACGCTGCAAGCCCTGGGCGCGAAGGTACGCTGGGCTTCGTGCAACGTGTTTTCGACGCAGGATCACGCCGCCGCCGCGATCGCGGCGAAGGGAACGGCGGTGTTTGCGCGCAAGGGCGAAACACTCGAGGAGTACTGGGATTACACGCACCGCATTTTCGAGTGGCCGAATGGCGAGTACTCGAACATGATCCTCGACGACGGCGGCGATGCGACGCTGCTGCTGCATCTGGGCGCCCGCGCCGAAAAGGATCCCAGCGTGCTCGACAACCCCACGAGCGAAGAGGAGAGGGCGCTCTTCAAGGCCATCAAGGCGAAGCTCGCGAGCGATCCGAAGTGGTATTCGACCCGCATTCGCGAGATCAAGGGCGTGAGCGAGGAGACGACCACCGGGGTCAAGCGCCTGTATCAGATGGCGAAGGAGGGCACGCTCGCCTTCCCGGCCATCAACGTCAACGACTCGGTTACCAAGAGCAAGTTCGACAATCTGTACGGCTGCCGCGAGTCGCTCGTGGACGGCATCAAGCGCGCGACGGACGTGATGATCGCGGGCAAGATCGCGGTCGTCTGCGGCTATGGCGATGTCGGGAAGGGCTCGGCGCAGGCGCTGCGCGCCCTGTCGGCTCAAGTGTGGGTCACCGAGATCGATCCGATCTGCGCGCTGCAAGCGGCGATGGAGGGCTACAAGGTCGTGACCATGGACGAGGCGGCGGACAAGGCGGACATCTTCGTCACCGCAACCGGCAACTTCCATGTGATCACGCACGAGCACATGAAGAAGATGAAGAACAACGCCATCGTGTGCAACATCGGCCACTTCGACAACGAGATCGACGTGGCTTCGCTGCGGCAGTATCGCTGGGAGAACATCAAGCCGCAGGTCGATCACGTGATCTTCCCGGACGGCAAGCGAATCATTCTGCTCGCCGAGGGCCGGCTCGTGAACCTGGGTTGCGCGACGGGGCATCCCTCGTACGTGATGAGCTCCTCGTTCGCCAATCAGGTGCTGGCGCAGATCGAGCTGTTCACCAACGCCTCGAAGTATTCGATCGGCGTTTACGTCTTGCCGAAGCATCTCGACGAGAAAGTGGCGCGGCTGCAGCTCAGCAAGCTCGGCGCGAAGCTGACGCAGCTCACGCCTGAGCAGGCGAAGTACATCGGAGTGGCGGTCGAGGGGCCGTACAAGTCCGACCACTACCGGTATTGAGCGCCGTAACTGGGCGCCCGCGGGGGAGCAATCCCTCCCTGACCTCCCCCGCAACTACTCAACTCCCTCCCCCGCTCGCGGGGAGGGCGGGGTGGGGTCTTCAGAGCCTCTGCCGTTTGCGGCCAGGGCAGATACGGGGCCAACGCCCGGAGCACAGGAAATGACCGCTAAGATCATCGATGGCAAAGCAATCGCGACGCGGCTGAGAGCCGAGTATCGCGCACGCGTCGAGGAGCTTCGGGCCCGTCACGGCCTCACTCCCGAATTGGCCGTCATCCTCGTCGGCGACAATCCCGCTTCGCGCTCGTACGTGCGCAACAAAATCGCCGGCTGCAAGGAGGTCGGCATCCGATCGAAGCTCATCGAGCTTCCTGTCAACGTGAGCGAGGCGGAGCTCCTCGCACACATCGACAGCTTGAACGACGATCCGGCGGTCCACGGCATCCTGGTTCAGCTCCCGCTGCCGGCGCACATCAGAGTCTCGAGCGTGGTCGAGCGCATCTCGGTCGAAAAGGACGTCGACGGCTTTCACCTGTACAACATGGGCGGGCTGGTCACGGGTAACACCGTGTTCTCGCCCTGCACGCCTTATGGCGTACAGAAGCTGCTCGAATACGAGAACATCCCCGTCGAAGGCCGCAACGTCGTCGTGGTCGGCGCGAGCAATCTCGTCGGCAAGCCCACCGCCCTGATGCTGATGCAACAGGATGCGACGGTTTGCATCTGCCACAAGAAGACTCGCGATCTGGGGCAGTTCACGCTGCTCGCCGACATTCTCGTGGTGGCTGCCGGTGTGCCGAACCTGATCGTGCCGCAGATGGTGCGCACCGGTGCGGTCGTAATCGATGTAGGGTTCAACCGGCTGCCGGACGGGCGCATCGTCGGCGACGTCGATTTCGAGGGCGTGAAGCAGAAGGCTTCCTACATCACGCCCGTGCCCGGCGGAGTTGGGCAGATGACCGTGACGATGCTGTTGCACAACACGATCCTGTCCGCCGAGCGCTCCGCAGCCTCTGTGACCTCGCCTTTCAGGCGCGCGGCGCCCGGCTAGCGGTACGGAACGAGCTCGACGCCCGCTGATGGCGACTTTGGCCGAGAAGATCCGCGCTCGTCAGTTCGTCATCACGGCCGAGCTCGTCCCGCCCAAGGGCATCGATCTCTCCGAGCTCTACCAGAAGGCGCTCGATCTCAAGCCCTACGTCGATGCGATCAATGTCACTGAATCGCCGCGTGCACGCATGGCAGTGGCGCCGATCGCCGTCGCTCGAGGTCTGATCGAGCGCGGCGTCGAGCCCATCGTCCAGACCACCGCTCGCGACCGGAACAGACTCGCCTTTCAAGCGGACCTGCTCGGCGCCGCCACGCTCGGCATCCGCAACTTCGTTTTCATGACCGGCGATGAGCCGGGGCACGGCGATCATCCGGACGCGAAGCCCGTTCACGACCTGAGCACGGTCGAAATGCTGCGCGCCGCACGCATGCTGAGCGAAGGCCGCGATCTCGCCGGCAACGAGCTCAAAGGTTCCCCGTCGCTGTTTGCAGGCGCCACGGCCAATCCGGCGGCCAGCGATTTCTCGCGTGAGGTGGCGGCCACTCACGCAAAGATCGAGGCAGGGGCGCGATTCCTGCAGACTCAGGCGCTATACGAGCCGGAGGCGCTCGCGCGATTTCTGGAGGCGGTCGAGCTTGGCGAGGTCGCTCTGCTCGCCGGCGTTTTGCCGCTCAAGTCAGCGCGCATGGCCTTGTGGCTCAATGAGAACGTGCCGGGTATCCGCGTTCCGGAGCGATTGATTCGAGAGCTCGAAGCTGCGAGCGGTGATCCGGAGGCGGAGCGTCAGCTGGGAATCGACATCGCGGCCCGGATCATCCGGCAGATCCGGCCGTATTGCTCAGGGATTCATCTGATGGCGATGGGCCTGGAGCGCTCCATCCCGGAGATTCTGGAGCGCAGCGCCCTGGTGCATCGAGGACTGGTCGATCGGCCCGCCTGAGGCTGTCAGCAAGCCAGCGCCAGCCTTCAGCAGTGAACGAGTTGTCCGCCGCCGTTCTTCCAATTGCGTTCGAGCTCGCGTGCGTGCTCTGCTGAGCGCGTCTTCACGCCCAGAAAGATTCCACCCTGCCGGATCCCCGCCTCGTACTGCTGGATGCGCTCGTCCGGCACTCCCCAGTTGTTCAACACGCCGACCAGGCCTCCTGCCAACGCGACTGCTCCCGCCGCAGCCAGCGCCGCTGCGATCGGCCCAACGAGTACGAGCCCTGGTGCGAGGACTAACGTTCCCACCGCCGCCAACACCGGCGCGAGCGTTCCCACAGCTCCACCGATCGGCCCGCCGAGCTCCTTGGGGCGCACCTGACTGTCGGCCGCTTGCGCGGCTTCAACATGACGCGGGTCGCGGGCCAGGCGCTCGCGCGTGTCTTCGGACATGACCAGATTGATCTCGGACTTGTCATATCCGAGCGCAAGCGCCGCTTCGTAAGCCTGTTCGGCCGCACGGGCGTCCTGAAACAGCGCCGTCACGGTCCGTTCACCGTCATCGGAGCAGGGGCTGCTCATGTCTGAAACCTCCGATCGAGCGCTGGGGCGCGCCTCGTCCAGGCGAGGAACGTCATGCGTACCCGCTTCGTTCCGATTGTTGGCGAGGTCGCGGCGTTTTCGGCATGATTCGGGCTTTCGCACGATGGAAGTCTTCCATGCCCCGCAAGCTCCTGGCCGCCATTTCCGTCCTGCTCCTGCTCACGTCGAATCCCGCTTCAGTCACAGCGGCCGAGGCGCAAGCCAACTCGCCGCGGGTGGCCCCCGCACCGCCGCGCAGTGAGGGCGAGGGCCCGTACAGTCAGCTCATTCTGCGCAACGTGACTGTGATCAACGGCACCGGTGCACCGGCTTTCGGGCCGGCCGACATCGTGATCGAAGGCAACCGCATCGTGCAGGTGAGATCAGTGGGGGCGCCGGGTGGTGCGAAGGAAGATCCGAATCGCCCGAAGCTCGCGCCCGGCGGACGCGAGATTGACCTGCGAGGCCACTATGTGATCCCCGGCCTCATCGACATGCACGGCCACATCGGAGGCGAGGAGCAGGGCGTCCCCGCCGAATATGTCTACAAGCTGTGGATGGGGCACGGAATCACGACGATTCGCGATCCGGGTTGCGGAAACGGGCTGGACTGGTGCGTCAGCGAGCAGCAGCGCAGCGCGCGTAACGAGATCACCGCTCCTCGCATCTTCCCCTATGTGTTCCTGGCTCCCGAAGTCCCGCTCACCAAGCCCGAGGAGGGTCGTCGCTGGGTTCGCGAGATGAAGGCGAAGGGAGCGCTCGGCATGAAGTGCTTCGGCTACCGTCCGGACGTGCTCGAAGCGATCTTCGACGAGCTGAAGAAGCAAGGGATGCGAAGCGCCTGCCATCATGCGCAGCTCGATGTGGCGCGCGTGAACGTGCTTACGACCGCGCGCTGGGGCCTGACGACCATGGAGCACTGGTACGGCCTGCCCGAGGCGCTCTTCGACGATCGCACGGTGCAGGACTATCCCGCCGCGTACAACTACAACAACGAGCAGGATCGCTTCGGACAGGCCGGGCGCTTGTGGAGGCAGGCGGCCAGGCGCGGAAGCGAGAAATACGAGGCCGTCATCAAGGAGCTGCTCGCCCTCGACTTCACGCTCGATCCGACGTTCACGATCTATCTCGCCTCGCGCGACCTCATGCGCGCCCGCCGGGCCGAATGGCACGATGAGTACACGATGCCTTCGCTGTGGGAGTTCTACACGCCCAATCGCGACAACCACGGCAGCTTCTTCTTCGACTGGGGCACCGAGGACGAGGTCGCCTGGCGTGAGAACTATCGCCTCTGGATGTCGTTCGTGAACGATTACAAGAATCGGGGCGGGCGCGTGACGGTGGGCTCGGACTCCGGCTTCATCTATCAGCTCTACGGGTTCGGGACCATCCAGGAGCTCGAGCTGTTGCGCGAAGCGGGCTTTCATCCGCTGGAAGTGATCCGCTCGGCGACGCTGTACGGAGCGCAAGCGCTCGGTGCCGACGAGCGCATCGGCTCGATCGAGCCGGGCAAGCTCGCAGACCTGGCGATCATCGAGGAGAATCCGCTCGCGAATCTGAAGGTGCTTTACGGCACCGGCCACATCCGCCTCGGCGAGGACGGCAAGACTCGCAGAGTCGGCGGCGTGAAGTACACGATCAAGGACGGGATCATCTATGACGCGAAGCGTCTGCTGGCGGATGTCCGGGCGATGGTGGCGGCGGAGAAGGATCGTCGCCACATGACGGCGCTCCCGCAGCCTTGAAGCAATGAGTCGCCGGCGAGGAGCTCACCGCCCTCGCCGGTACAGATGCGCGGCGAGCTGGGAGCCGATCGCGCTTGCCACGAGCACGAGCTTGCGATTCGCGGCGAGCGCGTGCAGCCAGTTGAAAGCGCCGCCATCGACCAGCGGAATGGGCCCGCCTTCGCGGCTTCCCGCGTCGATCATGAATCGCAATCCGTCGTAGTAGCCGTGCTCGAGCCGCTCGATTGAGACGGCCGGGTCCTCGATCTGACCGGCGATGCGCTCCGCCAGGTGCTGCTTGTCCTCTCGGGCAAGCAGGCGTATGCGCCGATCGGCAAACGAATAGCCGTTCTGCTCGAGGCGATCCAGCGCACGCAGATGCACCCGGATGTGCTCGAGCAAGGCGTCGGTCACGAGAGCTTGATCTTTGCGCTCGTGACCGGCCGTCGTCAGGCAGAAGATCCGGAAGTGAGCCGCAAAGCCTGACCGCTTCGGCACTTCCTGCGCCCGTACGCACCGATGCGAGGTTGCAAGCTTGACGACGCGTCCCGGATCTGCCCGCAGCCGTCGGGCGCTTTCGAGCGCCATGACATTCGTCGGATCAGAGACGACTTCCGTGCCGCGCATCGTCGAGACCACCCTGTTCTGGCCGGTCAGCGCCACGACTGAGGACGAGCCCAGCGGCGCCAGGGGAGAGAGCTCGAGAGCTTCGAACTCGGGAGCGGCGGCGAACAGGTGCTCATCGAGTTGCAGCAGGGTGCGCTGGTCGATGCAGCTCGGTTGAACGAAGCGGTCCGTCTGCCATTGTTGCAGCAACTGTGCGGGGCGGCGCCCGGCGGCACGCTGCTCTGCTATGTCGAGAAGCAGCGACCAGACTGTCGAAGCCGGCAGCCCGCTCGCGAGGGCCGCATAGGCCTCAGCAGCGATCGCCGATTTGCGCCAGTCTCGCTTCGTACCCATGGGTTCACCGTACACAATGCCGACTGGGCGATCCAGTCAGTTTGTGCGTACGGTTGGCCGAATGGGTCCGCGAATCGGTCGTCCGATGCCAGGGCGCTGTGGCAAGCTTGCAGGAGTTTCCGACTCTCGCCGATGACGGGCGACGGCCCGGCGTGCACGGCGAGCAAACGTTCCATGTCCCAGGAGCAGGCGATGAGCGCAGGTCAAGAGAAGCGGGTGCAGTTCGATTTCGAGGTCGAGTTCCTGAACGGAGGGAGCCTCAAAGGGCAGGGCTTCCGGCTCGACATCGACGGAGAGGACATCGACGAGCGCGCGTTGGCCGACTCCATCGTCCGCGACTTGAGGCTGCTCATGGTCGGTCGCGTGCAAATTTTCAACAAGACGATCATCACCGAGCCACACAAACGCGGCCGGGCACACAATCGGAATGTCGAAAGCCTGCGCGGGCGCATCGTGGACCTCAGCCATGAGATCGCGCATGGCATGATCACTTATCGCGGGCTGCCGGCGCCGGTGATCGAGGATCATTTGAGTCACGTGGCCTCGCGCGCGATCTACGGAGAAGGAACCGAGTTTCAGATCGGCCGCATCTCGATGGTCGCGAACACCGGAACGTACCTCGACAGCCCTTTCCATCGGCGTGCCGACGGCAAGGACATAGCCTCGCTCGAGCTCGAGCGTCTCGCGAACCTCGAGACGGTGGTCGTCCGGGTGACGGGCATGTCAGGTCGCGCCATCCCGCGCGAAGCCTTTTGCGGGTGCGACGTGGCCGGCAAGGCAGTGCTCGTCCATACCGGCTGGGACAGGCATTGGCGCACGACGCGGTATTTCGACGGACACCCGTTCCTCACCGCCGAGGCCGGCGAGTACCTGAAGCAAGAGGGTGCGGTGCTCGTGGGGATTGATTCGCTCAACATCGACGATACTGGTGATCCGCGCCGGCCCGTTCACACAGAGCTCCTCACTTCAGGCATCACGATCGTCGAGCACCTGCGAGGGCTCGAGCAGCTACCGATCACAGGCGCGCGCTTCACAGCCGTGCCGCCGAAAGTGTGCGGGATGGGGTCGTTTCCAGTGCGTGCGTTCGCGGTGCTTCCCTGAAAGCTGCTGCTGTTTGCGGTCATGCAGCAAGAGAGCACCGGCATTTGAAGAGGAGGTGACAGGGAACCGGCTCGTGAGGTGCCGAGTCAATTAGACAACGCCTCTTCGGTGCTCGGCGGTGGTCGCGAGCTTGGCCTTCGTACGTCGATTGAGCGGTGTCTGGCATCGCCGCTCGCCTGATGCGGCCCGTCCGCCCGGCGAGCAGGGGGAGGAACGAGGGCGGGCCATCTCCCGGGTCAATTCTTCGGTACCGCTCGGCTGGCTGATCGCCATTCTGGCGTACGTAGCGATCGTCAACGGCGGCATCGTCAGCGATGCGGTCGCAGTCTGGATCAACAATTTCGCGTGGACCGTCGCGCCGACGATCGCGGCGCTCGCGACTTGGCGCGCGAGCCGTCGGCTTCAAGGCAAGCGTCAGGTCGCCTGGACGCTGTTCGCTTTCGGGTGCCTCTCCTGGCTGGCCGGCCAGCTCGTCTGGGACTGGAACGAGCTCGTCCGTGGCGTGCGAGTCCCGTTCCCCAGCGTCGGCGATTACGGCTACATCGGCTTTGCCCTGCTGATGATCGCCGGTCTCTACTCTCTGAGCGCGACGCAAACCGCCCGTCGTTTAACACCCCAGCGCGCGGCCAATCTCGGCCTGATCGTTTGCAGCCTCGGAGTCGTCCTCGTCGCGACCACGTTCGAGCCGGTGATGAAGACGGATCGTCCGGCGTACTACGTGGCGCTGACGATCGCCGAAGGCGTGATTGCAGCCTTCGCCTTCGTGATCGCCATGTATTTCATCTGGTCGTACCGCTGGCGGCACGACCTGTTGCCGCTGACGCTGGTCACTGCGGGACTCGCGCTGCACGCGGCGTCCGCGCTCATCTACTCGAACCAGCTCATGTTGGGTCGGTTCGCGGCCGCGAGCTTGCTCAACGGGGTCTGGGTGGTCGCATTCGCGCTTCAGCACTGGGCCGCTGTCGAGCAGGGGCAGGCCGAAACGAGGCGCGCCACGGGCGCCCCGCCTGCATGGGAAGGCTCCGGCTGGATCGAAGCGCTCGTTCCCTCGTTCTTGCTGCTGTTCATTGCGGCGACGAGGATCGCCTTCGTCGAGCATATCTCCCCGACGACGACCATCCTCAACTGGCTGCTGCTCGCGGTGTTCGCGATCCTGCTGGCATTCCGGGAGTGCTGGCTTTACTCGCACGGGCAGAACTTGCAGGCGCGCTTGCAGCGTGCCCAGGGTGATCTCGACAACTCGCGTGAGCAGCTACGCATGCTCGCCGAGCAGCGGCTCGAGCTCGAGCGGGCGACTCGCTTCGCGGCGCTCGCGGGAGGAGTGGGGCTCTGGGACTGGAACCTTCGTACCCAGCGCGTCGAGTACTCGCCGCAGTGGAAGCGGCAGCTGGGGTACGAGGAATTCGAGATCTCCGACGGTCTCGATGAATGGCGTAGCCGCATTCATCCCGACGACGTAGAGGTTGTGATGGGCGCCCTGGAGAGCTACGTTCGACGGCCGACAGGCGAGTACAAGGCCGAGATGCGTGTGCGGCACCGGGATGGCTCGTATCGATGGATTCTCGCGCGCGCAACCGCCTATCTCGATCGGCAGGGCACGCCGCTCAGGATCGTCGGCGCTCAAGTGGACATCACCGATCGGAAGCGAGTCGAGCTCGCGTTGCAACAGAGCGAGGTGCGCCATCGCGAGCTTGCGGGCAAGCTCGAGCAGCGCGTGGCCGAGCGAACCTCTGACCTCGAGCTTGCATATCGTGAAGCGCAGAGTTTCGCCTATGCAGTGGCGCACGATCTCAAGGCGCCGCTGCGCGCCATCGACAGTTTCGGCCACCTTCTCGAGGAGAGTGCACGCGGCCTCACCGACACCGAGAAGGGCTATCTCGCCCGCGTTCGGCGAGGCGCGATTCACATGTCACACCTCATCGAAGGGCTGCTCGCGTACTCGCGGATCGAGCATCGCGAGCTGTCGCTCGCGCGGGTGGCGCTCCACCATTTCGTCTCGGAGATGATCGGGCAGCGGCAGGACGAGATCGCGGCCAAGGGCGTGTCGGTCAATGTCGACATCGAGCCCGGCCTGCGTGTGCTCGCCGACCGCGCGGGGCTGGCAGTGATCGTTCTGAACCTGCTCGACAACGCCTTGAAGTTCACGAGCATGACGGAGCAGCCGCGCATCGACATAGGGGCCCGGTCGGGGGCGGGCACTGTCACCCTCTGGATGCGGGACAATGGCATCGGGTTCGATCCGGCGTATCACGACAAGATCTTCGAGATCTTCCAGCGCCTGCACCGAGGGGATCAGTACACCGGAACCGGGATCGGCCTGGCGCTGGCCCGCAAGGCGGCGCATCGCATGCATGGGCGCATTTGGGCGCAATCGCAGCCGGGTGCAGGCGCGACGTTTTATGTGGAGCTGCCGCTCGCCGATTCGCAACCGATCGGCCGCTGAGTGATCGAGTCCCGTACGGCGCATCAGTAATCTATGCGGCTGCACGCGCGCGGCGCGTTTTGCTTTAATGCCCGCATGGGCTCGCGTTCCGTTCCCGGGGATTCCTCCGTTTGTCACGCCTCGACGCTCGTGCTCGAAGGCGGGCGGCTGTCGTGGTTCGGCCCGCAAGGCGCGACGTGGGCGATCCCGATCACCGGGATCAAACTGATCGGCGAATACCGCACCGATGACAGCCCCGAAGGCGCTTTCGTGGCCTTCGTGGTGGATGCAAGCGGCGCGTGGCTCCGGGCGCCAGCGAACGCTATCGGGATGAACGAAGTGCTGAGTGCATTGGAGCGCAGCTTGGGCGCACCGCTCGAGTTGCAGATGCGATTCGCTGCGGACGCGCGCAGCCGGGTCGTATGGCCGACGGAGCTTGCTGGCAGGGATCTGTTTGCCCCCGCCCGCGAGGCGAAAGGCAAGCATCATCCCGAGCTGCACGAGGACGTGCTGGCGTATCTCTCAGGATTTCCGCAATGAGTCAGGCGTGAGCTCGCGCGGCCGAGCGCGTCAGGGCTCGCCGAAGAGCGAATACAAATCCATTTGTCGCCGGTCGCCGATCACGCGCTCGAAGTCGAGCCCGAGCACGGCGAGCACGGGCTCGGCGACCGGCTTGATCTGCTTTACGACATAGTGCTCGCGATCGATCGGGTGGCGCACGTTGTCGATCGGTTCCGGGCCGGCAGTCGTCACGACGTAGCTCACCAGGCGGCCCGAGAGCTGATTCGACTTGCGCGCGGCCGCAACGTGCGGGGGCGTGGTGGCCGTGTATTCGTCGGCCTCCTTGCGAAGACTCTTGCGGTACACGAGCGCATCGTCCAGCTCACCGCTACGTACCTGGCGGACGATTTCAGCAAGGTACAGATCGACGGCTTGATCGGTAAACAGACGTTGATAAAGCTCCTTTTGCACCTGCTTGGCCAGCGCTGTCCAGTCCCGACGCACGACCTCCATGCCGACGAACTCGACCGTGCCGTCACTTCCGTACAGCAACCCCGCATATCTCTTGCTCGCCCCGCGTGTGCTGTGGCGGGCTTGCGGCAAAAACAGCCTGAGATACAGCTTTTCGAACTTGAGCTCCAGCCGGCTCGTCACGCTCCAGCGCTCCTCGATGTAGTGCGCGATGTCGAGAGTGAGCTTCTGCGCGAGCTCCCGCCCCGTCTGCGCGGCTTGCTCCGGGTCCTCGCAGGCCGAGTGCACGAACAAGCTATCGGTATCGCCGTACAACACGGTGTAACCGGCTGACTCGAACCAAGCCTTCGACCACAGCAGGAGCTCCCGGCCGCTTCCGGTGATGGCGTTGGCGATGGCCGGGTTGTAGAAGCGGCAAGCGGGTGTGCCCAGCACTCCATAGAACGAGTTCATGAGGATCTTGATGGCGTGCGAGGCGACCTTGTCTCCTGCCTTGCGAGCCGCTTCGCGTCGCGGAAACAAGTCATCGAGCATGCGGGGCAGAATCGCCGGCTCGCGCCGGAACGCCCCTCCGGGTGTTTCGATGACATCGGCGGCGGGCTCGGGCCGCTCCACATACGAGAGCGGGTCGATGTTGAACGTGCGGATGATGCTCGGATACAGGCTCTTGAAGTCGAACACCCAGACGTTGCGATGGAGCCCGGTGATCGGCTCGAGCACGTAACCGCCCTGCTGCGCCACGTGCACGCGCGAGTCATCGGAGCGAACCGTAGGCGCGACGATCCGCTTGCGCTCGAGCTCGCTCAGGTAGAGAAAATCGAACGAAGCGATACTGGCGGCCACGCGATCCGGCGTCATCCCGGTGAGCTGTGAGCGGGCGAAGGCGAGCTCGATCAGATTCAGCCGTTCGATGATCTGGTACGCGAGGCGCGCATCAGTACGCGCGTAGAGCGCGAACGCCGGCAAATCGTGACGATAGTTATGGGCGATCTCGCGCATGCGATCACGCGCCTCGCCCTTGAGAGCTTTTCCTTCGCCGAGGATCTCGCGCGCCACCGCATCGAGCGAGTAATCCTCGAGGCGAATGAAGGCGCCGCGCAGCAGATCGATGCCATCGAGCGCGAGGCGCCCCGGGATCGAGGCCTGGCCGCTCCCGAAGTAGCCTTCGGCCTTGCGGATGCGGATCGCTCCCGTATCGCGCCCGATGTTGAACGGGTGGTTCAGACGCAGCGCGATGCGGGCCAGCACGGTGAAATCGAAGTCGATGGTGTTCCACCCGGTCAGCACGTCCGGATCGAGTCGCCGGATCCGATCGCAGAACGCGCTCAACGCTGCGTACTCGTCGCGGCAGCGGGTGGCACGCTCGGGCATGGGCCGCTCGCTCCCGTCGACTATGAGGACCTCGTCGGTGCCGGGCCCGTACATCGAGATCGCGAGCAGGCGCTCGCCTTTTGCATCGGTCTCGATGTCGAACGAGAGCACGCTCGGCTGCACGCTGACCGAGGCCGGCCTGAGCTCAGGATTGTCGAACACGAGCGTGACCCCTGCGCCCGGATCGGCCGGGCCCTCGATCTCGCAACCTCCCTTGATGCCGCGCTCGATCAGATAGCGGATCGCGAAACGCACGTCCGCTTCGAAAGTGTCTATTCCGGACGCGTGAAGCCTGTCCCGTAGCGGCGGCACGTCCGAGGGCGTCTCTACTTCGACCTTGCAGACAGGGGCCCCATCGAAGGTCCGCTTGTCGCTGGCAGCGATGCTGACCGGGCCCGATGCCCTGGCGCGCTCGGCGTCGGCTGCGCGCAAATAAAAGTGCGGCCGCTGCCGATCGTCGCGGATCAGGAACGTGCCGCCGCTTTCGAGCCGGCCGTATAGATGGACGACGGGCGTCCGCTCACCGTTACGGCCCGATCGTACGCGATAGCTCGCCTGAAGAATGAAGCCGCGTGCTTTGCCCACCGGGGCATTTTGCGGCATCGTGCGCGAGGCCGCGAGTATGATGAACGGGAGTCGGACGGGTCGTACGCGGCGCTCGCGAATGCGGCGAGCCAGCGGGTCATTTCAGTCGCCGGCGTTCGACGATTCCAGGATGTAGGAGGAACTCGGAATGCACATCGGGATGGTTGGATTGGGGCGGATGGGCGCCAACATGGTGCGGCGGCTCATGCGGGCGAATCACACCTGCGTCGTCCACGACGTCAACCCCGATGCGATCGCCACCCTGGTGAGCGAAGGAGCGCGCGGGGCCTCGACCTTGGAAGCATTGGTCGAGCAGCTCCCTGCGCCACGCATCGTCTGGCTCATGGTGCCTGCCGCCATCGTTGGCCGAGTCGTGGACCAGGTCGCAGCGCTGTTGCATTCGGGCGATGTGATCGTCGACGGGGGCAACACGCATTATCAGCAAGCCATCGCCAAGGCCCGCTCCTTGAAAGAGCGCGGGATCCACTTCGTCGATGTCGGCACGAGCGGCGGCGTGTTCGGTCTGGAAAACGGCTATTGCCTCATGATCGGAGGCGAGAAAGCCGTGGTCGCCTCGCTCGAGCCGGTGTTTCGCGCTCTCGCGCCGGGGCGCAAGCAGGAATCATCCGCGAGCGGCGGGAAAGCGGATGTGAGCACGGCGGAACAGGGTTACCTTCATTGCGGGCCGGCGGGCGCGGGTCACTTCGTGAAGATGGTCCACAATGGCATCGAATACGCGCTGATGGCCGCCTACGCCGAAGGGTTCAATCTGCTGGCTCATGCGGACCGGGGGCTCGCCCGTCACGAGGCCGATGCGGAAACGGCGCCGCTCGACGAGCCGGAGCATTACCAGTATCAGTTCAACATTCCGGCGATCGCGGAGCTCTGGCGGCACGGGAGCGTGGTGCGCTCATGGCTGCTCGATCTCACTGCGGCGGCGCTCCGGGAGAATCCGGATCTCGAGGGGTTTTCGGGGCGCGTGTCAGACTCGGGCGAAGGCCGCTGGACGCTCAAGGCCTGCATCGATGTCGGCACTCCGATGCCGACGCTGGCGGCGGCCTTGTTCGAGCGATTCGACTCCCGCGGCGCAAGCCTGTACGCGAACAAGCTCCTTTCGGCGATGCGCCTGATGTTTGGCGGTCATCGCGAGAAAACCTGAAGCTACTTCAGCAGCACGAGTTCCTCGGCCATCGTCGGATGGATCGCGACGCATTCGTCGAGCTGCTGCTTGGTGAGTCCCGCTTTGACGGCGACTGCGAGCACTTGCAGGATCTCCGGTGCGTCGGGGCCGATCAAATGCGCGCCGACGATTCTGCCGGTTGTGTCCTCGACGACGAGCTTGTACAGCGCACGCTCGTTTCGGCCCGCCAGCACGTTTTTCATGGGGCGGAAGTCGGCCGTGTAAATCTTCACCGCGCCTAGCTTGTTGCGAGCCTGCGCCTCGGTGAGGCCGACGCTGGCGAGCGGCGGATGGCTGAACACGGCTTTCGGGATGCAGTTGTAGTCCATTTTCGTGGGGTTGTTGCCGAACACCGTTTCGGCAAACGCCTGCCCCTCCCGGATCGCGACCGGCGTGAGCTGAACGCGATTGGTCACATCGCCGACCGCATAGATCGAGGGGCACGTCGTGCGGCTGTATTCGTCCACCTTGATCGCGCCGTTCTCGTCCACCTCGACGCCGGCCGCCTCGAGCCCGAGGTGTTCAGTGTTCGGAACGCGTCCGGTGGCGAACATCACCGTATCGCATTCGACCCGGTTGTCATCCTCCATGTGGACGGCAAGAGAGCCGTCCGGCTGCTCGACGATCTCGCGAATCGGGCTGTTGAACAGGAAGCGGATGCCCTTGGTCGTGCTGATCTGCATGAGCCGGTCGCGCAACTGGTGATCGTAGCCGCGCAGGATCGTGTCCGAGCGGTTGACCAGGGTGACCTTCGAGCCGAGCTCGTTGAAGATGCCGGCGAACTCGTTGGCGATGTAGCCGCCGCCGGCGATCAGGATCCGTTTGGGGAGCTCCTCGAGGTGAAACGCTTCGTTCGAGGTGATCGCGTGTTCCTTGCCTGGCACATCGGGAATGTGCGGCCGGGCGCCGGTCGCGATGAGAATGACTCTGGCGCGCACTTCCTGTGAGCCGATTCGGGCGGTCCCAGGGCCGGTCAGGACGGCGCGCTCGCGGAAGATCTGCACACCCCGGTTTTCCAGGTTCTGCGTGTACAACCCGCTGATGCGGTCGACTTCGGTGAGCACGTTGTCGCGCAGTGTCTTCCACTCGAACCGCTTCCCGCTCAGCTCCCAGCCGAAGCGGCGGGCATCGTCCAGATCCTCGGCGAAATGGGCACCGTACACCAGGAGCTTTTTAGGCACGCAGCCGCGGATGACGCAGGTGCCGCCGATCCGATATTCCTCGGCGATTGCCACTTTGGCGCCGTGGCCAGCCGCGATCCGCGCGGCGCGCACGCCGCCGGAACCGGCGCCTATCACGAGAAGGTCGTAGGAAAGTTGAGCATTCATGGAGCAGGGCGTCCTCGAGGGCGGATTCGAACTCTACACGCTCGAGGTTTCCCGGGGCGGCGCCGGACGGGTTTAGCGTCCTGCAAAGCGCGCAGTTCGAGACGATCGCGCGGCCTCCTCCCTCGGCATGCGCCGGGCGGTCGGCGAGCAACGAAAGCTCCATCGCGTACCTGTCGGCCGCGCGGGTTGTTCGGGACAAGCTCCCGCAGGCATACTGCCGCCGCGGCCGGGCCCCTGTCCGGGCCGGTCCATACAAAACTTCTGCGGCGCCGGCCGGTCAGACGTTCTCAGCTCCGATCCGAGAACCAGTGGCGGCCGGACGCTGCGCCCGAGAGCCTGCATTCCGGCACGCCGCGCCCCGGCGGCGCGGTCGGTGCGCCTCGCAATTGCCTGACGAGAAGGAAGAGAAGTGCCTGAAGTGCTCCGTCGTTGCCGCCTGGCGAGCCTCGCGCTGGTGTTCCTGTTGTCCGCCTGCAGCAGCGGCGGAAACGGCGATGAAGATTCCATCTCGCTCACTCTGTCGAGCGAGGCGGTTCGCTTCACCGCCCCCTCGCCCAGCGCGGCTTCGCCCGAGCCCGTGACAGTGACGGCCACTTTCGGCTCCGGGATCGCCCAGGTCTCGGCCGTTCACAGCGGCCTGGCCATCGACGGCATCGAGTTCTCGATCAACGGCCAGACCGCCCAGATCAGGATCGTGCCCCCCCGGCCGACCGAGATCGGCTCAGGCAACTTCAGCGGCGCGGTGGCCGTAACTGGTTTTGTCTGCGCCGATGCTGCGTGCACCACGCTTTCCGCCGGGCCCACCAAAACGATTTCTGTGAGCTACCAGGTCTCGCCGATCGTGGACCTCGCCGCGCCCTATGTCGCAACCGCTGGCACGTCCGAGACGATCCTCGTTCGCGGACAAGGGTTCAACGCGTTCGGTATTGCCGACGTGAACTTCGGCTCCACGCCCGCGACCTCCTTCGCTGCGGTGAGCAGCGTGGAGCTTCGCGCCGTGCATCCCGAATTGGCCGTGGGCACGTATCCCATTTCCATCGATGTCCCGAGCCACGAGGGGGAAGTGCTTTCCAATGCGAGGCTCGTGGTGGTCGAGCCGACCTCGTACCCGGCGCAAGCGCTTGCCTACCCGACGCCCGGCTCGGCCGTGCGCGCGCTCGTTTACGATCCGGAGCGCGCTGCCCTTCTGGTCGCGACCGAAGCGAACGGCGGCACGATTTTGCGATATGCCTATGACGGCACCTCATGGGGGGCGCCGACGAGCGTGCAGCTGCCGGAGTTGATGGACATGACGCTCTCGATCAGGGGGACGGACATCCTCGCGATCACCCGGACGGGACTTACGCCGATCAACGCGCTGACGCTCGCTCCAGGCACTGCCGTCACGCCGCCTTCGCTCGCCGAAGGAAGTTTCCTGAAGAGCATCGCCGCCACGAACTCCGACACGGCCGTGATCACGACGGGCACCGGTGAGAATGAGACGACGGGCGAGTATCTGTACAGGGACGGGCAGATCGTGGAGGCGACGCTGGAGCTGATCAACGCTACGGTCGGTGGATCGGCCGACGGCTCGACAGTCGTGTTCGTGCAGGGCCATCCGGACCTGGACGGCGACCCCAGCGTGTTCGTGTACACCGCCGCGAACAACAATTTCACGAGCGCGGGCGTCAACCTCAATCAGAACGACTTCGCGCCGGTCGTCAATCGCAGCGGCTCACGAGTCATTCTGAATGGCCGGCGGGTCTACATCAACGCGGCTGGCTTCGCGGTCCTCGGACTGCTGCCGGAAACGACTCTGGCGGTGGCGATCCGGCCGGATGGAACGCGTGCATACACGTACGACTCGGAGGCGAACGGCATCCTTACGTTCGACATCTCGGATGCGGTGGATGACGATGACGAGGAGGGGGTTTATACGCCACTCGGGCCGGCGGTGCCGTTGATTGCGAATCCCGGGACGGGCGTGAAGATGACGATCAGCCACGACGGGCGCACGCTGTTCCTTGCGGGCAGCACGCAGCTCGTGATTCAGCCCACCCCGTGAGCGTGCGCCTATGTTGAGACAGCAAAAGACGTCGATTTGCGCCAGTGTCCCGGCCATGCTGCTGCTCGTGATCGGGCAGGGCGTCTCGGCGCAGGACCGGGCTTCCGAGGCCATGAACTTCGAGCTCGGCATCGCCACGCGGGACCTCGATACCGAGGACAGCACCTCGAGCGGGGATCTTGGCGTGCGCGGCGCGGCGACAATCCCGCTTGGAAGCTGGCTCTTCGCCTCGTTCAAGGCCGGATACTCCGAATCCACCGTCCGAACGCGCGATGTGCTCGCCCATGCCGGCGGTCTCGAAAGTGGAGTACGCCCCTCGTGCGGGTTCGACAGTCTCAACGGGAGCGCAGGCCTGTTCGTTCGCCGGCCCCGGTTCGGGAAGATCGGAGTGAGCTATCTCCACGGCGAGCTCTCGGCCGATTGCGGCACCGGCTCGCAGTTCGTTTCGAACGCGGAGGAGGATCTCACGACCGACGGGTATCGCGTCGATGCGGAGGTTTATCTGGGCAACTTCACGTTGGCCGGCGCCCGCTTCTCCACCGATCTCGACAGCAGCGACAAGCTCGAGACGACGTCGGTTTCGGCGAGCTGGTATGCGATGAACAATCTGAAGCTCTCCGTGTACGGCGATGATCTCAACGACCGTGACACCTACGGCGTGCTGATCGAGCATCAGCCCGATTTCATGGGGGATGCGCTCGGCGTGTATGTAGGGTACGCGACGACGGACGATGATCTGCCGCGCACGCGTACGATCAGCTTCGGGATCTCGTACTACTTCGGCACGCGGGTCGATCTGAAGACCCGCGATCGGCAATATCGCTGAGCGACGGGGCTGACCGCCCCGTTACTGACGGCGCTTCGACTTGACGGCGGCCTCTGCGCTTCGCGCGCTCCGCTCGCCGTCGATCCACGTCTCGAGCACGTTGACGTGCTCATCCACCAGGGTCAGGTGTGCCCGGTATCCGGGCGCGATACGCCCGAGCTCGTGACCGAGTTCGAGGAATTGCGCCGGGTATTCGCTCGCCATGCGCGCGCTCTGCGCGAGGTCGATATGGAGCATCTTCGGCCCATTGCGCACCGCGCTCGCCATGTCGATGTCGGATCCGGCGAGCCTGCCGTGTTCGTCCACGCACATGTTGTCGGCGACGGAGATCGGCCTGCCCTGAAGCTTGAACGACTTGTTCGGGGCTCCGACGCTCGGCATCGCGTCGGTCACGAGCATGAACCGATCGCGGCGCTTGGCGCGCATCGCGATTCGCAGGACGACGGGGTTGACGTGATGGCCGTCCAGAATGATGCCGCACCAGGTGTCGGGATCGTCCAAGGCGGCGCCCACAGCGCCAGGCTCGCGGCCGGTGAGCTGCGACATGGCGTTGAACAGGTGCGTGAACCCACTCAGCCCGTGGGCGATTGCTTCCTTGATCTGCCGATAGGTGCCGTTCGTGTGCCCGGCCGAGACGATCACTCCAGCGTCCACCAGCTTTCTGATCAAACGCGGTTCGGTGCGCTCCGGGGCGAGCGTGACGAGCGTCCTGCCTCCTTTGAGAGAGGTGAGGAGGCCGATGCCGTCTTCATCCAGCCAGCGCAGCTTCGTCTCGTCGTGGACGCCCTTGCGCTCGGCATTGAGGAACGGCCCTTCGATGTGGATGCCGAGCACACCTGGTACGCCGCGCTCGATCGCAACCTGCACGGCGTGCACGGCTCGTGAGACCACATCCAGATCATCGCTGATGAGCGTGGGCAGGAAGCCCGTCGTGCCGAAGCGCCGATGAGCGCGGCCGATCTCGATGATCGACTCCACGCTCGGATCATCGTTGAACAGCACGCCGCCGCCGCCATTGACCTGCGTGTCGATGAAACCCGGCAGCAGATAGTGGCCGGCGAGATCGTACGCTTCCTCGTGCGCCGAAGAGCGACTCGCGCGCCCTTGCTCCCAAGCGCCGCGCTCGACGATCGCTTCGATCCGCCCGCCCTCGACGATGACGACGCGACCCTCGACGAAGCCTTCGTCGGTGAGGATCCGGCCGTTGATCAATGACTGCCTCATCACAGCGTCTCGGTGACCTTCTGCAGGTTCGGAGGCGAATCAGGATCGAGGCCGCGCGCCCGGGATAGCGCTTCGGCCAGGCGATAGAAGCTTTGAATCATGAGCAACGGCTCGACGGCTGGATGTGCCGGTACTGTCGGGAGCGAGGTCGTGTTCGCGACGCTCGCTCCAGCAATCAGGACCTCGGCTCCGCGACAAGCGAAATCTTCCGCGAGCGCCCGTACGCCCGCGCGACTCTCGTCATCCTGCGTGAGCATCAGCACAGGGAATCCGGGCCCGACGAGCGCCATCGGTCCATGCTTCACTTCGGCGGCGCTGAAGGCTTCGGCGTGCAGGCCGCAGGTTTCCTTGAGCTTGAGCGCAGCTTCCTGCGCGACTCCCAATCCGAACCCGCGGCCGACAACGTACATGCTCTGCGCGCGCTCGAGCGGGCGCAAAGCGTTGCTCCACTCGAGCTGCCACGCTCGAGCGAGCTGCTCCGGCGCCTTGAAGAGGGCGCTCATGAGCGCCTCGTTTTCGGTCCAGCTTGCGACGAGATGGAGGAGAACGCCGAGCGAGGCAATGTACGACTTGGTGGCAGCTACGCTGGTCTCAGGCCCTGCGCACATCGCGATCGACTCGTGCGCAAGCGCGACGAGCGGAGAGTCCATCGAGTTGCACACGGCGATGACGAACGCGCCCGAGTCTTTCGCTCGGCCGGCCGAGGCGAGCAGGTCCGGGCTGCGTCCTGATTGCGAGATCGCGAGGAACAGCGTTCCTGTCAGATCGGGCTCTGCGTCGTACAGCGAGCTCAAAGAGGGTGCGGCGGACGAAGTGAGCACGCGCGCATACGATTCGATCAGGTATTTCGCGAACGTGGCGGCGTGATCCGAGCTTCCTCGCCCGCAAGTAACGACTGCACGTGGTGCTAGTCGGCGCAGCTCGCCGCCGATGCGGCGCACGCTCGCCGCATTGTTCTCCAACTGGCTGCGTACGACATTCGGCGCCTGGGCGGCCTCCAGATACATTCGGCTGGGATTGCTCACGAGGAGGCGCTCAGCTCCGCGACGAAGTCGTAGATGTCGCCCCGATAGAACGACTGGGAGAACTCGACGGCCCGTCCGTCCTTGAGAAAGCCCACGCGCTCGACCAGCAGGCCCGCGCCCCTCTCCTGCGCTTTCAGAAGCTTCGCCTGCTCGCCCGTCAACAGCACGGCGCGCAGCCTCTGCAGCGCCCGCACTGGCCGATTTCCCGTTCGCTCCAGGGCTTCGTACAACGAGCTCTCCACTGCATCCACGGACGGCAGGCAGCTCGCGAGCACGGTCGCGTACTCGAGCGCCATCGGCGCCTCATCTGCATAGCGGATGCGGTGGAAGCGATAGACGGGCGTCCCGGGGCTCGAGCGCAGCGTCAGGGATTCTTCCGGCGTCACCGTGCCCGCGGCTCTGTTGAGCCAGACGCTGTGCGGCTTGCGCCCGCGCGCCCGCATGTCCTCGGAGAACGAGGTGAGCTTGGAGAAATTCTTCTCGACGCGATTGCTGACGAACGTTCCCGATCCCTGGCGGCGCACGAGCAGCCCTTCCTCCACCAGCCCGTCGATCGCTTTGCGCACGGTGATGCGTGAAACCGCCAGCTCTTCGGCGAGCTCGCGCTCTGGAGGCAGCGCGTCGTCGGGGCCGAGGATGCGGTTCTCGATCGCACGCCGCAGCCGGCGCTGCAGCTGCTGATAGAGCGGCAGCGCCTCGCCTTCATCGAGCGGTTTCAAGTGCTGCGACAGAGGGGATGCCAAGTCTGCTCTCCTCACCGGGCTCAAGGGTGGCTGTGACCGGTACCGCGCAAAGATGCCATTTCGATGTGACCAATGCAATACCAGTAGGACCTTTAAGTGGGCCCGATTCCTCGGTAACCCAATGTCACAAAAGAAAAAACACGAAAGCGAATAGGTGGGTGTCCAAAAGGCTTGGCAAGCGGGAGCAAATGGTACTATATTGGCACCACATTGGTCTCCTACAATCACCAAGCGAAGTCAACAGGGGTAGGGCGCTTTTATGACCAAGAGAAGCACGGCACTGATCGGCGCGGCGGTGGCACTTGCCATGCACGCAACAGCGACTTCCGCACAGACGGCGGGGAACGAAGTAGAGGAGATCATCGTCACCGGCATCCGCGGGAGCCTGCGCGAGGCGCTCGAGACCAAGCGCAACGCCGACTCCGTCGTCGAAGCGCTGAGCGCCGAGGATCTCGGCGAGTTTCCGAACACCAACGTGGCGGAAGCGATGGCCCAGGTGCCGGGCGTGGCCATCGACCGCCGCTTCGGCCAGGGCGAGCGCGTCAGCATCGACGGCACCGATCCCAGCCTCAACCTGACCTTCCTCGACGGCCATCCGGTGGCCCAGTCGATCTGGCTGTTCGGCGAGCAGCCGAACCGGGGCTTCGATCAGACGCAGATCGCTGCGGAGATCATCGGCCGGATCGAGATCTACAAGTCGCCCGAGGCGCGCCTGCCCGAAGGGAGTCTCGGCGGCACGGTGCTCATGCGCACCCGAAGGCCCCTCGAGATGGAAGCCAACACCGTGACGGGCACGATCGGCCTCAACTACAACGCCGAGGCCGAAGAGGAGAAGCCGAGCGTCTCGGCGCTCTACAGCTGGAAGAACTCGGCCGAAACGTGGGGCGTGACGCTCGCCGCGCAGCACTATGAGGAGCAAGTCGACCGCCAGGGCTCGGAGATCTTCGGCTACGTGCCCGCCTCGACTTTCCCCAATGTCACCGGCGTCGATCCGAACGCGCAGGTGCCGAACTTCGTCAACGCCGCCTGGTTCCAGCAGACCCGCGAGCGCGACAGTGTCGCCGCCAATCTGCAATTGAGGCCGATCGAAGCGCTCGAGCTGAATCTCAGCGCCTTGTACATCAAGGAGGACTTCGGCAATTACAACCAGTCGATGTACAACTTCCTCTCGCTCAGGCCCGAAGAAATCGATCAGCTCAACGTCGGCCCGAACGGCGTCGTGACGGGCGGACACGCCGGGCCGGGGAGCCTCGTGTTCTACGACAACAACGTCCGCGCTTCGGAGCCGAGGACGCGTGGCCTGGATCTGCAAGGAACCTGGTACGGTGACGGCTGGAGCGTGTCGGGCCAGGTCGGTGGCAGCAAGGCCGACAACGATCTCAAGCAGTGGTTCATCGAGCCGGCCTTCACCGGTGGCTTCAGTTGGGACATCAACAACGGCATCACGTTCGACGATCCGGAGGCGGCGCGTGATCCGGCCAACTGGCGTGCGGAAGGCTTCTTCGGCAACCACGGCATTTTCGAGACGGAAAGCGAGGACACCTACGGGCAGATCGATTTCAGCGTTGAGCTCGGCGGCGTCTTCGACGAGTTGCTCCTGGGCGTGCGTCGGCACAAGCACGAAGAGGACTTCTCGCTCAACGTCTATCCCATCCCGCCGGTCGGCGATCTCGCTCTGGTCGGCACGATCGGGCTCACCGACATCAACGGATTCACCTCGGATCACGGTCGGCACTTGTACGCGGGCCGCGGCAATGTGCTCGCCTGGGTCGCGGGCGCGCCGCCCGATTTCTCGAGCCCGGACGCGGCGAGCTTCCTCAACAACACGTTCCTGGTCGAGCAGACGAACACGGCCGCCTACGCGCAGCTCAACTTCGGCAAGGATCGGCGCCTGCGCGGCAACTTCGGCGTGCGTTTTGTGAACGCCGAGATCGAAAGCACCGCGTTCGAGCTGGGAAGCGACACGCCCGTGCTGCCTGCGCGGCCGGAATGGCTGGTCACGCGCAAGAACGACGAGGATTACGTGCTGCCTTCGCTCAATCTCGCGTTCGAAGCGACCGACGATCTCGTGCTGCGCTTTGCTGCGGCCCGGGTCGTGGCCTGGGCGCCGTACAACCAGATGGCACCCAATACCTTCCTCAACGACACCACCCTCACCGGATCGGGCGGCAACGCGCAGCTCGGCCCGTACGAGTCGACGAACTACAACGCCTCGATCGAGTGGTACTTCGCGCGCGAGTCGGTGCTCGCGGCCTCGGTCTTCTACAAGGACATCGAGAACTTCATCGAGAACGAGGCGGGGATCGAGCGGCTGTTCAATGCGATCAGCGACGACCCCGATCCGACGCAGTTCGAGAACCTGGTCGCCACCGGGGCCTGCACGAGCGACGGCTTCTGCAATTACAGCATCCTGCGCCCGCGCAACGCCGGAAAGGGCGAGATCAAGGGCTTCAATCTGAGCTACCAGCAGCCCTTCGGCGACACCGGCTTCGGCCTCGTCGCCAACTACACGTTCGCCGACGGCGAGACCGCGGCCGGCAATGACCTGCCGTTCCAGTCGGAGCATCAGTACAACGTCAGCCCGTACTACGAGAAGGATCGCTTCAGCGCGCGCCTGACCTACGGCTGGCGCAGCGAGTACCTGGCGGGCGGCTTCGTGGCCGGCGCGCCGCCGGTCAGCGTCGATGACTACGCCGACCTCGGGGCGAGCCTCGGCTGGGAGTTCAATGACACGGTGCAGCTCAACTTCGATGCGCAAAACCTGCTCGATGAGGAGTACTTCCAGTACTTCCAGCAGGAGTTCCGGCCGGCCAACCTCTACACGACCGGGCGTCGTTATCAGGTCTCGGTGCAGCTGAAGTTCTGAGGCGGCTGTCCGACGCGCTCGTCGATGTCCTCGCGACCTCGACGAGCGCGATCCTCCGGCGACTCGAGGCTGGTACGGCCCGAGCGGCGCCTGAGGAGCGCGGTCTGCCTGCGCAGCCGGCGGGAGAGGGGATCGGCCAGCCCGCTGCAAATCCGGTGCAGAATGCTTGCGTGCGCAACGTGCGGACGGCGCGCGCTATCCAGTGGGCTACGATCATGAGAGAGTTCCCCTGTCCCGTAAGAGCGCTTCCGAGCCCACTCGTGCGTGCCTTCTCAGTGCTGCTTTGTTTCGTCGTGATGAGCGGCTGCTCGCAGGAAGCGGCGCGGGACGCGGCGAGCTCCGCGCCGGTCTCGATCATTCCCGCGCCGGCCGAAGTCACTCCTGCGGCCGGGTCGTTCAAGCTCACCCCGGGGACGCGCGTTCGCTTCGTCGCAGGCTCCCCTGGCGAGGACGTCGCGCAGTATTTCACCGGGCTTCTCGAGCAGACGCTCGACATCTCCCTGCCGCTCAGCGCGTCCCTCGACCAGAGCGAGACCGGAACGATCGATTTTTCGCTCGAGCCCGGCGAGGCTGCGGCCGGGGAGGCAGGCTATTCGCTGACCGTTTCCCCCGAGCGGATCGCCGTCTCCTCCCGCAGTCCTCGCGGGCTCTTCTACGGCGCAGTGACTCTCTGGCAGCTCGCGACCGCTCGTCCTGGTGAAGGCGGAGCGAGCGAAATTCCGGCGCTCAACATCAACGACGCGCCACGCTTTGCCTGGCGCGGCCTGATGCTGGACTCGGCGCGGCATTTTCAGTCCGTGGAGTTCATCAAGCGCTTCATTGACTGGATGGCCTTGCACAAGCTCAACGTCCTGCACTGGCACCTCACGGACGATCAGGGATGGCGGCTCGAGATCAGGAAGCATCCGAAGCTCACGTCGGTGGGCGCATGGCGTGTGCCTGCCGGCCAGGCAGCCGCGAACGACATCGATTCTGCGACAGGCAAGCGGCGGTTGTACGGAGGTTTCTATTCGCAGGAGCAGGTCCGGGAGATCGTCGCCCACGCCGCGTCCCGTCATGTCACGATCGTTCCCGAGATCGACATGCCCGGGCACGCGACGGCCGCCATCGTCGCGTACCCCGAGCTCGGTGTGCTCGAGAATCCTCCGACGAAAGTGCCGGCTGACTGGGGCATCTATCGGAACCTCTTCAACGTCGAGGAGTCGACGTTCGCTTTTCTCGAGGACGTGCTGCTCGAAGTGATCGAGCTCTTCCCCGGCGAGTACGTGCACATCGGCGGCGATGAGGCCGTGAAGGATCAATGGCGAGCCTCGGCACGCGTGCAGCAGCGCATGCGCGAGCTCGGCGTCGAGAATGAGGAGGCTCTGCAAAGCTACTTCGTACACCGCATCGAGAGTTTTCTCGCGCGCCACGGCCGGCGCCTGATCGGCTGGGACGAGATTCTGGAAGGAGGGCTCGCGCCGAGCGCGACGGTGATGTCCTGGCGCGGCATCGAAGGCGCGGTTGCGGCGGCAACGGAGGGGCACGATGCGGTTCTGACGCCTGCGCCTGTCCTGTACTTCGATCATCGTCCGCTCGATACGCCGAGCCCGCCCGGGCGGGGCCGGGTGGTCTCGCTCGAGGAGGTGTATGCGTTCGATCCGCTGCCGGAGTCACTGCGCGGGCAGGCGCCGCACGTGCTCGGATTGCAGGGGAACCTCTGGACGGAGCACATTCGCACCGAAGACAGGCTCGAATACATGGCCTTCCCGCGCGCGGCGGCCGTCGCCGAGCTCGGATGGTCGCCCGCATCGAAGATCGATTGGGCCTCCTTTTCGGCACGCCTGCCGGCGCAACTCGCGCGCTATCGGATGCTCGGCGTGCGCCATGCCCCGTTGACGGCGGCCCAAGCGCTCACGCCGAAGCGACGAACGAGCCATCAGCTCGAGCCGTGCACGGGCGAGCTCGTGCTCTCCCTCGAGGACGATGCGCCCCTCGAAGGCGAGCGCGCAGTGTTTCTGGTCGACATCCTGAATCCATGCTGGCTGTACAAGGACGCTGATCTGAGCGGCGTCACGGGCATCATCGCGTCCGTCGGCCAGGTGCCGTTCAACTTTCAGATCGGCGAGGACGTGAAGCGGATCAAATTCCGCCCTCCCGCAACGCCGGCCGGTGAGCTCGAAGTGCGCCTGGACAGTTGCGAGGGCCAGCGCATCGCCGCGATCCCGCTTGCCAGTGCCAGCGAGCGCTACGGCGTCACCCTCTTGCCGCCGGCAGCGATCAGCCGGCAGTCCGGCCGGCATGATCTGTGCTTTACGTTTACGCAGAAGGACCTCGATCCGTTGTGGGTCTTGCACGAGGTCCGTCTCGCTTCCGAAACGATGTCGCCGCGGGGGCGCGAATGACGACTCTCAACGTGCTCGCGCCTTTGCAAGGCTGGTGCGCACCGCTGGAGGAAGCGCCTGATCCGGTGTTCGCTGACCGCTTGCTCGGACCCGGCGTCGCCATCGACCCGGTCGAGGGCGTGCTGTACGCGCCTTGTGAAGGCGAGATCATCTCGGTCGCGGCTACGAAGCATGCTATCGCGATCCGGGCGGAGAACGGTGCGGAGCTCTTGCTGCACGTCGGCATCGATACCGTCGCGCTCGCAGGCGAGGGCTTCGAAGTGCTCGTTTCGAGCGGCCGTCGCGTTCACGCCGGAGAGCCGCTCCTGCGCTTCGATCTCGATGCTGTGGCCCGGCGCGCGAAGAGTCTGCTCACGCCCATCGTGCTGACCAATGGCGAGCAGTTCTCCATCACTCGCGCGAATACCGATCGCTTGCTTCGTGTCGGAGAGGAGCTCATGCAGCTCACGCGTGTGGCTTCATCCGAGCGCGTGTCCAAGGCGACCGCTGATGAAGCGCGGGAAACGTTCCGTATGCCGCTCGAGCATGGGCTGCACGCGCGTCCTGCCGCAGTCATCGCCGCATTCGCGAAAACTGTATCAGCCGATATCAAGCTGGCCGCGCATGGGCGATCGGCCAACGCAAGAAGCGCTGTGGGGCTCATGTCGCTTGGCGTGCGACACGCGGACGAATTGACAGTTATCGTCTCGGGCGCGCAGGCGCAGCGCATTGCCAGCGAGCTCAAGGAGCGAATTTTTCAGATGCCGCGGCCGGCGGAGGTCGACCCGGCTGAAGCCCGCTCATCCGGCGCATCGGTTGCGCCATCGAATGCGTTGCCGACCAGTGCGCAGAAGGCGCGCTCAGCAAAAGCGACCGACGGCGGCGAGCGATTGCGAGGAGTGATTGCGAGCCGAGGGCTTGCAGTCGGGCGTGCCGCTACGCTACAGGCTCCCGAAATACAGGTCGAGGAAATGGGGCGAGGCGTCGCGCATGAGAGTGCGGAGCTGGAGCGGGCGCGCGCCGAAGTGCGAGAGAGGCTCGAGCATCTGGCGCGACATTCGCAATCCACGGCTCGCGAAGTCATCGCGGCGCACCTCGAGTTTCTCGACGATTGGGAAGTGGTGGCTGCGGCTCGCCGCGCGATCTCGAAAGGAAAGAGCGCGGCTTTCGCCTGGCGAGCGGCGATCCGGGAGAGCGCAGATGCGCTGCGAGCTCTGGGCGATGCACGGATGGTCGAGCGGATCGACGATCTGCTCGATCTCGAGACTCAAGTGCTGAGCGCGCTGAAAGGGGAGGCGCCAGTCACGTTGCGGGAGTTGCCGGAAGGCTCGGTTCTGATCGCCGAGGACCTCAAGCCTTCACAATTCGTCGCGCTCGATACCAGCAAGCTCGCCGGCCTGTGCATGGCCGCCGGCGGGCCCACTTCACATGTCGCGATTCTGGCGGCCGCGATGGGAGTGCCGGCGCTCGTGGCGTTGGGCTCGCGCGTGCTCGGAATCGAGGACGGCACGCCGCTCATTCTCGATGCCGAGCAGGGTTGGCTCACGATGGCGCCCGATCAGGCGGCCTGGTCGGCCGCCGAACAAGCCGTGTCGGCGCGTCAGCAGCGCAAGCAGATCGAGCGGGCCGCGGCGCTCACCGATTGCCGCAGTGCTGACGGCGTGCGCGTGGAAGTGTTTGCGAACCTGGGCTCGTTGACCGAAGCGCAAGTCGCGGTGGCGCACGGCGCGGAAGGGTGTGGTCTGCTTCGAACCGAGTTCTTGTTTCTCGATCGCGATTCGCCGCCGGGCGAAGACGAGCAATGGCGTCAGTATCAGGCGATCGCCGAAGCGTTGCCGAATCGACCGCTCGTGATTCGCACGCTGGACGTTGGCGGCGATAAACCGATTCCCTATCTCCCGTTGCCGCCGGAAGAAAATCCGGCGCTCGGATTGCGGGGCGTGCGTACGAGCTTGTGGCGCCCGGATCTGCTGAAAGCTCAGTTGCGCGCCATCGTTCGCGTGCAGCCGATCGGGCAGTGTCGGGTGCTGTTGCCGATGATCACCGATCCAGCGGAGCTGAGGGCGGTCAGGCGCATCCTCGAGGAAGTCCGGCGCGAGCTCGATGTGCAAGAGGACATAGAACTCGGCGTAATGG
The DNA here is from genome assembly GCA_036381695.1 of Steroidobacteraceae bacterium. Taxonomy (GTDB): domain Bacteria; phylum Pseudomonadota; class Gammaproteobacteria; order Steroidobacterales; family Steroidobacteraceae; genus Steroidobacter. The sequence goes on from DASVCI010000172.1 coordinate 53,987, forward strand.
TGGAAACACCGGCTTGCGCCCTGATGGCCGAGCGGATCGCCAGGGACGTGAGCTTTCTTTCGATCGGCACGAACGATCTCACGCAGTACACGCTGGCGATGGATCGAGGTCACAGCGAGCTCGCACACCGCATGGATGGCCTGCACCCGTCCGTGTTGCGGCTGATTGCGATGACCGTTCGTGGCGCGCAGGAGCATTCGAGGCTGGTTGCTGTGTGCGGCGGGCTCGCCTCCGATCCCCAGGCCGTTCCGGTGCTTCTCGGTCTCGGCGTACGCGAGCTGTCAGTGGTCCCGACGTCCGTGCCGCAGCTCAAGAGCTTGATTCGTACGCTCTCGATCGATCGCTGCCGCGCGCTCGCGTCCGAAGCGCTGCAACTCGACAGTGCAGAAGGCGTGCGCGCTCTCGTCAAAGATTTCTCCCTTACGCTCTCCAGGGTGGCCTCATGACGAAGCTCATCGGGACCCTGCAACCGATCGGCCGCGCGCTCATGCTGCCGATTGCGGTCCTGCCGATCGCCGCCTTGTTGCTGCGACTCGGGCAGCCCGACCTGCTCGATGTTCCGGCGATCGCCGCCGCCGGCAACGCGATCTTCTCCAACCTCGGCTTGCTTTTTGCGATCGGCGTCGCTGTCGGGCTCGCGCGCGAGAACCATGGTGCGGCCGGGCTGGCCAGCGTCGTCGCTTACCTCGTGACGACAAAAGGAGCGGAGGTGCTCATCGCGGTCCCTCCCGATGTCACGGCCGGATTGAGCGAGCGGGCGGCCGAGCTGGCTATCGCCGCGCATCGCGCCCAGGAGCTTGGAAAGCTCAGCGTTCCTGCGGGGTTGCTCTGCGGCCTCGTGGCGGGCGCGCTCTACAACCGGTACGCCGATATCCGCCTGCCGAGCTATCTCGCCTTTTTCGGCGGCCGCCGTTTCGTTCCGATCGTGAGCGGGCTGGCTGGCATCGGGCTCGCACTCGGCTTCGGGTTCGGCTGGCCCGTGCTCGAGCGCGGCATGGACGCGATGAGCGAGGCGGTGCTCGCCGCCGACTCGATCGGCCTGTTCCTCTATGGCGTGCTCAATCGCGTGCTCATCGTCACCGGCCTGCATCACATCCTGAACAACGTCGCCTGGTTCCTGCTCGGCGATTACCAGGGCGTGACCGGCGACCTCAAGCGCTTCTTCGCCGGCGATCCCGCCGCCGGCGCGTTCATGTCCGGCTTCTTCCCGGTGATGATGTTCGGGCTGCCGGCCGCCTGCCTGGCGATGTATCGCTCGGCTCTGCCCGAGCGGCGCAAGGCCGTGGGCGGGCTCCTGCTCTCGATGGCGCTCACGTCGTTGCTGACGGGCGTTACCGAGCCGATCGAGTTCTCGTTCATGTTCCTCGCGCCGTTTCTCTATGCCGTGCACGCGGTGCTGACGGGATTGGCGATGGCGATCATGGATGCGCTCGGCGCGCGCCTGGGGTTCGGCTTCTCGGCGGGCCTGTTCGACTACGTGCTCAATTACTCCCAGGCGAGCCGACCGCTTCTGCTGCTGCCCGTTGGCCTTGCGTATGCGGTGCTCTACTACGGGCTCTTCCGCTACTTCATCGTGCGCTTCGATCTCAAGACGCCGGGTCGCGAAGTGGATCAGGCGGCGAGCGGCAGTGAGCCCGTGCAATCGTCCGAGTCGGCGGGCGCCTGGATTCGTGCACTGGGCGGAGCGGCGAATCTCGTTTCGGTAGACGCGTGCACCACGCGACTCAGGCTCGAGATCAAGGACCAATCCGCGGTGGACGAGCCCGCGCTCAAAGGGCTGGGCGCGCGCGGTTGTGTGCGTCCCTCCGAGCAAGCGCTGCAAGTCGTCGTCGGGCCGATTGCCGATCAACTTGCCTCGCAAATCCGCTCGGCGTTGAAGCTGTCCATTCAGCCGAGGCACGAAGTGCCCGCAGCTCCCGTCGACATCGCGACCGCGTCCGTAAGGGAATCGCCCGAGACAGTGGCCGCAGTGCTCGATGCGCTCGGCGGAGCAAGGAATGTTCGTGATGCGCAGCTCGCAGGGAGCCGCATCTGCGTGGCGCTCGAGGACGCCGCCGCACTCCGGGAGTCGACGCTCGAGCAGTTGCCCATCAGGGCCATCGCCCGCCCCACGCCCGAGAGGCTGCACCTGATCCTCGGGCCGCGCGCCGCCTCGTTCTTCGAGGAGCTCGAGAGTCAGTTGTCTTTTGCTTGACGCTGGATCGGCCCCGCTGCTTTTTTCCTTCCCGGCGCGGCTCTGGCATGTTGGGGCTGTTGGGGCCACGTTATCAGCGGGTTCACGGCATTCGTGGCGCCCTCTGAGCACTTCGGCCCGGGATCGGGAGCATTGCGAGCGAAACCGGGGGCAGAATTGCGACCTCGACCGCTCATACTCTCAAGGTCCAGGGAGATCGTCTGCATGACCTCGAACGCTAGCGCAACCCCCGCTTATTCGCACGCCGCCGCCAACCAGAACTACACGCCGGCGCTGGTGGTGCTGACCTCGCTCTTCTTCATGTGGGGCCTCATCACCTCGCTCAACGACATCCTGATCCCGCACCTGAAAGCGATCTTCACGTTGAGCTACGTGCAGGCGATGCTGATCCAGTCGGCGTTCTTCGGCGCCTACCTGGTGATGTCGGTGCCGTCGGGGTATCTGGTCGAGCATCTCGGCTATCGCCGCGGCATCATCATCGGGCTCACGACCGCCGGGGTGGGCTGCGCCGGCTTCTTCCCCGCCGCCTCCTCGCAGTCGTATCCGCTCTTCCTTGCGGCTTTGTTCGTGCTCGCCTCGGGGATCACGCTGCTGCAGGTCGCAGCCAATCCGTACGTCGCCATTCTGGGTCGGCCTGAAACGTCGGCCAGCCGTCTCAATTTGACCCAGGCGTTCAACTCGCTCGGCACCGTGGTCGGCCCGTATCTCGGCTCGGCTCTGATCCTGACGGGCGTGACGGCGGGCGCGGTCGACGTCGCGACCGAGGTCAAGACCGTGCAGGGCCCGTACCTCGGGCTGGCGGCGATTCTGCTCGTGATCGCCGGCGTGTTCTCGCAATTCAAGCTGCCAGTGATCAAGGGAACGGAGGCAACCGCGGCCGCGGAGGAGAACGGAGCCGCGCCGGCTCCGAGCGTGTGGCATCACTCGCATCTTATTCTGGGCGTGGTCGCGATCTTCGTTTACGTCGGCGCGGAAGTCTCTATCGGGGGCTTTCTCGTGAACTTCATGTCGCAGCCGGAGATCGGCGGGCTGAGCGAGCGCGTCGCCGGCCAGTACTACGTTCCGGTCTACTGGTTCGGGGCGATGGTCGGGCGCTTCATCGGCTCGTACATCCTGCGCAGGATCAGGCCCGGGCGGGTGCTCGCGTTCAACGCGCTCTGCGCGATGGCGCTCCTCGTGACCGCGATGAGCGTGGGTGGCAAGACCGCGATGTACTCGGTGCTCGCGATCGGCCTCTTCAACTCCATCATGTTCCCGACGATCTTCACGCTCGCCATCCACAAGCTCGGACGGCACACCGGCGAGGGCTCGGGGCTTCTGTGCATGGCGATCGTCGGCGGCGCCATCGTGCCGGTCGTGCAAGGCTACTTCGCCGACAACATGGGCCTGCTGCCCTCGTTCTTCGTGCCCGCGATCTGCTACGCGTACATCGTGTACTACGGGTTGAAGGGCCACGAGGTCCGCCAAGACACGGCCTGAGCGTCCGTACACCGGCGCGCCGGCCGACGCTCATCTGCGAGCGCGGCCGATCAGTAACGGTCGCTACTGGACCGGCACCGAGGTCGGCGCGCCCGAATCCTTGATGAAGAAGACCAGGAACCTGGCCGGCTCGCTCGCGCTCGCGTTGCGGGAAATCGTGTGCACGTCGGTCGGCGCTTCGTAGAACGTCTCGCCTGCCTCGACTCGCACGGGCTCCTTGCCCTGCACCCCCATGAGCACGGCACCCTGTAGAACGTATACGAACGTGTGAGCGTTATGTCGGTGCGGGGCTGAGGACTGGCCGGGTGCATACTCGACCGTCAGCATCACCGCTTCCTTGTCGCCCAGGTCCGCGAGCGATTTCTTGAGGAGCGAGGCGACCTTAGGCGGCTCGGCGGCCCCGGAAGGCGCGCCGGCGAGGAACAGGGCGGGCAGGAGCACTATCAGGCTCCGGAGGGGAATGTGCATACAAACCTCCTTGGTATCACTGGCAACCGCGACGCAAAGCGGCGAAGATGCGAGGTTGCTACGCGGCCTTCTTTGTCCGGCGGGACGGACCGAAATCCGGAAGTCGAGGTACAGCCTCGTGGGGCCGGCGGGCCCCTCGGGAGGGCCGTGGCCGGCAGTCGATCAAGTTGTAACCGAAGAGCGTGAACTATGGCAGAGCAAGCTTCCCTGCGGCAGCAGCCCGCGACCGCGACCCCGGGCGTGCTGCGCTTCGTATCGGCGGCCTCCCTGTTCGACGGCCACGATGCGGCAATCAACATGATCCGGCGTTTGCTGCAATCCGCCGGCGCAGAGGTCGTTCATCTCGGCCATAACCGCAGCGTCGCGGACATCGTGCGCGCCGCCATCCAGGAGGATGCCGATGGCATCGCGGTCAGCTCCTATCAGGGCGGTCACAACGAGTACTTCCGCTACATGGTGGACATGCTGAAGGAGCACGGCTGCGAGCACATCCGCGTCGTGGTCGGCGGCGGTGGCACGATCGCGCCGGATGAGATCGAGATGCTCGAGCGCTATGGAATCGAAAAGGTCTACACGCCGGAGGACGGCCGGCGCATGGGCCTGATTCCGATGATCGAGGATGTGATGAACCGGGTGCGCGCCTCGCGCAAGCCGCGCTTTGAGCTCGGGCCGTTGAACGTGCGCGATCATCGTCGCATCGCAGCCGCCATTTCCGTGCTGGAGGGCGCGCAGGGAGAAAGCGAAGCGACCCAGATCCGCAAGGCACTTGCGCGCGCCAAGCGTCATGCGCCGGTGGTTGGTATCACTGGCACGGGCGGCGCGGGCAAGTCGAGCCTCACGGACGAGCTGTTGTCGAGGCTCCTGCGGCACTTCCCCGACAGACAGATCGCTGTGGTGGCCGTGGATCCGACCCGACGTCGCTCGGGCGGCGCACTGCTCGGCGATCGCATCCGAATGAACGCGCTCTCGAGCGAGCAGATCTTCATGCGCTCGCTCGCCACGCGCCGACAGCACTTGGCCACCTCGGCCGTGCTGAAGGATGTGATCGATCTGTATCAGCTCGCCGGCTTCGATCTCATCCTGGTCGAGACCGCGGGCATCGGCCAGTCGGACACCGAGATCGTCGATCTGGTGGACCTGTCGCTGTACGTGATGACGAGCGATTACGGTGCGGCGAGCCAGCTCGAGAAGATCGACATGCTCGACTTCGCCGACATGGTGGTCCTCAACAAGTTCGAGAAGCGCGGTGCGGAGGACAGCTTGCGTCACGTTCGCAAGCAGTGGCGTCGCAATCATCCCGACAAGATGAACATCCCCGACAGCGAGGTGCCAGTCTTCCCGACGATCGCGAGCCGCTTCAACGATCCGGGAGTGAACCGGCTCTTCGCCGCGATCTGCGCGAAGCTGGATGAAAAAGGCGGCGGTTCGGCCAAGTGGACGGTGAGCGACCCCGGCATCACCGAGATGACTTCGCGCGATCCGCTCATTCCGGGATCGAGATCACGTTATCTGGCGGAGATCGCCGAGTACGGACGCGCGGCCCGCGCGCGCATCGAAGCCCGGGTGGAGGCAGCTCGTCGCGCCTACGCTCACTACGAATCGCTCAAAGCGCTCCGGGACGCGGCGTTGCCCTCGCCACTCGAGCCTTATCCCGAGGCCGCTTTGAACGACGATGCTGTTGATCCCACGTGCCGCGAGCTCAGGGCCGCGTACAACCGCGCGCTCGAAGAGATGGGTCCTGAAGCGATCGGCGAGCTGAAGGCCTGGCCGAAGCGCGTCAAAGGCGTGACACAGGAGAAGTACTCGTACCAGGTGCGTCAGCGCGAGGTCACGGGGGACAACTACACGACCTCGCTCTCGGGCAACCGGATTCCGAAGATCGCCGTGCCGCGAGTGCAGGACTGGGGCGAGATTCTCGCCTTCGTGCTCAACGAGAATTTGCCGGGCGCCTATCCCTATACGGCGGGCGTGTATCCCTATCGGCGTGAGGAGGAGGATCCGACCCGCATGTTCGCCGGTGAAGGAGCGCCGGAGCGCACGAACAGGCGCTTCCATTACCTCGCTCGCGGGCACGCTGCGGCGCGGCTGTCGACCGCGTTCGACTCGACGACCCTGTACGGCGAAGACCCCGACACGAGGCCCGACATCTACGGCCGCACCGGCAACTCGGGCGTGTCCATCGCGACGCTCGATGACATGAAGAAGCTCTACTCGGGCTTCGATCTGTGCGCGCCGAGCACGTCGGTGTCCATGACGATCAACGGCCCGGCGCCGATGATCCTCGCGATGTTCATGAACAGCGCGATCGACCAGCGGGTCGAGAGATACCTGAAGAGCGAGGGCCGCTGGGAGGAGGCGCAGAAGAAGATTGCCGCCATCCATGCCAGGCACGCCGAGCGCGGCATCGAGCTTCCCACGTACAAGGGGCAGCTCCCGGCCGGGCACGACGGCTCGGGTCTCGCGCTCCTCGGTGTGACGGGCGATGAGCTGGTCGAGCCCGAGGTCTACGAGCGCCTGAAGGCCGAAACACTCTCACAGGTGCGCGGCACGGTGCAGGCGGACATCCTCAAAGAGGATCAGGCGCAGAACACCTGCATCTTCTCCACCGAGTTCGCGCTCAGGATGATGGGCGACGTGCAGCAGTACTTCATCGATCACTCGGTGCGCAACTTCTACTCGGTGTCGATCTCCGGGTATCACATCGCCGAGGCCGGCGCGAACCCGATCTCGCAGCTCGCCTTCACGCTCGCGAACGGGTTCACCATCGTCGAGTACTACCTCGCTCGCGGCATGAAGATCGACGACTTCGCGCCCAACCTGTCGTTCTTCTTCTCGAACGGCATGGATCCGGAGTACGCGGTCATCGGCCGGGTCGCGCGTCGCATCTGGGCGCGCGCGATGCGGGATCTGTACAAGGCCTCGCCGCGCTCGCAGATGCTCAAGTACCACATCCAGACCTCGGGCCGGTCGCTGCACGCCCGTGAGATCGCGTTCAACGACATCCGCACGACCTTGCAGGCGCTCTACGCCCTGTTCGACAACTGCAACTCGCTCCATACGAATGCGTATGACGAGGCGCTCACCACACCGACCGAGGAGAGCGTGCGGCGCGCGGTCGCGATCCAGATGATCATCAACCGCGAGCTGGGCCTCAACAAGAACCAGAATCCCTGGGCGGGCTCGTTCATCATCGAGTACCTGACGGACCTGGTCGAAGAAGCCGTGTACAAGGAGTTCGAGGCGCTGTCCGAGCGCGGCGGCGTGCTCGGGGCGATGGAGACGATGTACCAGCGCAGCAAAATTCAGGAGGAGTCGCTCTACTACGAAACCAGGAAGCACGACGGCTCGCTGCCGATCATCGGCGTGAATACGTTCCTCTCCGAGACTGATGCGCTCGAGGAGCACAAGGGGGCGCAGTTGATCCGTTCGACCGAAGAGGAGAAGCAGGATCAGGTGAATGCGGTCAGAGCGTTCCAGGCGCGCAACGCCGAGCGTGCCCCCCAGGCGCTCAAGCGGCTGCAATCGGTCGCCGCGAGCGGCGGCAACATCTTCGCCGAGCTGATGGAGGCGGTGAAATGCTGCTCGCTCGGGCAGATCTCGCGCGCGCTGTATCAGGTCGGCGGACAGTATCGGCGCAGCATGTGAGAGCGCGCCGACATCGGCGCAAGGCCGCCGAGCACCTTTTGACCTTGCAACGATCTGCCGGGAGCCTGCGGCGGCTCCCGGCAGATCGGCCATCCAGCGAGCGATCATGATCGACGAGACGATGTTTCAACGACTCGGGCACGGCATCACCGTGATCGATACGGGTTTTTATCGGCCGCGCTTCGACGCCAGCTATCTCATCGTCGAGAACGGTCGCGGGGCATTCGTGGACACAGGCCCGAACGATGCAGTCCCACGCTTGCTCGCAGCTCTCGAGGCGCAAGGCCTCGCCCCCGAGGCCGTCGACTACGTCATCGCGACACACGTGCATCTCGACCACGCGGGCGGGATCGGGTTGCTCATGCAGCATCTTCCGAACGCCAGGCTCGTCATCCATCCGAGAGGGGCTCGACACATGATCGACCCGTCCGTCTTGATGGAAGGTGCACGGAGCGTTTTCGGCGCAGAGGCCACCGAACGGGATTATGGGGAAGTCGTGCCCGTGCCCGCCGAGCGAGTCGTGACGACGAGTGAAGGCATGGTGATCGAGCTCGGCGGCCGGCCGTTGCGCTTCATGGATACGCCGGGCCACGCTCGCCACCATCATTGCATCTGGGACGAAGCGAGCCGGGGCTGGTTCACTGGCGACACGTTCGGAATCGTCTATCCGGAGCTGCAAACTCCGCAGGGGCCTTACATCGTGCCCGCGACCGCGCCGCCGCAGTTTGATCAGCAGGCTCTGCACGAGTCGGTTTCCCGACTGCTCGCGAACGACCCGCGTTGGATGTACCTGACGCACTATGGTGCGGTCGGGGAGCCGAAGAAGCTGGCGGTGCAATTCCTGAGGCAGATCGATGCAATGGCGCTGGCCGCTCTCGAGCTCGTGGCGGAGCGGAATCGTCACGAACGATTGCAGCAGGCGTTCGCGGATATCTACCTGGAAGAGCTCAGGCGCAGCGGAAATACGCGCCCGGATGCATGGCTCCTCGACGTGCTCGCGGTCGATCTCGACTTGAATGCTCAAGGGTTGGCCCACTGGGCCGAGAAGACTGCGGAGCGCGCGCAGTAATTACGTCGGCAATGTAGTGGATCCGAGGGCAAGCGCCTGAGGGAACATCGCACGTGCCTTACAGTGCTTGAGGGCTGGCTCGACCCACCGCGGGAGCGATGAAATCCTGCCGTACAGGCGCAGTCGGCGCGGCCGCGCCGGCCCGATTTGCCTGAACCTTCAAGTTACAACCAGCGGGTTTCTTCAGACTTATGCCGGAGCTGCTCTCCTCCGCGGTGGCCTTTTTCGGCGCCGCGATCATCACGATGATGGCCTCCAACCAGGCCGTTTCCAAAGCTGTGCGGCTGCAGCGAGAGATTCTGAAGCGCGGCGTAGCAGCACAGGGTCGGATTCTACGTATCTGGCGGCCGCTCCCGTTCGGCGCCTTCACTCGCATTTATTTCGAGTTCGAGCTGCCCGAGGGGGCGCGGGCGGTGCGCGCTTGCCACGTCGATCGCAGGTTCGGCGAGCCGACCGCTTCGCTCCCGGCCGTCGGCACGACGGTGAGCGTGCGCTATCTGCCTGAGAATCCGACCAAAGCGGTAATCGCGAGGCTCGTGTCCGCCTTCGGCCCCTGAGCCTCGGGCGGGAACCAACCCCGCGCCCGTTCATTCTTCCGGCGTGGCCTCGAGGACAGGGCGACCCGAAGGAGGGTTTATGGGCATCATCGTCTGGTTGATCGTGGGGGGCGTGGTGGGCTGGCTCGCCAGCATCATCATGCGCACGAATGCACAGCAGGGCATATTGCTCAACGTGATCGTCGGCATCGTCGGCGCGTTGCTGGCAGGATTCATCATCTCGCCTCTGATCGGCGTAGGCACGATCAACGAGGGCGTCACGCTCGGATCGTTCCTGGTCTCGCTGGTGGGTGCGATCATCCTCCTGGCGATAGTCAATCTGTTCCGCCGCGGCACGGTCCGCTGACGAAGCCCAGGCCGATCAACTGAGATCCAGGCCGGGCGGCCAAAAGGCCGCCCGGCTTTTTTTCCGCCCCGCACAGTCCCGCACAATCCCATGAGCCGAGCCATGAACGGCCGACCGGGAACCGGGCGCCTGGCTCGGCGTTGACGGGTATCTCCCACCACCTGCTTCGCGCAACGGATCGCGCCCGAGCACGAGGAGCGCCTATGCACCGGGAATTCAAGCTGCGCTATGCCGCGCGGGGACGTGAGCTCACCGTAATGGGGTTTTCAGTCGACCAGATGGACGTGGAAGAGCTCCATGCGGTCATCGGGTTCCTGCTCGAGCAGGCGGGAGATGAATCGCAGGCGCTGCTGGCTCAGCAAGCGCCGCTTGGCTCCCCCCTTTCCGATCCGCCCAAGAATGACGGCCTGATCGAAGGGTGAGCCGGCCGGGGAACGAGCGCTGTCGTTGCCCCGGCCGACGGAATCGGCGTTCAGTGCGCCGCACTGACGGCGGTGTCGCCGCCCTTCTTCACGCGATATCTCTCGAACCAAGCCAGAATCGCGCTGGCCTTCGCCGCCGATTGCGAGGGCCGGGCCGTCAGGCCGCCGTGCGAAGCGCCCGGGACTTTGACGAGGCCGGTCGGCACTCCTTTGAGCTGCAGCGCCTGGTAGTACTGCTCGGAGTCGCTGAGCGGCGTGCGGAAATCCTGGTCGCCCACGAGAACGAGCGTCGGCGTCTCGACCGATCCGACCAGCGAAAGCGGCGAGCGCTTCCAATACGCGTCAGGATCCTCCCACGGCATCTTGTTGAACCAGTACCGCGGCATGAACGTGTAGATGTCCGTCGTGAGCACGGTGCTGGCCCAGTTGATGACCGGCTTCTGCGTGACGGCCGCCTTGAATCTGTTCGTCTTGCCGACGATCCACGCAGTCAGCACTCCGCCGCCCGAGCCGCCCGTCACGAACAGATTGTCGGGATCGACACAGCCTTGCGCGATCGCCGCATCGACGGCGCTCATGAGATCGTCGTAGTCCTGGCTCGGATAGTTGTGGTGAATGAGATTCGCGAACTCCTCGCCATACGAGGTCGAGCCGCGCGGATTGGTGTAGAGGACGACGTATCCGGCCGCTGCGTAAAGCTGATAGTCCGTCGAGAAGACCGGGCCGTAGGCTGAGAACGGCCCGCCGTGAATCTCGAGGATGAGCGGATACTTCTTCGACGGATCGAACCCGGGAGGCTTGACGACCCAGCCGTCGATCTCGCGCTGGTCGAACGAGGAGCGGATCTCGATCGGCTCGACCTGGCCCAGCTCCTTCGCACCGAGCAGGCTCTCGTTCAAGTGAGTGAGCTGACGCACCCGCCCGCGGCGCGCGACCGAGATGTCCGAAGGACGAAGCGGCGTGCCGCTCGTGAACGCGACCGTGCCGTCGTTCGCCAGCGAGAACTCCCCGCCCGTATACGGGCGATCTAGTGTGCTGCTGCTCAAGCCTTCCGCGACCGCCTCGATCCGCCCGTTCAGCGACAAGCGCGCGACCTTCGTGATCGCCTGGTCGTCGTATTGGATGTAAAGGCTCCGTCCATCGCGCGACCACGCGAGATCATCGACCGTGCGATCGAGCGAGCTGGTGATCGATCGCTGATTCGAGCCGTCCGCGGCCATCAGATGCACCTCGACGTTCTGGTAGCCGAGGTATTTGTCCTCGAAGCTCAGGTAGGCGATCGTCTTTCCGTCCGGCGAAACGGCTGGCGTGGTGTCCGGGCCGGGTCGCGAGGTGAGCGCGGTGATGCTGCCGTCGGCCAGCGAGACCTTGTACAGCTCGCTGTTCACCGGCTCCCGCCGCCAGTTTTCGTTGCGATTGCCCGTCACGATCAGAGATTGCGAATCGGGCGTCCACGCGATCGGGCCGGACTCGTTGTAAGGGCCGAACGTAAGCTGGCGCGGTGCGCCGCCTTCGGCGGGCACGACGTAGACGTGTGTGTAGCCCGGCTTCAGATAGCCTGCGCCGTCCGCGCGATAGATCGGTTCGGTGATGACTTCGAGCGGGGGCGCCCACTGCGCACCTTCGGGCTTCGGCGGGGCTTCGCCGAGCTTCGCTTTCTCGTCGGGCGCGAACATCGCGAACGCGATCCACTTGCCGTCCGGCGACCATTCGAGATTGCGCGGCGGGCTCGTGAGGTCCGCGAGCTTCGCGGTCTGACCATTCTCCATCCAGCGCACGAAAAGCTGCGGCTTGTCGTGATCGGCCGTCGAGACGTAAGCGAGCCGATCGGCGTTCGGTGACCAGCGCGGCGAGAAATGCGAGCCGGGCGAGGTGACGAGCGGCATCTGCTCGCCGTTCTCGCTGTCCACGAGCCAGATCGATTGCCTGGCGCGGTCGGTCATGATGTCGAACGTGACACGCACGTACGCGACGGCCCGCCCGTCGGGCCGGATCTGCGGATCGGTGGCGACTTGCAGAGCGAACAAGTCTCGCCCCTGGAAGTGCCGCACCGGCGCTTCGAGGGGCTTCGCTTGAAGCGGCGCCGAGCAGACGGTCAACAGGACGATCAGGAGGAGGTTGCGCATGGAGAGGTTCCCCGCTGAAGAGACATGAGCCGGCAACGCTAGCGGGCGCAGCATGCGCCTGTCCAGTCCATCCCGAGGCGAGCGCCCATGTCGCTTCCGTGACCCGGGCCTTCTCGCGTGCGTCCAGGAGCGCGGACTGCCCAATCCCGGTATTCTTCGCCTCATAACGTGCGGACCACGCACGAGAAGCGGGTTCATCATGTTCGAATGGCTCACCGGATCGGGAAGGGTTTCGTGCGGGGTCTCCGGTCGCTGTGGCTACAGTTGCGACCAATCAGCTCGTCGGCTGCGGGCGGGCAGCCTCGGGGTCATGCTCTTGCTGGCTGTTTTCAGCCTGTCTCCCTCGCCGTCCGAGGCGGTTGATTTCGACAGCGACACGCAGGCCCGCATCCGCTCGGCCACGTTCGAAGTCGTGATGCGCAAGCCCGAGAAGGACTCGCTCACCTACGAGAAGCCGCTGCCGCTCGAGCTGTTGCCTTATGTCGAACGCACCGATCCGTACATTTCGGTCGGAACGGCTTTCGCGATAGGAGGCGACCGATACGTTACGGCCGCTCACGTGCTCGACTCGGGGCTCAGGACGCAGTACGGCGAGCCTGCACTGCGCGATGCGGAGGGTACGGTTTACCCCATCGACAAGGTGCACAAGTACTCCTCGCACCAGGACTTCGCAGTCATTTCGATCCAAGGCAAGCCTCGGGGCGCCGTGCTCGAGGTCAATCGCGAGCCGAAGCTCAATGAGCCCGTGGTGGCGGTCGGCAATGCGCTGGGCGAGGGGATCGTGATCCGCGACGGGTTGTATACGTCGCAGACGCCCGAGGATCGGGATGGTCGCTGGAAATGGATCCGGTTCTCCGCCGCCGCCTCGCCCGGCAACAGCGGCGGGCCGCTGCTCGACAAGAGCGGACGAGTGATCGGCGTGGTGCTGCGCAAGTCGGAGAACGAAAACTTGAACTACGCGGCTCCGATCGCGCTCGTGCTCGATGCTCCGGACAATCTCGCGCAGCTCGACGCCGAGGCGCAGTACTGGCTGCCGGTGATGGATGACAAGGAGACCGGCCGGCGCACGCTCGAGATCCCGCTGCCGAAGTCCTTCTCGGCCCTGTCGAAGGAAATCCTCGACTTCTGGAACTCGTTCTTCATGTCGCTCAGGGCCGATCTGTTGAAGAAGCATGCCGATGCGCTCTTCCCGCGCGGCGAAGGCTCTCAGCAACTGCTCTACTCTGCGCTGCAAGTGATGGTCCCAACTCTGGTCGCACGGGGCGATGACAACGTCTGGCAGATTGCCCAGCCCACCGGCATGCAGACGGCGACGCTCCAGGCGAACGGCTACGTTACTTACGGCGAGCTCGCGAATGCGACGTTCATGAAGTTGCGTCGGCCGGACGATGTGCCCGCGGCAACGTTCTATTCGGACTCCAAGGCGTACATGGACGCGTTCCTGCGTGCGATGAGCTGGAAACGCACGGTCGGCCGCGAGGACGTGCGCATCGTCTCGCTGGGTCCGGCGGTCGAGGATCGCGAGCATGTCGATGCCTGGGGCCGCAAGTGGCAGCTGCGCTCGTGGAACGTCGAGTTTCAGGACACAGTGGTCTTGTCGATGGCGCTGCCGGTTCCGGACGGATACCTCGCGATCCTCAGAAGCGCCGACACGGCCTGGGTCGAAAGCGCACTGGATGACTTGAGGACGATGGCCGACTTCTCCTACGTCACTTATTCGGGGACGCTGGCGCAGTGGCGTGACTTTCTCTCCATGCCGCACCTGTGGCCCAAAGCCCTGCAAGAGATCGAGATCGGCTACGACTACCAGAAATCCTTCAGCTACCGTTCGAAGCGCGTGCAGCTCACCTTCGGGCACGACCAGCAGAAGATCGGGCCCGACAGCCTGATGAACCTCGTGTTCGGATACTTCGACGATCGCGGCAAAGTCGTGTGGGATGTGGCCGGGCTCGTGCTCGTCGAGAAGCTGACCGGAGGGTCAGCGGTGAGCATCGTGCGCCATGGCAAGCCGCCAGGCACGCTTCCGCATGCTTTCACGAGCAAGTGGCAGAAGATCGTGGCCCGCGAACATCCGTTCAACGCCTCGCTGGTCGAGAATCAGGGCAACTCGATCATGTCCTCGATCTATCCTTATCCTGAGACCGAAGGCGTCGCGCCCGTGAGTGAGCGGGTCAGATACGAGCTTGCGTACGCGCGGCCGGGAAAGCATCCCGAAGAGGAGATGAGCGCGGCCTTGAAGCGCTGGTTCCGCGGATTCACCGTGCTCGAGAAATGAGCTCACGCGTCAACCCCTGTCATGAGCCGGCCGCATCCACGATCCCGGTACACATGCGGACCAATGCGACAGTACGCGTGCTTGCGGCCGCTCTCGCTTGCCTCTTGTGCGCAACCAGTGCGTACAGCCACCCCGGGCGGGTGGATGCGAACGGTTGTCATCGCCAAGCCGGCAGTCGCGGGAAGCATTGCCACTCGGAGCGCTCGCGCGCGAATGCGCCGAAGTTCGATCCCGACAATCCGCCGCGACCGGGTGATGAGGGAGTCTTCTATGGTCCTCTGGTCCGCGTCGGCGACGGGGATACGCTATACGTCAAGGTGCAGGGCGTCGTGATGGAGTTCCGCCTGGCGGAGGTCGATGCGCCCGAGCTGGCTCAGCCCTACGGCGAGCAGGCAAAACGGATGTTGACTGAGCTCCTCGCGGGCGAGGAGAGCATCGTGTTGATGCCCTTCGACACCGATCGATACGGGCGTACGGTCGCGCACGTGTGGGCGGGCAAGACTCACGTGAACGCCGAGATGATCCGGCGGGGCTTCGCGTGGTTCTACGCTGCCTATTCCCGAGGCGATGCTCTGTACCACATCGAACAGGAAGCGAGAGACGCCAGGCGAGGACTCTGGGCGTTGCCGCTCGAGCAACGACTCGAGCCCTGGGTGTGGCGCGAGCGGAATCGCTGAACGCTCCGCAGCTCGGGGAGCTGCGCGCCGTTGCGGCGATGAGCGCTGCGAGCGGGCCGGGACGAGGCGCCCCGGCCCGAGCACTCTACTTGCCAGCTCGTTTCATCCGCTCGAGCTGCTCGTCGCTCACGGTCTGGCTCATCGCGCCCTCGACCGATTGCCAGGACCACAAGCGTGCTCGCTTGCTTTCCTCGCGCGTGGCGCTCGGGTCGGCATCCAGCCTGGAGAGGCGCTCGGCTTCCTCGACGGTCATCAACTGCTCGCTTGGGGTTCGGTTCATGACGGCTCCGGGAAAGTGCGAAGAATCGTTAGCAACGCGCGGTCGGGGGGCGTCCTCGTGCGACGATTTCCTCGTGCCGCGTGGAAGGGGCTCGAAGGTCTGCGGTCGGCGTGGCCTGCGGGCTTCGGGGACGAGTATCGAGGCGCCGACCGGGCGCTTGAATCAGATCGAGCCTGAATATGCGGCCCGATTTGTCGATCGATGACCGACAGGGTGCGACGCGGTGCACACGTGAGCGGCGCTGTACGTTGTGCGATGATCGTGCGCGGTACGCGTTGCGGTGCCACATCGACCAGGTCCGGCCTGGGAGGATCAGCGTGAGGTCGATTTGTTTGCCGCTGCCGGCATTGCTCGCCATTTACCTGGTCGCCTGCGGCGAGCCGGCTGAGCAGCAAGCCAGTGACGAGGCGCGCGCAGCAACGAACATCGAGAGGCGAGCCAAGCGCCGGATAGATCTCGGCGAGGTTCCCCCCGAAGTGTTGAGCGTCGCACGCAGCGCCCGCCCGAATCTTTCCATCAAAGTTGCGGAGCATGCGGTGCGCAACGGCCGCGATTACTATGACCTCGGCGGCACCGAGGCCGGAGCGGAAGTCGAGCTCGACATCGAGCAGGTCGACGGACAGTGGCAAGTGGTCGAGGTGCAGCGTGACATCGAACCGCACGATGCGCCGGCAGCGGTGAGCGACGCCTTGAGGGAGGTGCGCCCGGACCTGCAGGTGCGCAGGGTCATCGAAAGCGATGAAGGCGCCGGGCTCGTCACATACATCTTCCTCGGCGCGGGCGCCGACGGGCACGACAGCAAGGTCGAAGTGAGCTACGACGGCCGGACGGCGCGCGTGCTGACCAAAAAAAGGGTCCATTAGTGTCGCACTCAGCCGCGGACATCCGCGCACACATCGAGAAGTATCTGGGCCCGATCGACTCGGTGCTCGAAGGCGCTGCCTGCGACGAGGCGCGCATCGACATCCTGCACGTCGCCCCGGCCGAGACG
The DNA here is from genome assembly GCA_036381695.1 of Steroidobacteraceae bacterium. GTDB lineage: Bacteria > Pseudomonadota > Gammaproteobacteria > Steroidobacterales > Steroidobacteraceae > Steroidobacter. The sequence goes on from DASVCI010000172.1 coordinate 70,516, forward strand.
CGGCCCGTTCATACGCTCTGCACGAGCGGCATGAGCCATCGCGCCATGCCCGTGCCGCCCGGGGTCGAGACGCCCGCTCACATCGAGCTGATGGTCACCCTGCCCGGCGATTGGAAGGTGCACGATGCGGGCGAGGAATGGTCCTGGCCGCTCAGGCAACTCGCTTGGCTCGCACGACTGCCGCAAGTGTCCGGCACTTGGCTCGGCTGGGGTCGCACGATCGCGAACGGTGAGCCGCCCATGCCGCTTGCACCGAACACCAAGCTCTGCGGCGCGATCATCGTGCCCTCGCTCCTCGTGCCGACGGCGTTTTACGAATTGCAGAGTGCGGGCAGGCGGATCGCCTTCTTCAGCGTCGTTCCCTTGTACAAGGAGGAGCTGGAGCTCGAGGAGCGGGAGGGGATGGAAGCGTTGTTGTCACGCCTCGTGGACAAGAACATCAATGACGTGATCGATCCGCGTCGCAAGAATGTCGGGCGTCGATTCGGTCTCTTTTGAGGATCCGCCGGGACCCCGGACGAAGCCGAGCGCGGCTCGATGCAAGTGAGCTTCGAAAAAATGCTGGAACTCTCCCCCCTCGCGAGGGAAGCTTTGCAGCTTTGCCGAGCGTGGTGTAGAGCGTCATGGCCATGGCTGAGGAGTTGAAACCGGTAGAGGACATGCTGGCCGAGGCGGCCGCCCTGCAACAGGCAGGTCGGCTGGATGAGGCGGAGAGCCTGCATCGCGCCGTCCTCGCACGGGCGCCAGCGAGCCTGGTCTCGCTACAGTTCCTGTCCGCGCGCTCCGTCCAAAGGGGCGAGCTGACTGACGCGGTGGACTACATGCGGCGTTACATCGCGATCGATCCGTCGAACCTCGACGCTCATCGAGGGCTCGCGGTCGCGCTCGAGGCTTTGGGGCGAGTCGATGAAGCGATCGCCGCTCTGCGCCAGGCGTACCGGCGCGATCCGAGGGATCCGCAAACGTTGCTGTTCCTGGGTGCTGCGCTCGCCAAAGCGGGGCAGGCCGAGGCCGCGGCGGCCGCAGCCAGCCAGCTCGAAGCGACGAAGCCGGAGATGCTGGTGCTCGACCGGCTGGGAAGCGCCGCTTATGCGGCAGAGCGCTCGGCGCGGCTGCGACAGGCGCTCGCAGGCTTTTATGCGCAGCTCAAGGAAGATGCAGTGAACGACGCGAAGCGCCTCGAGCCTGCGGCCGATGTCTCCCGCGTCAGTCGCTCGGTGTGGTGCCCGATCTTTCCTGCGACCAGCCCGGAGCGTCGACGGCCTTCGTACTTCTACGTTCCGCAGTTGCCCGATGTGCCCTGGTTCGAGCCGGAACGCTTCGACTGGGCGGCGGAGGCGGAGGCGGCTGCCCCGGAGCTCGCGAAGGAAGTGGCGCAGGCTCTGGATATCGAGGCCGACGCTCTGCCGTACATCGGCCAGCATGAAACCAACGAGACGTGGCGGAGCCTCGCGGGACGCACGGACTGGAGCGCGCTTCATTTCTGGAACGACGCTCTGCCGAACGAGCGCGCGCTTGCCCGCTTTCCCAAGGTGCGCGCATTGCTCGAGCGGCTGCCGCTCGTAACCTCGCAAGGCGTGCCCGTCGAGGCGTTCCTGTCGATTCTGAAGCCGCGCACGAAGATTCCGCCTCATTTCGGCAACGCGAACCATAGGCTGACCGTCCACTTGCCGCTCGTCGTTCCGGCCGGCTGCGGCGTGAAGGTAGCCGGCGAGACACGCGAGACGCGGTTCGGCCGGCTTCTGATCTTCGATGACAGCTATGAGCACAGCGCCTGGAACGACAGCGACACGGCGCGCATCGTGCTCATATTCGAGATCTGGCATCCGGCGCTGAGCGCTGCCGAACGCGTTGCAGTCGACGGGTTGCTGTCCCGCTACAACCTTCTTTCGCAGCGACGCCATGCGCTTCTCGCGAGCAGTGCGGAGGCGCCCGAAAAGGCCGAGGCGGAGCTCGGCGCGTTGGTGCGGGCGGTGAACAAGAGGCCAGACGATGCTGAAGCCTGGCTGCGCCTCGTTGACTGTCTCGTGCGGCAGCAACGCCTGGAAGAAGCGACTCAGGCGGCCAGCCTGGGCGCCGACAAGGCGCCTGATGTACGCCGGCTGGGCGGGCAGGAAGATGCGAAGCCGGAGCTTCGGAACTTGTCCACTCGAGCCGACGCGCTCATTCGACAGAAGCTGCGGAGCCTGCACACAGAGGCGATGGGTCCGGAAGTGTCGCCGCGACTCAAGGAGCTCGAGTGGCCGGCGGACGATGACAACGGTCGGCTCGACCTGACGACGCTTTCCTGGGAACCGCAGCTTGCTCGGGAGGAGGCTGACGCACTCGCTCGCAGCGCAAGCGCGCGCACGCGCTGGCTTCAGGCGCGACGTCTGCCGCCGGTCGAGATCGTCGTCGATCGCTGGAGACGGCCGGTATCCGAGCGTCCCGACGACACGCGTCGATAGCGGAACTAAAGGCAATTCAGTCGTCGCTCACGCGCCCGAGCGACCCTCATCCGATTCACCGAGATCCACGCGGGCGCATACAGGAGGGAACCTGGGTATATATACAGTTCCTGAATGCAGAGGTATGATGCTTGCGCTCGGGCTGGCCGGCTCCGCGAGGGGTGCGGCCGGGGAGCCTTCAAGCCTTCACGGATGAGTTTCGGAGGAATCGACATGACTCGGCAGTCTCGCAACAGGAAGTCACGCGCAGTCGACGCTTCAGCGGTCCCGGCAACCCAGGCGTCTGCCTCGGCCGTCTCGTCGGAAAGCGGCTTGGTCGAGGCAGGCGATGCAGGCGAGCTTGCCCGTCAGGAGCCCGATGAGGAGGCGATTCAGCAGGCGATCGAGGAGGGTCGCACCCAGCTTCTGCAGGCACAGGCGGTGCTCAGGTGTCTGTACGAAGTGCTCTTGTACGCCGACGGGAAGGATGCGCTCGCGTATGCGGACGTGGCGAGCGTCGCGGGCAGGCTCGTGGGGGAAGTGGCTGAGCGGCTCGATATTGCGGAGCTCGAGGCGCGAGCGGATCGGCACGCGAGAGCGGATCGCCTGTCGGAGGACGAGCTGCCCTTGGCATACGGCGATGAGATTCCGCCTGTCGTGCTGCGCTTGATGGACATCGCCACCGAGATCAAATCTCGTCTCAACAAGCACTAGCCTGAGAGACAACTGCCGCGGCGGTGGCATCGCACATCGCCGCGGCCAGCTCGTGCATCGAGCGCTAGCGCGTTCGTTGTGTGCGCGCGGCCATGAATGGCACCGGGTCGGCTTCGGCAACGGCCGCGTAGCGCAAGGGCCCTCCGGGAACGACGGCGTCGAACGGATAGCAAGTCAGGAGCGTGAGGGTGGCTTTGTCGCTCGTGACGAGCAGTCGCTCGTCGCGCTCATCGAACACGTGCGTTTCGACGATCGTGTACGCGTGCTTTCGGCCATCGCTCGTTTCCAGCAAGATCTTCGTGCCGCGCTTGGTGTGCGAGAGGAAGCGAAAGTGCGTGTCGCGATGCCCGGCGATCATGCTGTGTCCGGAGCTTCCGGGCGCAGCCGTGGCGCCCACATGCCCGGGCCCGAAGGCCAGCGAGCGTCCGGTTGCATCCGAAAGCACGTATAGGTTGACGCCTGCTTCCGGCACTTGGAGCCGTGCCACTGGCCAAGTGTCGGCCCATGGCCAGGGTCGAACGTGAGTCTCGCCCGCGAGCGTCCGTGACCAAGCGGATCGAATGAGCTCTTGCGCAAGCCAGGCCTTGGCCTGGATGTAGGCACCGCAGCCAAGCTGCCAGATTCCGATCGCTGCGAGCGCGGTTGCCAGCACATGTGTTTTGCGCAGCTTCATGCGCGCACTCTGCGTCGGCTCTTCTCGAGACGGAGCAGTACGAGTGTCGCGAGCAGGAACATCATGCCGATCAAGGTGTGAAGCGACGCCGAAGTCGCCGTGCGGGGATAACCGGCCGCTGGCCAGTCGAGGCCGTGCGGTTTGGTGTTCGCGATGCGACGCGTTTCGAGCCCTTCCCCGTTTGCTCGAGCGCGCGTGCGATCGACGGCGACCAGGCTCGTGTAGCTCGAAACGAGCTGGTATCGGAGCGCAAGCGGCAACACCCTGGCCCGGATCTCGGTCTCCTGCATGCCGCTCGCGCGCAGGTCCATCAGATCGCTGATCCGATGGCGCGCCCACAACGTAGCGATGCCCGGCCGCGACTCCATCGAATCGAGGGAGAGCTGACGCGTCCACCAGCCTGATGCTTTGCCGCTCAAGGTGAGCGTGCCTCGTACCTTTCCATCGAAGCGCGCGCTGATGACGATCGGCTCGCCCGCGTACAGATCGCCGACGTTCGCCGGAGCATAGTCGGGACTCAGGCCGGGCGGCCAACGCAGCTCGATGTCCGTCAACACCGGCTGAGTGAGCTGATCGAGCAACGCGGACATGCGCTCATCCACCTCGGTGGTCGAGCCGATGAACGTGAACGTGCCGCGGCCCATTTGCGCCGCCTTGCGCATGAAGTACCCGTTGGGCGCCGATCCGATGCCGACCGTGAACAGCCGCGCCGAGCCGAGGCGCTCGCGAATCAGCCGCATGAGCCGATCTTCGTTCGACACTGCGCCGTCGGTGATGAATATGACTTGGCGCAGATGCTCGCTGCTGGCGGGCATGGAGAGAGCGGCTTCGAGAGCGGGCGCCATCTCCGTCCCGCCGGTCGCGCGGAGCTGGGCGACATACTCGCGTGCGTAGCTCAGGTTGTAACCCGTTGCGTGCACCGGCGCTTCGAACAGGCTGTGATGGGTCGAATTGAACTGAATGACGTTGAATCGATCAGCGGGAGTGAGCGTGTCGAGCGCCTCGAGCAGGGCTGCGCGCGCCTGCTCGATGGAGTGACCGGCCATCGAGCCGGATGTATCGATGATCAGCATGACTTCACGAGGCTTGGCCACGCGCACCCGCTCGTGCGGCGGCATGAACATGATGAGGACGTGCTCGCCCGCTTCGGTGCGCTCCCGGAATGCGGCCGTCGCAGGTGCGCCTCTGACATCCGGTCTCCAGACGAGCTCGAAATCCCGGTCCGGCGCAACCTGATCATGCTCCAGTCGCACGTGCGCGCGACTGCCGCTGATGTCGGTCTCGATCGGGTGATACGTGCTCTTCACGTAATCGAGCGGGACACCTGCCTCGAGGTCGATATCGAAGCTCACGCTTTGTCGCGACACATCGGCGTGGGCCAGCGCGGGGTGCACGTCGCCGATCGTTGCGGAGTCCTCCGCGCTGCTTGCTGTGCTGATTGCCGCAAGCGGCGTTTCTGTAGTCAGCGCAACATCGTCGTCCACGACGCCGGGCACGTAGCGCGGCGTGATCGTCAGCGGAAATCGCAGGCTGTATCGGCCGTCCTGATGATCCGCGATCTGCAGATAGCCGATCGTGATTTGGATGGACTCTCCCGGTCCAATGTTCGCGACGGCGGTCCGGAACAGGTTCGGTCGCTTCTGATGCACGACGCTCGCGCGCTGACCTCGCTCCCGGGCTTGCTCGTAGAGCTTTTGTGCTTGAGCCTTCTCGCGGATCTCGCCGACGATGATGCGTTCGCCGACCTGCATGCGCAGGCGATCGACCGCTGCGCGCTCGGGCAGCGGAAAAGCGTAAAGACCCTCGACCCAGCGATCGCTCGGATTCTCGAATCGCTGGCGCACTTCGACGCGGGCAATGATGCCGCTAACTTCCATGCGCACGGCGGTATGGACAAGCGGCGCCGGCGTGGTCGCGCCGGAATCGTCCTGAAAGAGGAGCGTGCCAGCACCGAGCTCGTCAGTTGCCGAGCGAGCGAACGCGCCGTCCGAAAGCAGGCAGGCTCCGAGCAAGCACAGGGCCCAGCTCGCCAGGCGAGTCTTGCTCCACACCTTCGGCTCCCAACGCCGGCGCTCGGCGAGCTTCAAAGCCTCGGAGGGGCTTTGCAACCAGCGAGGAGGCCACGTGCGGGGCCTGGAAAGGAGCGATCCGAGACAGCGGGCGGGCATCGAGGTGGACATCGTCGTTCTCCCATCGGCGATGGGCGAATTGCAACGGACGAAGCCGGCGCGCGCGGGCCCGGGCGGGGCGAACCCGGGATTTTTTGTGGCAAATCGTGGCACGCCGCCCAAGGGGCCGCAGCGCCGATATACTTTCGTCATGAACACGAAGGACACTGCCCGGCCGATGCGGCTCTTGATCCTCGTGGCGGTGAGCGCGCTCATCGCCTGGTATTTCCTGCCCGAGATGGCTCGGCAAATCAAGCGCGTCGAGGCGGCTCCGCGCCCCGTCGTCCCTCGCGGTGATCTGACCGAGGACGAGAAGACGAACATCCAGATCTTCGAGGCTTCGAAGGCGTCCGTCGTCTACATCTCGACACGCGAGCGCGTAGTGGACATCTGGACGCGCAACGTCATGACGGTGCCTCGGGGAACCGGGTCAGGCTTCTTCTGGGACGAGCAGGGACACGTCGTGACGAACCTGCACGTCATCGAGGGAGCCTCCGAAGCGAATGTGCGCCTCGCGGATGGCCGTGATTACGAGGCGACGCTCGTGGGCGCGAGCAAGGCTCACGATATTGCCGTTCTGCGCATCCGCATTCCGGTGAATCCGCCCGCGCCGATCCCGATCGGGACGAGCGAGGACTTGCAGGTCGGACAGAAAGTGTACGCCATCGGCAATCCCTTCGGCCTCGACTGGACGCTCACCACCGGCATCGTCTCCGCGCTCGATCGCTCCCTGACCGGCGAGGACGGAGTGGTGATCCAGCACCTGATTCAGACCGACGCGGCGATCAACCCCGGCAACTCCGGTGGACCGCTCCTCGACAGCGCGGGCAGGCTCATCGGCATCAACACCGCCATTTACAGCCCGTCGGGGGCGAGCGCCGGGGTTGGTTTCGCCGTGCCCGTTGACACAGTCAACCGCGTCGTGCCGGAGCTCATCGCCAAGGGTCACTATTCGCCGCCGCGGCTCGGCATACAGACGGATGAGACTTTGAGCCGTGCGATCGCGCGGCAGCTCGGCGTTCGCGGTGCGGCGGTGCTGAGGGTGCCGCCGGGGTCGCCGGCGGACCGGGCCGGATTGCAGGGTGTGCGAATCGGTCCGCGGGATGCGATCATTCCGGGAGACGTGATCGTGGCGATCGACGGCAAAGAAGTAGACAGCGTCGCGCGGTTGCTCGCGCGTCTGGATGATTACAAAGCAGGCGATTCAGTCAGGCTCACTGTGTGGCGGGATGGTGAGCACGTGGAAATCCCGATCACGCTTCAGAGCGGCGAGGACTGACCCGGCGCCATCTTGAAACGGGAACGAGCAGGGGGAATCGAGATGAGCACCGAGGTCGAGACGAACCGGGCTTACGGCACGCTCCCGATCATTCTGATCGCGGCGGTCGTTCAGGGTTTCGCCCTCTATGGGTTGCACCTTGCGATCGATCACGACCTCTGGCCCGCCTCCTCGCCCGGAGTGCTGAGCGGGCTTTACGCGATCGCCGTCTTCGTTCCGCTCACTCTTCAGCTCCTTTCAACCCACGCACGTGAGCGCGCGCTATGGGCTTTGCTCGCAGCTCTTGCGGTCGCTTACTTCTATTTCGGATGGCACGACGGGATATACGTCAGGGACCCGAGGGACGCTCTTCGCGGGGACGGCTGGGTCACCCTGGCATTTCTGTTGACGCTCGTGTGGCTCATCGCGTTGCCGTTCGCACAGCTGCGCCTGTCGAGCGGCCGCTGGCGCGCGCCTTATGAGGGCTTTTTTGCGGTCGCCTGGCGCAACAAGGTGCTGCTGGCGGAAGCTGTAGCGTTTACGGGATTGTTCTGGCTGCTGCTGTTTCTGTGGCAGGAGCTGTTTCATTCGCTCGGCTTCGACTTCTTCCGCGAGCTGTTCTCCGAGCCCATCTTCGTGTATCCCGTGACTTCGCTCGTGTTCGGCGGGGCGTTGCACTTGATCGGCTCGGTCGAGCGCATGACGCGCGTGGTCATCGAGCAGGTGCTGAGCGTGCTCAAGTGGCTGGCGCTGCTCGCCGGTCTGATTCTCGCCTTGTTCAGCATCGCGCTGGTTTTGAAGCTGCCCCGGCTCGTCATGACGGGTGAACGGATCATCGGCGCGGCCTGGTTGCTGTGGCTGGTCGCAGTCACGGTGTTGCTCGTGAATGCCGCCTATCGCGACGGCTCTTTTTCCCGGCCGTATCCGCGCTGGATAGGGCTGGCCCTGCGCGCGGTCGTGCCGCTCACGATCCTGGTCGCGCTCACTGCTGCCTACGCGTTGATCCTGCGCGTGGTGACTTACGGGTTTACGGTCGAGCGGGTCTGGGCGCTCATCGTCGCGGCCGCTGCGCTCGCGTATTCCATCGGATATGGGATCGCAGCGTTCAACCGCACGAGCTGGATGGGTGGCATCTCTCGCGTGAACGTCGCCGTGGCGCTCGGTTTGATCGCGACGCTCGCGCTGACGCTGACGCCGATCCTTTCGCCGTATCGGATTGCCGCCAACAGTCAGTACGAGATGATCCTTGCGGGAGAGCACTCCGACCAGAGCGACGAGGTTGTAACGCCTGAGGGAATGTACGGCACTCCGTACCATTACCTGCGGTTTCAGGCCGGGCGTTATGGCACGCAGCGTCTCGAAGCGCTCACGAAGCTCGACGATCATCCGCGCGCCGCGCAGATTCGCGAAGCGGCGCAGCTGGCGTCGCAGATCGGGCGACCGCCCGCCCCGGTATCGCGGCCGCAAGTGGACGAAAAGCTCGCTCACCTCGTGATGTATCCGCAAGGGGCCGAGCTGGATGCGCAGCTTCGGAGCCGGGTGCGGGCGGACTTGCTCAGGCCGCACCTGGCGTCGTTCTTCGCGTTCAGGCAAAAGCAGCAGTGGGGCGGCCTGTTCGTCGACTTGAACGGGGATGACACCGAGGAGTTCGTCCTGCTGTTTGCCGACCACGGCATCGTTTATCAGCAGACTGAGGGAAATTGGCGGCTCATGGGAACGGCGTTGCCCGAGGCGGGCGTGCAGGAAGGGGATCTGGCCCGAGCGCTCGAGAGGCGCGAGGTGAGCACGATCGAGCCCGTTTGGCGCGAGCTCAAAGTCGGCACGTTAGTCTATCGCGTGCGCCAGGAGCTGCCGTGGCCCTGAGGCGAACGCTCCGATGCGAAACTTTACGATCAGGTCCTGCGTTGGGCGCGGGAGCCGCGAAGCAGTATGAGCGAGTCATTCAAGCCGAAAGCGTATCTCAGAGTCGGGTGCCCGTACTCGTTCAAGCTCCTCTTGTTCCTGTCCGAAGCACGCCTGCTGGGAACGGTCGAGCTGATCCGCTGTGATCCGAACACCGGGGAGTACGAGCAGGTGAAGGCGCGTGTGTCGCAGGCCACGGGTAAACCCACGACGTTTCCCACTGTGGAAATCGAGCCGGGCCTATACCAGTCGGACTCTGACGCGTTGATCGAGCACTTCGCACGCAAGCACGGCGTCGACCCGGGCACGCTCACCGCGCTGGTTTTCTATCGAGAAAGCATCTTCCCTCAGCTCGAAAAGCTCCACTGAGGCGCTCACGAGCTCAGGATCGTCGCGCCCGATTCACCCGATCGTGCCGGCAATCGGCCGATCCTGCGGACCTGAGCTCTCGCCCCGAGAACGACTTCAGCTGCCCTTGCGGACGTGCAGCAAATCACGCCCCGTCGCAAATCCATTGGAATTCGGCCGCTTGCCTGACTAAACTGCGCCCCTTTTCCGAGGGCGCCTCCGCCCGCCGCCCGGCTGCGGCTGGACGATGCCTCCGATCGGAAGGTGAAAACCCTCCTGTCGGAAGGTGCAACCTTCCGGGCGCGTCGAGTGTCATAAGCCCGGGCCTTCCAAGGGAATACTACGTGACCACGAGAATCGGCACCGCCTGCCAGGCCGGTGTGGCGGTCGTATTGACATTGTCGACTCTTCTTCTGGGCGCCTGCAGCAAGGGAGCCGGCAGCACGCCCGATGAGGCGGCGCTCGCGCCGTTGCTGCTGTCGCCTGAAGACCTCGTGACGGTGAGCAGCAATGCACTCGCGTCCGGGCCGTCCATCACTGGCTCGATCGAAGCCGAGCGCCGGGCCGACCTTCGTGCCGAAGTGTCCGCAGTCGTCCTGGCGGTGCTCAAGGAGAACGGTGATCCGGTCCGCCGGGGTGACTTGCTGGTCCGCCTCGACCCGACTGCCTTTCGCGACAGCTTGATGTCGGCCGAGGCCTCGGCGCGGGCCGCCGAGCTGGCCTACGAGCAGGCCGAGCGGCAATACCAGCGCATGCTTCAGCTGCGCAAGGAAAAAATGATCTCGGCGCAACAGCTCGAAGACGCCGAGATTCAGCGCAACAACGCGAAGAGCGAACGCGAGGCCGCTCGCGCCCGTGTAGTGACCGCTCGTCAGCAGTTGGAGCGCACCGAGGTGCGCGCCCCCTTCGATGGCCTCGTGAGCGATCGCAAGGTCTCGGCGGGCGATACGGCCGCGGTGGGCAAGGAGCTCATGAAGGTCATCGACCCGACGAGCATGCGCTTCGAGGGCCACGTGTCGGCCGACAGCATCGGTGAGGTGGCCGCCGGTCAGCGCGTTCATTTCCGTATTCAGGGCTACGGTGATACCAACCTCGTCGGCACGGTCACGCGGGTGAACCCGGCCGCCAATGCGGCGACGCGGCAGGTCGAGGTCCTGGTTCGCTTCGACGATCCTGCTCAGATGCCCCGCGTCGCCGGGCTCTACGCCGAAGGCCGCATCGAAACACGCAGCATGGAGGCGTTGACGATCCCCGCTGCCTCTGTGGTGCGTGAGGGCGACGATACTTTCGCGTGGCGCCTCAAAGATGGAGCACTCGAGAAGGTGAAGCTCGATCTCGGCGCGCGCGATCCCCGAACGGGTCACTACCCCATCAATAACGGTCTTGCCGAAGGAGATGCGGTCCTGCGCTATCCCGGCTCCACATTGAAGGACGGACAGCACGCGCAGCTCGTGGGCAGCCTCGATCCGCAGACCATGACGGCGGAAAAGTAAGTCATGCTGCTCTCCGATTTCAGCATCAAGCAACCGGTCACCACGGTTGCGATCATCATCGTGGTGATGTGCCTGGGGCTCCTCGCGCTCAAGAATCTGCGCGTCAACCAGATTCCGGACGTCGAGGAGCCGGTGATGGTCATCACTGTCCCCTACCCGGGGGCGTCTCCCGAAACCGTGGAGCGCGAGATCATCAATCGCCTGGAGAAGGCGCTGATGAGCATCCCGCAGGTAGACGAGATCCGCTCGACCGCCTCTGAAAGCGAAGCTCGCATCGTCATCGTTTTCGATTTCAAGAAGGACATGTCCGCGGCGGGCGACGAGATCCGCAACGCCATCGCCTCGGTGCGCTACAAGTTGCCGATCGAGATGCGCGAGCCGGTGCTGTATCGCTTCGATCCTTCGGCCGAGCCGATCATGAACCTGGCGCTCTCGTCCACGACGCAGAGCCACGGGGAGATTTCGCGTCTCGCCGAGGATGTGCTTGCAGATCGCCTGCGTGGACTGGACGGGGTCGCGGTAGTCGACGTCGAGGGCTCATTGCTTCGGGAGCTCTCGGTTCTGCTGCATGCCGATAAGCTCCGCCAATTCAACGTGTCGGTGAGCGACATAGTCGAGGCGTTGCGGGCGCAGAACATGACGGCGCCGGTGGGGCGCGTCAAAGGCGCTCTCGACGAGCAGAACATCCGCCTCGTCGGGCGCATCGAAAGGCCGGCCGACTTCAACGATATCGTGATCAAGCGGCAAGGCGAGGAGATCGTGCGCCTCGGTCAGGTGGCGACGGTCCAGGACGGCTTTGCCGAACCCACGAGCTACAGCTTGCGGAACGGCCATCCGAACGTCAGCCTCTCGATCATCAGGTCTCGCGAAGCGAGCACTGTGGCGGTCGCTGAGAGGGTGCGCAAGGAAGTCGCCGAGATCAACAAGACGCTTCCCGAAGGGACCAAGCTCGAGGTGACCCTCGATGGCGGAGACGATGCCGCGAGCTCCCTGGGGAACGTCATTCATGCGCTGGTCTTCGGCGCCGGGCTCACGATTTTCGTGGTGTACGTGTTCCTCAATTCCTGGCGCTCCACGCTGATCACGAGCCTGTCGCTCCCGACTTCGGCCATCGCCGCGTTCATCGCGGTCTGGCTGTGCGGCTTCACGCTGAACTTCATGACGCTGCTCGGCCTGACCCTGGCGATCGGCGTGCTGATCGACGATGCCATCGTCGTGCGCGAGAACATCGTGCGCCACATGGAGCGGGGCGCAGACCGAGTGACCGCCGCGCGAACCGGTACGGCGGAGATCGGTCTGGCGGTCACGGCAACGACCATGTCGATCGTCGCAGTGTTCGTCCCGGTCGCGTTCATGGGGGGTACAGCCGGCGAGTGGTTCCGTCCATTTGCCGTCACGGTAGCCGCTTCGGTGCTCGTCAGCTTGCTCGTGTCCTTCACGGTCGATCCGATGCTGTCGGCGTACTGGGGCGATCCGCCCGGCCACGCCCATGCGAAGCGCCGAGGCATCGAGAAGTATTTCCAGTGGTTCAATCGCTGGTTCGATCACCAGGCCGATCGCTACGGCGGCGTCATCTCCTGGGCATTGCATCATCGCAAGTGGATGGCAGCGCTCTCAGTGGTCGCCTTCGTGACGGCGCTGGTGCTGCAAGGCACGGTTGGCGGCAGCGAATTCCTGCCGAAATCCGATTTCGGCATGCTCGCGGTCGAGGTTCGAACTCCCTCGAGCGCGAGCCTCGAGTACGCGCGCGACAAGGTGGAGCAGGCTGCCGAGCTCGCCCGCTCGATCCCCGAGGTCAAGGCCACCAACACACGCGTGACCCCCGGGGGCGGGCGCGTCTACGTCGATGTCGGCGACAGTGAAAATCGCGACCGCTCCTCGTTCGAGATCGCAACGCAGCTGCGCGGAATGCTCAAGCGGCTGGTCGGCGCTGAGTACGTGGTGCTGGAGGATCTCAACAACGGGGCGCAGAAACCGGTGCAGATCCAGTTCTACGGAGAGGATTCGCGCCGGCTCATGGAGATCACCAACGAGTTCATGGAAAGGATGCGGGCGATTCCCGGCGCGGTCGATGTGAGCCTGTCGGAACAGGAGCCGAAGGACGAATTGCGCATCGAGCTCGATCGCGGGCTCGCCGCTCAGCTCGGCATCTCCATGGCCGATGCTGCGCAGGCGCTCAGGGTCGCGTTCGCCGGCGTCGAGGTGGGCGACTGGGTGGATCCGACCGGCGAATCGCGCGATGTGGCTGTTCGCCTGCATCCTGACGATCGCCTCGATGCGAGCAACATCGAGCATCTGCCGGTCGCGGTGGCCGGCACCGACATGATGGTGCCGCTCGAGCAGATCGCGACCATCACGCTCGAGAAGGGGCCGGCGAAGATTCAGCATCTGGACGGCAAGCGCACGATCACCGTCTCGGCGAACACCGAAGGGCGCTCGCCGGGCGAAGTCACCGCCGACGCCATGAACATCGCGCGAGCCATCGATTTCCCCGAAGGCTACGGCGTCTCGCTCGGGGGAGCCTCCCGCGATCAGGAGGAGGTCTTCAGCGAGATGTTCACGGCGCTCGTGCTGGGCATCGGCGTCATGTATCTCGTGCTCGTGATGCAGTTCGGCTCGTTTACCGCTCCCGTGCCGATCATGATGTCGCTTCCGCTGTCGCTCATCGGCGTCGTGCTCGCTCTGCTCGCGACGGGCGGGACGCTCAATCTCATGAGCTTCATCGGCATCATCATGCTCATGGGCCTGGTCGCCAAGAACGCGATCTTGCTGCTCGATTGCGCGCGCAAGGAGGAAGCGCAGGGTGTCGATCGTGAAGAGGCGTTGATGCATGCCGGACGCGTGCGCCTGCGTCCGATTCTTATGACGACGTTCGCGCTCATCGCGGGCATGACGCCCGTGGCCATCGGCGTCGGCGAAGGCGGTGAGTTCTATCGGCCGATGGCAGTGGCCATCATCGGTGGCACGATCACCTCGACGCTGCTGACGCTCCTGGTCATCCCGAGCTTCTACGACAGCATCGAGATCGCGAGCGAGCGCGCCAAGCTCAAGGCTCAGGCGCGCGCGGCGCTGACCAATCCGCTCGTGGCAGTCGTGCAGACCGTCCTCGAAGCCGTGTTGGCGCTCCTCTTGTTGCGATTCCTGTATCGCGTGACGCGTTGGGTGCTCAACCTCGAAGCGCCCGAGCACCCGGTCGAGCGTGCGGCGCGGCTCAAGGGCTTCGAGATTCCTGAAGGGTTCAACCCGCGCCCGGCCCGCTGGCAGCGTCAACGCCGGGAGTTGGTGCTCGCGCCGAGCGGCGCCTGATTCTCACTCCCTCCCGCGCACGCGGGGAGGGCAGGGTGAGGGCGCTGGGGCAGGGCGCGGCATCGCAGGTAGCATCGGACCATCGCACAAGCCGCGCCTGATTCTCACTCCCCTCCCCCGCACGCGGGGGAGGGCAGGGTGGGGGCGCTGCGCAAGCCGCGCTCCGCACGTTCAGTGCGTCGAAAGCGGAAGTCTCATGCTGCGGGAGCGATGCAATGCCGTCTCACCGAGCGATTCATGTCAGCCTTGCAGAGGCGCTCGCGCGCGGCGAGCCGCCACCCGGCAATCTGGCCGTGCCGATATTCAGTCACGGCACTCTCGAAGTGGAGCTTTACGAGCCCGTCGGCCAGGATCGGCAAAAGCCCCACAATCGTGACGAGGTCTACGTCGTCGCCCGCGGGGAAGGGCTCTTCTTCGATGGAGTGACTCGACACGCAGTGCATGCCGGTTCGTTCCTGTTCGTGCCCGCGGGACAGGAGCATCGATTCGAGCAGTTTTCGCCCGACTTCACTGTCTGGGTGTTCTTCTACGGCCAGGAAGGAGGCGAGCAATCACACGCGGCTCGGGATGCCAAACCCTGATCCCGAAGTGCACGCTCAGTTCTGAGCGCCCTTTGCACGCCCGACTCGAGCCTGCTGCAGATTTTTCCGAGCATGCGCTCCGGTACTTTCGGCCGGGCGCGCTTGGAATATGGAAAATGACCTGCGCTGCTCCACAACAGTGCGCTGGACCATTGCCCCGCGTCCAAAGCGGCGCGCCTGCGAGTGATGCACTGCTACGTTTTCGATCCGTTTCGCGCGATCGAGCTTCCGTCCCTTTCTGCTTCACGTACCATATCGCCGTCCGATACCTCGAACACTTTCGGGAGCCGGCGAGTGGCAGGAGGCTCAGCCGGCAGGGGCGAACAGTGCGTCATCCTCTTGCGGCTTGGCTGCTCGGCCAGGTGGCCTACCTTCTCGTTGCGGTCGCGAGCGCGGCCGAGCCCCGTCTGGACGTGCAGATTCTCGATCCGAGCGCGGCTCAAGCGGACGTCGGCCAGATCGTCAGGGGAGAGCTGGACGAGAGCTTTCGTCCCTTTTCGGGAGTGGCGGGTGCCGAGCATGCAGAGCGATTCTGGCTGAGGATCGAGCTCCTCGAAGCGTTCTTGCCGGATGGGGTCCCCACTCTGAACGTGCGTCATGCTCGCGATCTGCGCCTCGAGATGTTCGTGCACGACCGGGGGCGGATCGTTCCGCTCAGGATGGCGGCCGCACTGCCGGGATTCGTAGGCACGCAGGACGCCGTATACATGCTGCCCGGAGAGGTCGGAGCGGGCGATGTGATTTATGCGCGCCTCGAGCGCGAAGGCTCTGCTCCCAATCGCTTGCGCTTCGGAGCATCGACACTGCACGAAACCCTTGCGCGTGGCGCCGAGCATGCGCGCATGATCGCATTGTCGGTCGGTGCGTTGATGGCGATGGCGCTCGCTGCGCTCCTCATCTGGTTCGTTCTGAGCGAAAGGCTCCTGATCCTTTACGCGACGCTGTTCTCCCTGCAAGGCGCGTACGTCGCGTATCTCTCGGGTCAGGGATTCGAATGGCCGGTGTTGTCGCTGGCGCTGCCAGTCATAGGATATAGCTGGAACGTGACAGCCGCGCTCAGCGGCGCGGTTGCCTGCCTGTTCGTGCGCGACATCGCCGAGCTGCAACGATTCTCGCCGCGCGCGTTTGCTCTATTCGGCTGGCTTGCGGTCGTGTTCGTGGTGCTGGCTTTCGCGAACCTCCTGCAGGAAATCGGGTTGGGCGGCTTGGTCGCGGCGGCGGGCAATCTCATCTTCATCGGCTCGGCGATCACGACTCTGATCGTCGCCTTCCTCGCCTGGAGGCGCGAGAACCGTGCGGCCGGCTGGTTTCTCATCGCCTGGGTATTGCTCGAAGCGTTCACGATCGCCACGGCGATTCACTTGCTCGTCTCCGATGGAAACGAATCGGCGGCTCTTCTCTATTACGGCTTGCCGCTCTCGATGGTGGCTGCAGCCGTGTTGATCGCTCTGGGCGTCGCCGATCGCCTGCGTGATCAGCGCCTGGCACTGACCGACGCGGAACGGCGCGCTCAGACCGATGCGCTGACCGGTGTTTTCAACCGCCGCTCGCTCCTCGAGCGGCTCGACAGCGCGTGCCTGCGAGCGCGCGCACGAGGACTGCCGATCGCGCTGCTGTTCATCGACCTGGATCATTTCAAGGAGATCAACGATACCTACGGCCATCCGGCGGGCGACGCCTGCCTCAAGGCCATCATCGGCCCGATCCAGGCCGAGCTCAGGCAATCCGATGTGATCGGCCGTTACGGCGGGGAGGAGTTCGTCGTCATCCTGAGCAGCGCGGACGCAGCGTCCGCGCGGCCGATTGCCGAGCGCATTCGAAGCCGCATCGCTGCGATCCGCGTCGAAGGGTTCGGCAAGCCCATCAGGCTCACGTGCAGCATCGGGATCGCAACCAGCGATACCCTGGGCGTCTGGGGCGAGTCCCTCATCGCCATGGCCGATGAGGCCGTCTACGTGGCGAAGCGCTCAGGCCGCAACTGCGTTCACGTGGCCGCAGCTCCCGTTCCCGCGTAATGAGCCTCGGCCACGCGAGCCCGAAGGCTCGTCGATCTAGCGCTCTTTCAGCCGTCCGAGCGTGTGGCCGATCGCACGCTCGAGCTTCTCGGCCGCGCCTTCAACGGCCAGCGCGACGGACTCGGCCTGGTGGGTCACCGCGATCGGATCGAGCCCCGTAAGGCGTGCTTCGAGCACGCACCGCTTGTCGTTGCCGCCCTTCACGCTGTTCTCGTCGGAAAGGTGGACTTCAATGCGGGTGATGCGGTCCGCATGTTGCGTGATCGAGCTTTCGACCATCTGCTGGACGCGCTCGAGCAGAGATTCGCCGCCGTGGAGGTTGCGACCTGCGTGCACCTGAATCTGCATGATTCACCCTTGCAAGCTTGGAATGTCGACAAAACCCGTCGCCGCCCGCGAGGTTCCCGCAATCGCGCGGGGCCGCAGGCGCGACCGGTTACGCCACAGTGCAGCTTGGGGGCAGTGCCGCGACTGTCAAGCTCGCGGCACGACTTACGGCATAGCTACTTTCGCGTGTTGTCGGCGGCGCGGATGCAGGCTACGCCAGCACGCGCTCGAACAGCTTGACTGGATCCACCCGCATCGCCCGGGCCATCTCGATGAACTCGAGCACGTCGACGCGCCGCTCGCCGCTTTCGATCTTCGCGACGTAGGAATGCGGCCGTTTCAGGCGTGCGGCCAGATCGCGTTGAGTCAGGCCCGCTTCCGAGCGGGCTTCCGCCAGCACCGCGCACAACACACGGTGCCCGCGGCTACGCAGAGACTTCATGGAAAGCGCTCCGATTTCAGGAGCGCAGACATATAGTTCAAGCTTCGCTTGCTCCCATTATCGAAGCAGAAGTACACTCGCGCGGGCGTTCAATGAAAGAGCGGCCCCAACGACGGTGGCGCCGGATGCGCCGGCCCTTCGAGGCGGCCTCATGGGAGTGAGTGAGTCATGCTGGTGCTTTCACGACGTGCCAATCAGGCCCTGGTCATAGGAGGACAAGTCACGGTTCGCGTCCTTCAAATCGGCAACACGCACGTGG
Organism: Steroidobacteraceae bacterium; assembly: GCA_036381695.1. Taxonomy (GTDB): domain Bacteria; phylum Pseudomonadota; class Gammaproteobacteria; order Steroidobacterales; family Steroidobacteraceae; genus Steroidobacter. Next base: position 88,428 of record DASVCI010000172.1, read on the forward strand.
AGCTGGGAATTGAGGCCCCTCAGCACGTGGCCGTGGACAGGGAGGAGATCCATTTGCGCAAGCAACGCGAGCAGGCGGCCGGCGGTTCGACTCGCTCCGGCGACACGTGATCGGCCGGGTCCCGGCTTGAGCCGCCCGTCCGGGCGGCAGTGGTTTGTCAAAGCGGCGGGCGCTGTACGATGATGCGGCGCTGTGAGGACGAGAGCGTCGAAAGCCTTCAGGCCGGGCCTGGTGCTCGTCGGCTGCGCGTTCGCCCTTGCGGCGAGCCACGCCGAGATCTACACGTGCATAAACGAGGACGGCTCGCGAGTGTTCTCGGATCAACGCTGCGGGCCGGACGCCAAAGTCGTGCCGGGGGTGTCGACCCGGAAGGCCGCCAAGCCCAAGCCTGCCGCCCCATCCAAGCCGCGCCGGCAGCGCAAGCCGCCGACGGAGCTCGAGCGTCTGCTGGAGCTGTGCAACGAGGGTGATCTCAAGGCTTGCAAGGAATGGACGCTCGGCGGCGGCCCTGCGTTGCTGCGCGAGAAGGAGCTCAAGCAGGAGTCGGACTGCGAAGCCGGCTCACTCGCCGCTTGCGAGGAGCGCTATTGTAGCCAAGGCATCGACGCTGATTGCCGCGCTCGCGTGCTGCGAACGGCGAAACTCGCGGGCGATACGTGGTATCTGCGCGGCGAAAGTCACCCCGATGGGCCGAACGGGCTCGCGCGCTACAACATCCGATGCATTCCCGAGGGTGTCCGCGAGCCGCGCGATATCGTCGTCGCATGCTCGAGACAACACGGCCCGAATCGATGTTTCGTCGGGAGCCCCGAACGAGGGTTCGCCCGGCTGGTTCTCGCTGCCGCCGCTCACTGTTCGAACCTGCCGAGCTCTCGCGAATAGCCAGGCTCTGGATTGTCTCCGCGCCGCCTTCTAGGATGCGGCGGGCGGGACCTCTCATCTTCCATGGCGCGAGCAGCCGTTCGAAAAAGAAGTCGCAAACGCGGGCGGCGCGCTCGCCTGAAGGTGCGTTTGCCGCGCTTGTGGCCGGCGGCCCGTACGCGTCGGCGCTGGCTCAAGCGATTTCGGCGTGCGCCCCTTGGCTTGCAAGTCATCATCGGGGTCTCGCTGCTGCTCCTAGTGTGGCTGGGCGTGAACTGGATCTATCAAGTCATCCGCAAGCCTTCGGAGCTTCTCTTCCCGGTGAGCGGGGTCTTCTACAGGACCCCGTCGCAGACATGGGCAGCTTACCAATCGCTGTTCCGACGTCACTCGACGGCGGTGATCACTCCCGAGTTTCTGGCCGCGCTCGCCCAGGTGGAGGGGTCCGGTAACCCTGTCGTACGCACGTACTGGCGCTGGGCGTTCACGCTCGAGCCGTTTGAGGTCTACCGCCCGGCCTCGAGCGCCGTCGGCATGTACCAGATCACCGACGGAACGTTTGCCGAGGCCCGCCGATATTGCATCCATGACCATGTGGTCGTGGAGGACGGACCCTGGCACGACTGGCGCTCGTGCTGGTTCAACAGCCTGTATACGCGCGTGATCGCCTCGCACTCCATCGAGATGACCTCCGCTTACCTCGACCGGCGCGTGGCGGGAGCCCTGGTGCGCGCAGGGCTCCCTTCGGTGACCCTCGAGCAGAAGCAAAATCTCGCGGCCGTGATTCATTTGTGCGGAGCGGGCGCCGGAGAGCGTTATGCTCGGCGGGGGCTCAGGTTGACCGCGGGGCAACGCTGTGGCGATCACGACGTGCGAAGCTATCTGGCGCGAGTCCGGGCCATGAAGAACACTTTCGCGCGCCTGGCGAGCGCTGAATGACCGGCCTCGTTGGCCTGCAGCGTGCCGAGGCGCCGCTCATCGAGGGCGGATGCGCAGGAGGTGGGAAGTTGATCGAAGGTTACTTGGGAGCGAGCCCATGAAAGCATTGTTCGCGGCCTGCGCCGCTGCGTGTGTCACCGCCATGTCGATTTCGTCTGCTGTTTTCGCCGCCCCCAAATGGGCCATCGTCATCCACGGCGGGGCCGGGGTGATCGAGCGCAAGGATCTCACTCCCGAGCAGGAGGCCGCTTATCGGGCGGCGCTCACACGGGCTCTCGAGAAGGGCCGCTCGGTGCTCGCCGAGGGCGGCTCCGCCCTCGATGCCGTCGAGAGCACGATCATGCTCATGGAGGACGATCCCCTGTTCAATGCCGGGCGTGGCGCCGTCTTCACCGCCGAGGGTCGTAACGAGCTCGATGCGGCGATCACGGATGGAAAGACGCTGAGCGCGGGCTCGGTGGCGGGCGTGACCACCACGCGGCACCCGATCTCGCTCGCGCGCCGCGTGATGGAGAAGTCTCCGCACGTCATGCTGATCGGCGCAGGGGCGGATGCGTTCTCGAGGAGCGAAGGGCTCGAGCAGGTTGACCCCGCATGGTTCTACACCGAGCGGCGCTGGCAGGCGCTCGAGAAATTCCTGAGCCAGAAGGGGCTGCCGATTCCGCCGAAGCCCGCGGGCGCCGGGCAGAGCGATTCCGGCAAAGGGCTCGTGCACGATGAAGGCAAGAAGGGCACTGTCGGCGTGGTGGCGCTCGATGAGCACGGGAATGTCGCGGCGGGCACTTCGACGGGAGGCACGACGGGCAAGCGCTGGGGCAGGGTGGGTGATTCTCCCGTGATCGGCGCAGGCACCTACGCGTCCAACTCATCCTGCGCCGTCTCCGCGACAGGCACCGGGGAGTATTTCATTCGCCTCACGGTTGCCCGCGAGATCTGCGCGCTGGTCGAGTACAAAGGCATGCGTCTGCAAGAGGCCGCGGATGAGGTCATTCAGAAGCGCCTCACCGCGCTCGGCGGCGACGGAGGCATCATCGCCGTAGCGCCCGACGGGCAGATGGCCTGGAGCTTCAACACCTCCGGCATGTATCGGGCGCGCGCGGCGGCCGGGCAACTGCCGGTGATCGCGATCTACAAGGACGAGAAGTAGCGTCGGACTGGCCCGTTCCGTCGCCGGTCACGAGAACTGGAACTGAGCCAGCTTCCCGGCAGTGTGGCCCTTGCGGGCCATGATGTCGTGAACGAGCTCCAGCCCCGTCTTCTCGCACGGAGGTAATTCCAGATCGCAGTGCCCGAGCGGCGTGACCCGGTCACCCCATCGGATCACGTGCGAGCACCACGTGAGTCCGCCGCCGAACGCTGGAGTCACGAGGATCGAGCCCGACTTTACGCGTCCTTCTTCGATCGCTTCGACCAGAGCGACGGGCACGGTGGCCGATGACATGTTTCCATAGCGCTGAACGGTGACGAAGACGCGCTCCATCGGCACGCCGACCCGTTTGGCGACAGCCTCGATGATGCGCAGGTTCGCCTGATGCGGCACGATGAGATCGACGTCGCTGGTTTGCAGGCCGGTGCGTGCGAGCGCGGCCTGCGAGGCTTGCGACATCCCCTGCACAGCGCGCTTGAAAATTTCCGGTCCGTCGAAGTCCCAGGAAGTGTCGCCGAGTTGCACGCCGGCATTGCCGTAAGCAGTGCCCATTCCTCGAACTCGCAAGGTCGCGCGGGCGTCGGCGTAGCAGCCGAGCTTCTCGGCGATCACGCCGACTGGCTCGTCGCTAGCCTGGAGCACGACAGCGGCCGCCCCGTCCCCGAACAGCACGGCGACATTGCGGTTGGACCAGTCCATGTAAGGTGAGATGCCTTCGACGCCGATGACGAGGGCGTTGCGGACCACGCCCGTGCGGATCATCGCCGTCGCACAGGACAGGCCATACAGGAAGCTGGTGCAGGCCGTGTTGACGTCCATGGCGGCTGCATTCGACGCGCCGAGCTCGAGCTGCACCGCTGAGGCGGTGTTCGGCACTTGCTCATCGGCCGAGCAGGTGCCGAGCACGATCAAGTCGAGCTCGGTAGCGTTCAAACCCGCGCAGGCGAGCGCCCGCGCCGCCGCGATGTGCGAGAGCATCGTCATCGGCACGTGGGAGATGCGCCGTTCGCGGATCCCCGTGCGGGTCAGGATCCATTCATCGCTCGTCTCGAGGAAGGTGGCGAGCGCGTCGTTGTCGAGCACGGCCGGCGGCATGCATTTGCCCCAGCCGGTGATGGCAGCATAGGTCACGGAGCACCCCGAAACGGTCGATCGACGATGCGCACTTTGCCACGACCTGAGGCAGAACGCAGGAGCGATCGCAGGATCGCTCGCTCGTGAGCCTGCCGCAGAGGGGTGAGCGAGGCACGAAGGCTCGCTTCATGTCGGGCCGCAACGCATTTACAGCCCGCTCGATTGCCCTCAAGCTTCGCCTCCCGTGCCGCGGTCCGCGGCGGCTGAAGCGCCTCAAATCCAATGCTTTTCACGCGAACGCTCGACATTCCCGGACTCCTCAATGCGCGAGACCTCGGCGGCTATCCCACCCGCTCGGGCAGGCAGACGCGTTGGCGTTCGCTCCTGAGAGCCGATGATCTCGTGCAACTCACTCCCGAGGGTGTCGAGACCTTGGCGAATCTCGGCGTACACACCGTCGTCGATCTGCGCTGGCCGGGGGAAGTGGCGATCAGCCCGCATCCGGTTCCGTCCCGCTTGCCGCACGTGCGCTACTACCACGTTTCGCTGCTGACCGAGAGCGAGACGCAGTGGTCCGAGATCAGCGAGGGCTGCGAGAAGGAAATGTGGAAGTGCCTGGTCCTCGAGAAAACCAGACCGCACTTGCGGCGGGTCCTGCAGACGATCGCCTCGGCGCCGCCGGGGCCGCTTCTGTTTCATTGCGTGGCGGGCAAGGACAGGACAGGCCTGATCGCCGCGCTCCTGCTCGCCCTTGCCGAGGTCGAGCCGGAGGCAATCGCGGCCGACTATGCCGAAAGCAGCGCGCGGCTGCGCGAGGCTTACCTCGAGCGCTACAAGGAAGTCGAGCCTGAATGGATCCTCGAGGCGGTGCGCTGCCCCGAGCAGGGCGTATACAACATGCTCTCGTATCTCGAGCGTCTCGGCGGGGCGCCGGGCTACTTGCGCGAAATCGGGCTCGAGGAAGAGCACATCGAGCGCCTGAAGGCGCGGCTGTAGGGCGAGCGAAGCGATTCAGTGAGCCTTGCGGCCACGGGCCTTGGCGGCGGCGTCCTTCACTCGCTGGCGCACCGGACGTTTCGCTTCCGGCGGGCTTTTCGTCACCGAGGCTCTGCGTTGTTGCTGACGGACGTTCGCTTTCAGCACTTCGCGCAGCGTGCCGGGGGTCTTCGAGCCGGATCGTTGAGCAGGCATGGGCTTCTCCGGGGCGCGAGGTGCGCGCCTTTAGCACGAACGCGCGGGCTCGCGCGGGAGTTGCGGCTCAGCGTCGCGCTTGTGTACAGGCCCCAAGCACGCGAAGGCGTTTCTGAGGCATTCGTACAGTTCCGGAGCGCAGACAATCAGTGCGAGCATGCGAACGAGGCTCATCCCCCGTTTGCATGAGTACAATCCACGATGCGCGCTGCGGGACGCGGACATCGACTCGAGGCACGGGTGGCAGCGCGCCGCCTTGTGCCGGCCCCGTATAACCGCGAGGATGCGCGGCGATGTATCCACCCGAAACAACCGCGGCCGCGCGCGTGTCCTGAAGCGAGCCGCAGCCACCCGATCCATGCCGCCAGTTGCCCGAATCAACGTCCATGTCCAACCGAGAGCCTCGAGGACTGAGGTCGTGGGCATGTATGGCGATGCGCTCAAGATCCGCCTGGCCGCCCCGCCCGTCGACGGCGCCGCCAACGAGGAGCTCGTCGCATTCGTTGCGAAGAAGCTCGGGATTGCAAAAAGCAAGGTACGCGTCGCGGGCGGCGCTGCTTCTCGCCGTAAGCTCGTGGAGATCGACGGGATGGAGCCGCAGGTCGTTCTCGAGCGCCTGCGCGGTCAGGGAACTGCGTGAGGACTGCGACGATCCATCCAACCATTCACCAACCGAGGAGATTCGCGATGATCAGAATCGCCGCCGTCCTGCTCGCGTTGAGCGCGACGTCAGCGCTTGCAGCCGAGGCGAGCTGGACCGAGGAGAGCAATCGGTACGCGCAAGTGCTGCTCGAGGTCAATGCGCGCTACAACCCGGAGTTCGCCGCCACCGTCGGAGTGGAAGGGCACGATACGGAGATCATCGATTTGAAGCCGCGTTTCTCCGAGCGGCAGGAAGCGGATCTCGAAGCCGCTGCGCGCAAGCTGGAGAGTCTGCGCGAGAGCGTCACTGACGAGCGCGTCAGACAGGATGTGCAGCTGCTCATCCAGGCGGCGCGCGACCAGAAGCGCAGCCTCGAATTGAACCGCCAGCTGATGCTGCCTTTCTTCGACCTCGCGCAGTTCGTTTATCGGGGCTTTCAGGACTTGCTCGATGCCCGCGTGTCGAAGGAGCGGCACAAGGCCGCCCTCGTGCGCTTGAAGCGCTACATCGGAGCCGAGCCCGGCTACGAGCCGATCACCGTCCTCGCTCGCGCCCGCTACGAGGAGCGAGCGCGCGATCCGAAGCTGATCGGTCCTTGGAAGGTGGAAGCGGAGCAGTTTCTCGACAATCAGCCGCGCTATCTCGATGGAATCGAGGAGATCCTGAAGGGGAGCGGGCTCAAGGGCTGGCAGAAGGACCTGGCCGTTCTGCGTCGTCAGTTCGACGAGTACGCCGAGTGGACGCGGCAAACCGTGCTGCCACGCGCACGCGCATCGAACCGGCTTCCGCCCGAGCTGTATGCGGACAATCTCAAGCGCTTCGGAGTCCACATGGATCCGCGCGAGCTCATGGACAGGGCGCTTGCGAGCTACATCCAGACCCGCAGCGAGCTCGAGCCGCTCGCGCGCCGGGTCGCCGAGCAACGCGGCTGGAAGTTGACCGACTATCGCGACGTGATCCGCGAGCTCAAGAAGGAGCGCATTCCAGAGGAGCAATTGCTCGACTTCTACTCGAAGCGCCTGCGACAGATCGAGGACGTCATTCGCCGCGAGCACGTGGTCACGTTGCCACAGCGCGATGCCGTGATTCGCCTGGCGACCGAAGCGGAATCTGCGGCCACGCCGGCCCCCCACATCGATCCGCCGCGCCTCGTCGGCAACACGGGTCAGCCTGCCGAGTTCGTGCTGCCGACCAGCAATCCGAATGCGCCGCCGGACAGCGTCATGGACGACTTCACGTATGACGCGATCGCGTGGACTTTGACGGCGCATGAGGCGCGTCCGGGCCACGAGTTGCAGTTCGCCTCCATCCTGGAGCGCGGCGTTTCGACCGCCCGTGTCGTCTATGCATTCAACAGCGCCAACGTGGAAGGCTGGGCGCTCTACGCCGAGGCGGTGCTCAAGAAGTACCTGCCGCCCGAGGGCCAGATCGGTGCGTTGCAAATGCGCATGATGCGAGAGGCCCGTGCCTTTCTCGATCCGATGCTGAATCTCGGGCTCATCGAGCCCGAGCAGGCCAAGCGCTTCCTGATGGAGGACGTGGTGCTGTCCGAGCCCATGGCAAAACAGGAAGTCGACCGCTACACGTTCATCGCCCCAGGGCAGGCCACGGCGTATTTTTACGGCTTCTCGCGCCTGAACGCCCTCAGGACGCGGGTGGAGCTCGCGCAGCCAGGCCGCTTCGACGAGCAGCGCTATCACGATTTCCTGATCGGGCAGGGGCTCCTGCCGTTCGACCTGCTCGAACGGGCTGTCATGGAGAAATACCTGAAGGCCGGCAGCGCGCCGCCCGCCTCTTCGCGAGCCTCAAGTATCGGGTGACACCTGGATCAGATCCCGCTCGTAAAGATCGCCAAGAAAGCTCCTGATCTGCGGACCGCAGGAGCGGGGGAGGGAGTATTCGCGAGCGAGGACCCGGCAGAGCGTTTCGACGGTCTGCGGGGTTTCCAGCAGTTCCCAGATGCGCCGCGCCGCCTCCGGCGGGCCGAGCGAATAGCGCTCGCAAAGAGACACGAGCACTGCGTCATTTTGCCTCGGTGCCTGGGAGTGGCTGCACCGGAGGTACGAGCCGCTCGGGAGTATGTGGGTCATCGTCCGGCATCCCCGATTGTCGGATCTGGAGGCGGAACTGACTGCTTCAGGTCGCAGTTCCGACGACATTGCAACGGCTTGGGCCCGCGACGGCTCGAAAGGAACGCCTTGTCGACCGCTCAGTTCAGGTCTCGCCGTAGTGAGCTGTCCGGCGGCGCAATGTATGCTCCGGGACGCCTTTCCTGAGCTGTCGTGCGATCGAGGACATCGAAGTCGCCTCCGCCCATGCATCGTCCGTTCGTGCTTTTCGCCGCCCTGGCGGCCGCCCTCATCAGCCAGGCCTCATTTGCCGAGGAAGGACGCGACGAGCTTCGCCTGCATTTCGGGAAGTCCTCCGAGAGCGACCTCGTGACGGTGGTGGTGGGCGATTACCAGGAGTCCCCGGAATCGAACTACCTCCTCGGCGCGACCTGGGGACATGAGTTCAGCGACACCCTGTTCGGCCTGCCTTTTCCGATGAGCGCCCACGTGGGCGTGCAATATTTCGATGAGCGCGGCTATCAGGACGATGGCTACGGGGTCACCGCCTTCATCAAAGCGAGCTATGACCTGCGCGTGCCGTTCACGCAGAAATACGTTCGCCTCGGGCTCGGGGAAGGTTTGAGCTACGTGAGCCGCATCCCGATGAGCGAGCAACGCGACTTCGCCAAGAAGGGCGTCGAGTCCGAGAAGCTCCTCAACTACGTAGAATGGACCGTCGACCTGCCGTTGCAGCAGTTCGACTCGATGAAGCACTTGCTCGAGGGGCGGTTCGACGAGGTGTCGGTCGGCTTCGTCGTGTGGCACCGATCGAGCGTGTTCGGCCTCTTCGCCGAAGAGAAGGGCGGCGTCAACTTCATGGGCTTCGGAGTCAACGCCCGCTTCTGAGTGGCCGGCGCCCGGCTGAGCGCACTTGCTCCCTTCTTACGCCGCGGCGCATCATAGCGCGTTTTGTTCTGCTCAGGAGACGGCGCATGCGGCGCTCGTGGCTCGCGATCTGCATTCTTTTTCTCCTCTTCGGCTCCAGCGTCATGGCGCAAGACCCTGCGCAGAGGCGCTACACCGTGCTGATCATGGGCAACCCGGCGGGCGTGCAGACCACGCGCGTCGGGCCAGACGGCGAGCATGAGTTCACGTTCGAGTACAACGATCGAGGCCGCGGCCCGAAGCTGCACGCGACCATACGTTTGAACGAGCGCGGGCTGCCAGTCTCGCTCACGGCGAGCGGCAATGATTATCTGAAGGCCGAGGTGCACGAGGAATTCACCTGGTCGGACTCGGTCGCGCGCTGGCAAAACAACGGCGAGCGCGGCGAGCGTAAGCTCGCTTCGCCCGCTTTTTATCTGAGCCTGAGCGGCATTCCCGAAGAGCTCGGGCTGCTCGCCGCGGCGCTCCTCGAAGCAGAAGATCAGCGTCTGACCCTGCTGCCGGAAGGTGAGGCGAGCCTCACGCGCGCGGGCGAGACCTTCGTCGGCGAGGGGTCTCGAAAGCGGCGAGTGGTCGCCTACGAGATATCCGGGCTCAGCTTCGCGCCCGTGACGGTCTGGATGGATGAGCAAAATCAGCTCTTCGCCGCAGTCGACAGCTGGCTGTCCATCGTGCGCGAAGGATGGGAGAAGGACGCACTGCGATTGCTCGAGATCCAGGATGCGGCTGCGGCACGGCGCACATTCGCAACCGCTCGCGCGCTTACGGACAAACCGGATACGCCGCTTGCCATCGTCAACGCGAATGTTTTCGAGCCCGCAAGCGGAAGGACGCGTCCGGGCCTGACGGTGCTCATCGAGGGCAATCGCATCGTCTCGATCGGCGCCGATGGCTCCGTAAAGATTCCAGCCAATGCACGCCGCATCGACGCGCGCGGCCGCACGCTCCTCCCGGGTCTCTGGGACATGCACGCGCACATCGCCCCGACCGACGGAATCCTCAACATCGCCGCGGGCGTGACCTCTGTGCGAGACCTGGCGAACGACAACGAGGCGCTCCTCGAGATCAAGCGCAAGATCGAGGCCGGGGAAGAGATCGGCCCGCGCATCGTGATGCGCGGCTTCATGGACGGGCGCGGTCCGTACGCGGGACCGACCAAGGTGTTCGTGGATACGGAGGAAGAAGGCCGCGCCACCATCGCGAGCTACAAGAAGCGCGGCTACGAAGGCATCAAGATCTACAGCTCGATCAAGCCCGAGCTCGTGCCGACGCTCATCCGCCTGGCGCACGAGGCCGGGCTCAAGGTGAGCGGGCACGTGCCGGCCTTCATGACCGCGCAGCAGTTCGTCGAAGCAGGCGCCGACGAGTTGCAGCACATCAACTTCGTCTTCCTGAACTTCTTCGATGACGTGAAAGATACGCGCACACCGGCGCGCTTCGTTTCTGTCGCCGAGCGCGGCGCCACATTGGATCTCCACTCCGAGCGTGTCCGCTCGTTCGTGCAGCTGCTGAAACAGCGCAAGGTCATCGTCGATCCGACGGTCGGTGTGTTTTATGCGATGTTCACGGATCGACCCGGCAGCGTGTCGTCGAACTACGCGGCTATCGCCGATCGCCTGCCACCGCAGGTGCGCAGAGGCTTTCTCGGCGGCGGGTTGCCAATTCCGGAGGGGATGGATGAGCGTTACAAGGCATCGGCGCGCGCGCTGCTCGACATGGTGAAGTTGCTGTACGACGCCGGTATTCCGATCGTGGCCGGCACGGATGGCCTCGCTGGCTTCGCGTTGCATCGCGAGCTCGAGTTGTATGTCGAGGCCGGCATTCCCGCGCCCGACGTGCTGCGCATCGCGACGTTGGGTGCAGCGCGCGTCGCAGGGCGCGACAAGGAGCTCGGCTCCATCGAACCGGGCAAGCTCGCCGATCTCGTGCTCGTTGACGGTGACCCTGCGAGCCGCATCAGTGATATCAGACGCACCTCGCTCGTGATCAAGGATGGTGCGGTGTACGACCCGGCCGCCTTGTACAAAAGCATCGGTGTGCGGCCATAAGTACACGATCGCCCCACGGAACCGCTCCTTCGGCCGACTCGTTTGATGATCGGTCAATTGGTCGGGTCGGCTCGACTCGAGGAGCGAGGAGCGATGCGTGCAGGAATGATGGGATGGCTGGCGATGCTGGCAGTGGTGGTCGGGTCGGCCGGTTGCGCGATCACCGGGGGTCGCCTGGCGAGCTCGGCGGAGCGCCTCGAGCGCAGCGCGTACGAGCTGGAACAGGGTGCGCGGAGCGAGGATGGGGGCTACCGGCGGGATGCGGAAGAGTTCGCGGAGGAAACGCGCAGCTTCCGGCGCATGATCGAGGATCGAGCGGACGATGAGGAAATCGAAGAGGCGTTCGAGGATCTGTCGCGCCGGTATCACGCCTTGCGTGATGAAGTGGAGCGATCGTCCGATCCGGATGCCGAGCGCGATTTCAGGCCCGTGACGCAGGCGTACCTCGACGTGGAGCGCGAGCTCAGACGCACCCGGGATCGAGTGGCGCTCGACAAAGACTGACTCCAGGGGCCGGGCTCTCGAGTCAGCCACGGCGGGCCGCAGGCCCGCCGTTCTTTTTGCGGATCTAATTTTGAAAATTTGGCAGGGCGGCCGCTGGCTTCGGGCCGCGCTGCCTGCATTGCGGATGTTCCCGGGCGATCCGCTGACCTATAAGGGCCGCTCCTGACACCAAAGGGAGACGGCTATGGACAAGCACGATTCGCCGAGGCGTTCTCGAGCGCTCAACGACGCCAGCCGGGACGGGGCGATTCCCGGATCGAGCCCGTCATCGCCATCGCCCCAGGCATCCTCGCTCACCCGTCGTTCGTTTCTGCGCGCCGGTGCTCTGGCCGGTGGCGGCGCTGCGCTCGCGTCGTGGTCTTACGCGTCCGCCAGAGACGAAGTTGCGGGGTTCCCCACGAAGCATCTCGATGGTGACCTCGACATAGCGGGGGCCAGCATCGAGGAGCTTCAGGCCCTCATGAGCTCGCGCAAGCTCAGCTCGGTCGAGCTGGTCGAGATCTATCTTCGGCGCATCGCCGCCATCGACCGGGGGCTCGATCTGCGCAGCATCATCGAGATCAACCCGGATGCGCGGCGCATAGCGGCCCAGCTCGATCGCGATCGCAGGCGGAGCGGGCCGCGCAGTCTGTTGCATGGCATTCCCGTTCTGCTCAAGGACAACATCGACACGGGCGATCGCATGCAGACCCGGGCGGGCTCGCTGGCGCTCGTCGGAGAGCCGGCCCCGCAGGATGCGACAGTGGCGCAACGCCTGCGGGATGCAGGCGCAGTGATTCTGGGTAAAGCGAACCTGAGCGAGTGGGCCAACTTCCGCGGCTTTCAGAGCTCGAGCGGTTGGAGCGGGGTCGGCGGTCAGTGCCGCAATCCACACATTCTGGATCGCAACCCATGCGGGTCGAGCTCGGGCTCGGCTGCGGCAGTGGCCGCGGCGCTTACGACCGTCGCGCTCGGGACAGAGACGGATGGCTCCATCGTTTGTCCGTCAGGTCAGTGCGGCGTCGTTGGCATCAAGCCGACCGTAGGGCTGACGAGCCGCGCGGGCGTCGTGCCGATCTCTTCCACGCAGGACACAGTTGGCGTCCATGGTCGCACCGTCGCAGATGCGGCGACTGTCCTCGGCGCTCTCACCGGGGCTGATCCGCGCGATCCCAAGACATCCTCGAGCCTTGGCCACTTGTTCACGGACTATCTGCAGTTCGTAAATCCGAACGGCCTCGAGGGCGCCCGGATCGGCGTGGCACGGCAGTTCACCGGCGCTACGACCGAGACAGACGCTGTGTTCGAGGAAGCGGTGCAGATCATGCGTGATGCAGGCGCCGTCGTGATCGACCCCGTCGAGCTGCCCTCATTCGATGAGTTCAACGCGGATCAGTCCGAGATCATCGTGCTGCTGTTCGAGTTCAAGCGCGACCTCAACGCCTATCTCGCCACTCGCACCGGCGTGCCCGTGAGCACGCTTGCGGACATCATCCAATTCAATCTCGATCATGCCGACGAGGAGCTGCAATTCTTCGGACAGGAGCTGATGGAGCTGTCGGAAGCGGAAATATTCAGCGAGGCCGAGTATCAAAATGCGCTCATCCGTGGCCCCATGCTGGCCGCGCAGCAGGGGATCGATGCGGCCCTCGCCGCGCACGATCTCGAGGCGCTCGTCGCTCCAACCAACTCGCCCGCCTGGCCGACCGACTTGATCAACGGCGATGCCTTCCTGTTCGGCAGCTCGGGTTTCGCGGCGGTGCCCGGCTATCCGCTCGTCACCGTCACTGCCGGCTATGTGTTCGATCTGCCCGTCGGCATCACCTTCATGGCCTCGGCCTGGAGCGAGCCGACGCTCATCAAGCTCGCCTCCGGATTCGAAGCGGCGGCGAACGTGACGCGTCGGCCGCGATTCCGGCGGACGTTCGATCCGCAGTCCGAGAAACTTTTCTCGTCCGAAAGAAAAGTTGGCGGTGCGTTCGCGAGCGCCATGAGCGCCTCGCGCGCGCAGCAGCGACACGAGAGGACGCTCGATCCATTCCTCGTCCCGCGTATTCGCAGGCCGAGCTATCTGTGAGAAGCCGCAGGCTCTGCAACGCGCAAACGAAAAGCCCGGCATCGGTATGCCGGGCTTTTCCACGTCCGGCGCCTCGCAGCGCCGGGAGTCGAGCGCTCCTGCGCCTCAGCCGGAGTCCCGCACCTGGAGCGAATTCTTCACTTCTCTGACGCCTTCGATATCCTGCGCGATCTGTGAGGCGCGGCGGCGTGCTTCGTCATCGTCGACGAAACCGCTCAGCTGGACCTTGCCCTGGAAGGTCTCGACATTGATCTGATGAGCCTTCGTCGTCGGGTCGGCGGCCAGCGCGGACTTCACCTTGGCCGTGATGACGCTGTCGTCGGCCACGCGGCCGGCGTTCTGGGCGGCGCGCTCGAACGAGCCTTCCTCCCCCTCGGGGTTGGACGTACAGGCCAGCATGCCGCCTGCCATCAAAGCCGTCATGAGTACTGTGGCAATCTTGGTCAACATCGCGAAGCTCCCGAATCGATTCGTCTTGCGACTAAAACCCCGGGCAGGCCTGAAGTTCCCGATACGAGGCGGCGCGATGCCGATCATGCGCAGGTTGGGAGTTTTTTTGCCCGTTTCGGGTAAATCCTGCATGGCTCGACGAGCAGGCCAGTCGATGAGCGCCGACACGCTTGGGCGCTCATCGCTCCTCCTTCCGTCAGCGGCGAGTCTTCTCGCGATGGTGAGCGGATGCGCGAGCATCCCGAATAAGCCTGCCCGACCGGCTCACTCCAGTCATGGATGCATGGTGGCCGTGCTTCGCGAGAAGTTGCCTGAGGGCCTGCCGGAGCGGCGAGCCCATTGTCTGGCCGCAGGGTTGATCGCGCGCTATTGCAGCACTGGCGAGGCCTATTTCGCCGGCGCAGGGAAGGAGCTGCGTGATTTGCTCGGTAAAGGCGAGGCGGAGTGGGACGACTGGCGCGCCGATCGCACCGGCATCGATTGCGCGCGCTCGGCGGGCAACGACTCGGAAGTCGCGCAATGCTGCGCCGAACGCGGCTATTGAATCCGGCGACCGCGCTCGGGCGGGCGAGCGTGAAGCGCGGGCACATATTTATGGAAGTTTCGCCAGAACGGCGGACCCGGGACAAGTGCCCGATCACTGCCCCGGTCAATTCAAAGTCAGAATCGGCCAGACGCTGCTGTATTGATCCGTCCACCCGACGAAGCCCGCTCGAGCCCGGGCCGGCCTGAGCTGCGCACTTTTCAGCGCGCTATGCTCGAGCAGCGCTTCGTTCGAAGTCACGATGACCCATACGCTCGCGTCGAACATGCCGTCGCTTGGGCTCTTCAAAACGAACGCCGGGCGATTCACGTGTCGCGCACTCATCGCGCAGACCGGCTCGAGGTCGAGATACCGGTTCGAGATGTGCAGGGCCAGCGCGCCATTCGGGCGCAAGTGCCGGAAGTACAGCGCGAACGCTTCGCGGGTGAGCAGATGAGTCGGAATCGCATCGCTCGAGAATGCGTCCACGATCAGCAGATCGAAGCCCTGCGGGGCTTGACGTTCGAGTGTCAGGCGCGCATCACCCAGCAGCACCTCGACCTTGGCTCCGACCTCGCGGGCGTTCTTCAGAAACGTAAAGTGTCCTTCGGCAATGTCCGAAACTGCGGGATTGATTTCGTAGAGGGTCACTGAGTCGCCCTTGCGGGCGTACGAGGAGAGCACGCCCGCGCCGAGCCCGATGACTCCGTATCGGACCGACCCCTGGTCATGGAGTGCGAGCAGAGCCCGGCCGACGCCCGAGGTGGGCGAGAAGTACGAACCAGGGATGTTGCGCAGCGCCGGCACCAGGAACTGATAGCCGTGACTGATCGTCCCGTGGATGAGATTGCGCCGGGCAAGCCCGGTATCGAGCAGCTCGTCGCGAACGCGAAGGACACCGTAGAAATTGCGAACCATCAGCAGGTTCTCCCTGCGCATCGTGACTTCAGCGAGCGCGAGGTGTGTCGTCAGCGCGCCGATCCCGCCCGCGATCGCGATGCGCACCGGCCAGAGCGTGTGTTTCGAGCCGCGCCTGTACCATTGAGGCACTGCGCAGAGGATCGCGATGAGGACGAGCAGCAGCGCAAGCTCGAGCTGAGTATCGAAGAGATGCGGCGCGATCAGCCCGACGAAAATGCCGCCGAGCGCCCCACCGAGCGCAACGCACAGATAAAAGCGTGTGACATGCGCGCCACCGGGGCGACGGAGCGCCAGCTCCCCGTGGCAGGCCACGCAGCTCATGAAGAGGCCAAAGAGATACAGCGGGATCTGATACTGGATGTGCAGGTTGCTCTCTCCAGTCGTGTACAGGAAGGCCATCGACCCCAGTGCCACGGCCAGCCACGGGAAGAAGGCTCGTCGGTCGTAGAGCCTCAGAGCGCCGAACGTCAGCACGAAGGAGAGCAGGTACAAGGCCAGGGGAGCGACCCAAAGCAGCGGGATCGGCGCGATGTTGGTGCTGAGGTGCGCCGAGACGCTTACGAGCAACGCGCACGCGCAAGCCGGAAAAAGCAGCCACAGCGATTGTCGTGCGATCGACGGGGCAGGCTCCTCGCTCGCCGCAGGCCCTTTTGCCGCAATCGATTCGCTCCCCCGGCTCATCCAGCCGGCGGCGATCGACACGAGCGCAAACACGCCGAAGAGCGCACTCCATCCGAGCGCGAGCGAACGCACGCCGAAAGCCGGCTCGAGGAGGAAGGGGAAGCTGAGCAACGCGAGCATCGAGCCGAAGTTCGACAGTGCGAACAACCAGTACGGCACCTGCGAGCCGGTGCGACGCATGCACCAGACTTGCATGAGCGGGCTGGTGGAGCTGAGAAGGAGCGCGGGCAGGCCGACCGTTGCGCCGAGCAGCAGCAGAATCCGCAACGTCGGATCGCTGCTGTCCGTCGGGCGCCATGTGTCCGAGGGCACGATCGGCATCAGTGCGCAGGCGGCAACCAGAAGGATAGTGTGCAAGGTCGCTTGCACGCGTGGCCGCGTGCGAGTGGTGAGCCAGTGCCCGTAGCTGTAGCCCGCCAGAACGCTCACCTGGAAGAAGACGAGCGCGGCGCTCCACACCGAGGAGCTGCCCCCGAACCAGGGAAGAATGAGCCTCGCGATGAGCGGCTGGACCAGGAACAGGAGCCAGCCGCCGAGGAGCACACTGAGCGCGTAGATGGGCATGGAAGCGGAAGAGGGGAGCGACGCTTCTTCGAACGCGGACGCGCTCAGCGTACCTTCATGCGAGGGTGTGATACACCTTCTGCACGTCCTCGTCCTGCTCGAGCTTGTCCACGAGCTCCATCACCTCCGTCGCCTGCGGCTCAGGCAGCTCGACGGGACTCAAGCAGATGTACTCGTGCTCGGCGCTGATTGGCGTGATCCCGCGGTCTTCGAGCGCCTTCTGGACCTGGCCGAAATCCGGGAACGCGCAGCGGATCACGAGCTGAGGCTCGCCCTTCTCACCGGTCCCCTCGCCCATCTCCTCGAGCCCGTGGTCGATCAGGTAGAGCTCGAGGTCGTCCTGGTCGATCCCTTCCGGGTTCAGGCGGAAGACCCCCATCTTCTTGAACATGAAGCTGACGCTGTTCGTGGTGCCGAGATTGCCGCCATGCTTGGAGAAGATGTTGCGCACGCTCGCGACAGTGCGCGTCGGATTGTCGGTGGCCGCCTCGACCAGGACCGCGACCCCGTGCGGGGCGTAGCCCTCGTAGAGCACGACGTCGTAGTGGGTCGCTTCCTTGCCCGAAGCCCGCTTGATCGCGGCCTCCACCTTGTCCTTCGGCATGTTGACGGCGCGCGCGTTCTGGATCACGCGGCGCAGCGCCGGGTTCGAGGCGGGATCGGGCCCGCCGGCCTTGACCGCGATGGTGATGTCCTTGCCTATGCGCGCAAACTGCTTC
>DASVCI010000173.1:0-14717 GCA_036381695.1 Steroidobacteraceae bacterium
ACCGTTCCCGAGATAGGCACGACCATTCCCGGATGCGTGCCGTAGGTGATCATCGGCTCGAGCGAGCTCGCGTCGAGATCGACCGTCCGGTCGTAACGCGCACCAGGATCTGAGCGTAGCGTCCGCCAGTCTTCCACCGCGCGCTCCCATGCTTCGCCGGAAGGAGCGAAGCGTCGTCCGCGCAGATACTCGAACGTCGTCTCGTCCGGCGCGATCATTCCGGCCCGCGCACCTGCCTCGATCGACATGTTGCATACGGTCATGCGCTCCTCCATGGACAACGCTTCGATCGTCGAGCCGCGATATTCGATCACCTGACCGGTACCGCCTGAGACTCCGATCTTGCCGATGATCGCGAGGATCAGGTCCTTGGCCGTGACGCCCGCGGCCAGTCGGCCGTTTACCTCGATGGCAAGTGTTTTCGGGCGCCGTTGCAGCAGGCATTGCGTGGTGAGGACATGCCCGACCTCAGTCGTGCCGATGCCGAAGGCGAGGGCACCGAACGCTCCATGCGTCGCGGTGTGGCTGTCGCCGCAAACGATCGTCTTGCCAGGTTGCGTTGCCCCGAGCTCGGGGCCGATGACGTGCACGATGCCGCGATGCTCGCTTCCGAGCCCGTGCAACTCGATGCCGAACTCGCGGCAGTTCTTCTCGAGCTCCTTCACTTGCCGCGCGGCGGATTCGACCTTGATCGGCACGCGGCGGAACACCTCGTCCGGATCGGTCGGCGTCGAATGATCCATCGTGGCGAGCGTGCGGTCCGGGCGCGAGACGCGCAGCCCGCGCTCGCGCAGGAGGGAAAACGCCTGGGGAGAGGTGACCTCGTGAATCAGGTGGAGGTCGATGTACAGGACCGCGGGAGTGTCCGGCGTCTCGGGAACGACCTCGTGCCGTTCCCAAACCTTCTCGAACAACGTCTTGGCGGTCATCGTCGAGGTCGTCCGCTAAACCATCCGGGCCCTGGCAAAGGATGCCAAGGCCCGGACGCCCGGAGCATGACGAATCTCGAACGAGCCATCGCCAGGCACGATGGCTCGCGGGGCGTGCGCTCAGCCGGCCGCGGCCGCCCCCTTGCTCGAGGCGCCCGAGCAGGGCTCGAGCCAGCCCCACTTGTCCGGAGTCTTGCCGGAGAACAAGCCGAAGAACGCGGACTGCAGGGTCTCGGTGATCGGCCCGCGCTTGCCCGAGCCGACCGGGATGTGATCGACCGAGCGCACTGGCGTGATCTCGGCCGCCGTGCCGGTGAGGAAGATCTCATCGGCCAGGTACAGCATCTCGCGCGGCAACGCCTGCTCCCGCACTTCGAACCCGTGCTCGCGCGCGAGCGTGATGACGGTATGACGGGTGATGCCCTGGAGGATGGCGTTCGAGAGCCCGGGTGTGTAGATCACTCCATCGCGGATCAGGAACAGGTTCTCGCCCGCACCCTCGCTGATGCAGCCATCGGTCCCGAGTCCGATGCCTTCGGCGAAGCCGAGACGCTTCGCTTCCATGCTGATGAGCTGGCTCGAGAGGTAATTGCCGCCCGCTTTGCCCAGCGCAGGGATGGTGTTCGGCGCAAGGCGCTGCCACGACGAGACGCACACGTCGATCCCGTTCTCGAGCCCTTCCGCACCGAGGTAAGCGCCCCATTCGAAGGCTGCGATGACAGTTTCCACCGGCGGGGCAGTTTTCGGCGCGACGCCGATCTCACCATAGCCGCGAAACGCGAACGGCCGCATATACGCGCCCCGATCGAGGTTGTTCGCCACGATCACTTCCTTGCACGCAGCGTTGATCTGCTCGGGCGTGTACGGAATCTCGATCCGGTAAATCTTCGCGGACTCGAACAGCCGGCGCGTGTGATCGCGCAAGCGGAAGATTACCGGGCCGTTCGGCGTGGCGTAGGCGCGCTGGCCTTCGAACACGGTCGAGCCGTAATGCAGCGCGTGCGCGAGCACGTGGACCGTGGCCTTCTCCCATGGCACGAGCTTTCCGTTGTGCCAGATGTATTTGGCGGCGTTGATGGGCATGGGGAACTCCTGAACGTCGAAGGAGGAGGGCGCTTAAGCGCGCGCCTCCTCGAGCCACGGCATGCGCTGGCGGAGCTTGGCGCCAACCTTCTCGATCGGATGCCTGAGGTCCTGCTTCATGAGGCGCGTGTACTTCTTGCGCCCGCGCTTGTACTCGCTGATCCACTGGCGGGCGAACTTGCCTTGCTGGATCTCCTTCAGAATCTTGCGCATCTCCTTCTTGGTGGCGCGATTGACGATGCGCGGGCCGCGCGTGAGATCGCCGTACTTCGCCGTCTCGCTGATGAAGCGGTGCATCTTCGACAGGCCGCCTTCGTGCAGGAGGTCGACGATGAGCTTGAGCTCGTGCAGGCACTCGTAGTAGGCGACTTCAGGCTGATAGCCAGCCTCGACCAGCGTCTCGAAGCCTTTCACGACCAGCTCGGTCGCGCCGCCGCACAGGACCACCTGCTCGCCGAACAGATCCGTTTCCGTCTCTTCGGAGAACGTCGTCTGAATGACACCGCCGCGAGTGCCGCCGATGCCGTGCGCATAGGCGAGCGCGTTCTCCTTGGCGCGCCTGGTCGCGTTCTGCGCGACCGCCATGAGACAAGGCACGCCGCGACCCTGCTGGTACTGACGGCGGACGAGATCGCCCGGGCCCTTGGGGGCGACGAGCACGACGTCGAGATCCTTGCGGGGCTTGATCTGCTTGAAGTGAATGTTGAAGCCGTGCGCGAAGAGGATCGTCGCGCCCTTGCCGATGTTGCCGATGACTTCCTTGTAAAGCTCCTTCTGCGTCATGTCGGGGGTGAGAAACGCCACCAGCGCCGCACCTTTGACGGCTTCGGCGGGCTCGGCGACTTTGAGGCCGTCCTTCTTCGCTTTCGCCCAGCTTGCCCCGCTCTTGCGGACGCCGACTACGACGTCGAAGCCGCTGTCTTTCAGATTCAGCGCGTGCGCGCGCCCCTGACTGCCGTAACCTAGGATGGCGATGCGGGCCCCTTTCAAGGCCGTCTTGCTGACATCCTTCTGCGAGTAGAACTGCATGGGTGCTCCTGAGCGAATGACGCCTGTCTAAAATGAAAGAACCCCGCCTCGGTCTGGCCGGTGCGGGGTTCGCGCGAATTCGTTTGCCCTGTTCCGACGTTTCAGACGTCGATCCCGCACCCCGGCCTTGGCAGCCGGATCCATACGCGAGCGATGATCGCGACCGCATCGACGCGACGAACGCAGCAGGAGCGGTCAGCGGGGGCGACGAGCATGGCGGTGAAGCAGCGAGACCAGGCCGAAAAACGGGGGGATAGCATCATACGGCTGCGCGCCTTGTCAAGCTGCGCTAGGCTGAGCGCTCCGGCTCACTCCCTGATTGAACGCCCGGTTCGTACCCGATGACCGCTACAGAAGGCGCGGAAGGATCGATTCCGATTCACCTCTTGCACGAGGAAGATCTCGAGCATTGGTGCGCGGCGCAGGATGAGCGCGCGCGTAACTGGGTGGCGGCCAACGGCTTCAGAGCCGAGCGCAACAAGTTCCTGTTGTTGCCTGATGAACGAGGCCACACGCGCTGTGTCATCGCGGGCCTCGGCCGACGAGCGTTGCGGGATGATCCATGCTGGATCGCGGCCGCGCTGGCCGACCGACTTCCCGAGGGCCGATATCACCTTGCCGAGGAGCTGTCGGCTCAGCAGGCGACGCAGTTTGCGTTCGGGTGGGCTTACGGTCAGTACAAGTTCGAGCGCTATCGCCGGGTGTCGAACGCTCGCGCTCACCTTCGGCTGCCGTCGGAGGCCGACGCGCTGGAAGTGGAACGCCTGCGCGCTGCGACCTCGCTGGCGAGAGACCTCATCAACACGCCGGCGAACGACATGTCGCCGGAGACACTGGCGCAGGCTGCCATGGACGTGGCGCGCCGATTTGGTGCGCGCTCACGCGTGATCATCGGGGATGAGCTGCTCAAGGAGCGGTTGCCGGCGATTCATGCAGTGGGCCGGGCGGCTTCGGTCGCGCCGAGGCTGGTCGATCTGGAGTGGGGCGATGAGGCGCATCCGAAGGTTTCGCTGGTCGGCAAGGGCGTTTGCTTCGACAGCGGTGGCCTCGACATCAAGCCTGCCGCCTCGATGCTGCTGATGAAGAAGGACATGGGCGGTGCGGCTGTGGCGCTCGCGCTCGCGCAGCTCGTCATGGATGCCAGATTGCCGGTGCGCTTGCGGCTGGTGCTGCCGATCGTCGAGAACGCGATCTCCTCGAGCGCTTATCGCCCGGGTGACGTGCTCAACACTCGCGAAGGATTGACCGTCGAGATCGGCAACACGGACGCCGAAGGCCGGGTCATTCTCTGCGATGCGCTCGCGCTTGCGGACGAAGACAAGCCGCAGTTGCTGATCGACACAGCGACGCTCACGGGCGCGGCACGCGTCGCGCTCGGCCCGGAGCTGCCGGCGCTCTTCAGCACGGACGATGCGCTTGCCGGTGAATTGGTCGAGATCGCCGCACGCGAGTCCGATCCTGTCTGGCGCCTGCCTTTGTGGAGCGGGTACGAAGATGAGTTGTCGAGCAAGGTCGCGGATCTCAACAACGTCTCCGGCTCGTCGTTCTCCGGAGCGATTTTCGGGGCGCTCTTCTTGAAAAGGTTCGTCACCGAGGCACAGGCCTGGATGCATCTCGATCTGTATGCGTGGAATGGCAAGGAGCGGCCGGGCCGACCGGTCGGTGCAGAGCCGCAGACGGTGCGCGCGCTCTACGCTTTCCTCAAGCACCGTTACCACACCTGACCGGCCTGCAGCATGGCAGTGACGCCCTCCGTAACCGGCGAGCATGGCGCGCTCGCCGGGCGTGATCTCGCGCTCCTGATCCTGATGAACCTGATCTGGGGGCTGAACCTCATCGCTTCGAAGATCGGGGTGAGCGAGTTCCCGCCCGTGTTCTTCACCGCCCTGCGCTTCGGGTCGCTCGCGGTGTTTTTGATTCCGGTCCTGAGAATACATCGGGGGCAGATGACGTCGCTTCTGGCGGCTGCCGCGCTCACGGGCCCTGCGGCCTTCGCTCTGCTCTTCACTGGGCTGTTCCTGGTGGAGGATGCCTCCACGGTCGCGATCGCAAGTCAGCTCAGTGTGCCGTTCTCGACGTTGTTGTCCGTCTGGCTTCTGGGCGAGCGGATCAGATGGCGGCGCACACTGGGGATCACACTGGCCTTCTCAGGGATAGTGGTCATCAGTTTCGATCCGCACGTCTTCTCGTACTGGGAAGGTGTAGGGCTCGTCGTCGTTTCCTGCTTCGTCAGCTCGCTGGGCCTCATCTTCGTGAAGCGGCTGAAAGACATCCGGGCGCTGGAGCTGCAGGCCTGGATTGCAGTGGCGGGCGGGCCGTCGCTCCTGCTCATGAGCTTGCTGATCGAATCGGGGCAGTGGACGGCAGTGCAGACTGCGAGCTGGCAGGCTTGGGCGGCGCTCGCGTTCACGGTACTGATGTCGAGCCTCATCGCTCACACCGCCTGGTATTACCTCATCAGCCGCTATCCGGTGACGAGTCTCTCCCCGCTGACGCTGCTCTCGCCGCTCTTCGGCATTTTCTTCGGGGTCACGTTGCTGGACGACCATCTCACCGCTCGCATGCTGATCGGTGGAGCGATCACACTGATAGGCGTCTTCATCGTCGTTGTGCGCGAAAAGCGGCTGGTTGACACGGGCACGTGAGAGGGAAGGGCGCAGCCGTCGATGCGTCCGCAAGCACTATCGCGATCGTCGCGGCCGGCTGCGGGAATAGCCCGGGATTTGCGAGAGCTCGGAAGACGGGACGAACCGCGAGGCGCCGGGCGGGAGACCTTCGATCGTCCACGGCCCGACGGACCAGCGTATCAATCGCAAAGTCGGATAGCCCACGGCCGCAGTCATCCGACGCACTTGCCGGTTGCGACCTTCGCGAATGGTGAGTCGAATCCAGCTCGTCGGGATCGCTTTTCGAAAGCGAATGGGTGGATCACGCGGCCACAGCCAGTCGGGCTCGGCGATGCGCTCGGCTTCGGCCGGAAGCGTCGGGCCGTCGTTGAGGAGGACGCCCTCTCGAAGCTGCGACAGCGCGCCTTCGTCCGGCTCGCCTTCGACCTGAACGACGTACGTCTTCGGCACCTTCCATCGTGGGTCGGTGAGGCGCGCCTGGAGCTTTCCGGAGCTCGTGAGAAGCACGAGACCCTCGCTGTCGTAATCGAGCCGCCCGGCCGGACGCATACCCGGCGCGTGCACGAAATCGCGCAGCGTCGCCTTTCCGTTCTGGCTGGTGAACTGCGTCAACACGCGAAACGGCTTGTTGAGCAGGAGGAGGGTGGGCTCTTCAGGGCTCACGAGTCGACGCCGCTCGGCTCGGCTGTGCTCAGCACGAGATCGATGAAACGCTGCACGGCGGCTGCGTTCTCGCCGCGGCGGCAAGCCAGAATCAGCGGCGCGCGCAATTGCGGATTGTCCGTCAACCGGCGATAGACGACACCGTCCATCTGTAGCTGGCGCAAGGATTCGGGGACGATCGAGACGCCGAGCCCCGCAGCCACGAGGTTCAGCGTCGAGATGATGCGCGGGGCTTCCTGTCCGACCCGCGGACTGAAGCCCGCACCGCGGCAAGCGGCGATGATCGTGTCGTACAGCCCCGGGCCGCCTGGACGCTTGTAGAGAATGAACGTTTCGGTGGCCAAAGCTTCGAGTGGCAAGGGCGGAAGTCTCGCCGGCGGCTTGCGCCTCGCTGTGCGTCCCGCGAGCGGATGACCCTTGGGCAACGCGACGACCATCCTTTCGGAAAGAAGTGGGCGCACGAGCAATCCGACCACATCCGCGACCGGAGAGCGGATGAACGCCGCGTCGATCTCCTCGTTGTGCAATCCCTGGACGAGCTCGCCGCTCCCGCTCTCCTCGAGCACGAGCGAGACCAGAGGCGAGTTCTCCCGAAAGGCGCGAATGACGCGGGGCACAAATGGATGAAAGGGCGCTGAGCTGGTGAAGCCGACCACTACGCGCCCTTGTTCACCACGTGCGGTGCGCCGCGTCGTTGCGAAAGCGCGCTCGACTTGGTCCAGGATCACCCTGGCTCGATCCAGAAACGCCACGCCGGCCTCGGTCAGCTCCATGCCACGCGGTTGCCGGCGAAAAAGCTGCACGCCCAGCTCTTGCTCGAGTGCGCGGATTTGCATGCTCAGGGGCGGTTGCTGGATGCCGAGGCGTTCCGCCGCACGAGTCATGTGACGCTCCTCGGCGACGGCGACGAAGTAACGCAGGTGCCGCAGTTCCATGCGATATATCTAACAGATATCGGATTCCAATACACCATATATTTTACGTGCAGGCAGGAAAGGACTATCGTGTCGGCGCCGTTGATTTTTCCGCGGGCGCCGGATCCCGCGGGCCGGATGCGGCGTTTTCGAGCGATGCCCGGGCGACGGGCGCCGATGATGGGGAGCAACCGACGATGGCAACCAATCCAGTTCTGCGTCTGCCGCGAGGTCTCGAGATCCGTGCCGAGGTGAAGCCGGGATACGAGGAGATCCTGACGCCGGAGGCGCTCGAGTTCGTGGCCGACCTGACGCGCCGGTTCAGTGGCCGCGTGAGCGAGCTACTGGCTGCGCGCACAGCACGTCAAAAGGAACTCGATGCCGGCGCGCTCCCGGACTTCCTGCCTGAGACCCGCGCAATTCGCGAGAGTGCGTGGCGAGTGACTTCCGTTCCCGCCGATCTCGAGGATCGACGCGTCGAGATCACCGGCCCGACCGATCGGAAGATGGTCATCAACGCGCTCAACTCGGGCGCGAAGGTCTTCATGGCCGATTGCGAGGACTCGCTCACTCCGACCTGGGACAACATCATCCAGGGCCAGATCAACCTGCGTGATGCCGTCAGGCGCACCATCACTTTCGAGAATCCGGACGGCAAGCAATACAAACTGAACGACAAGATCGCCACGCTCATCGTGCGCCCGCGCGGCTGGCATTTGTACGAGAAGCACATGTATCTCGACGGCCAGCCGGTGCCGGGGGCGTTCGTCGATTTCGGCCTGTACCTCTTCCACAACCACGTGGCGCTGAAGGAGCGAGGCAGCGGGCCGTATTTTTATCTGCCGAAGCTCGAAAGTCATCGCGAGGCGCGGCTCTGGGCTGACGTCTTCCGGCATTCGGAGGCCGCGCTCGGCATCAAGCTGCAGTCGATCAAGGTGACCGTGCTGATCGAGACCATCCTCGCGGCCTTCGAGATGGACGAGATTCTCTACGAGCTCAAGGACTACATCGTCGGGCTCAACTGCGGGCGCTGGGACTACATCTTCAGCTTCATCAAGAAGTTCAGCCGGCGGCCGGATTTCGTGCTGCCCGATCGGTACCAGGTCACGATGACGACGCATTTCCTGCGCTCGTACTCACGGCTCGTCATCAAGACTTGCCACAGGCGCGGCGCGTACGCGATGGGCGGCATGGCGCCGCAGATCCCGATCAAGAACGATCCGAAAGCGAACGAGGAAGCGCTCGCGAAAGTGCGTGCGGACAAGGAGCGCGAGGCGAGCGATGGTCACGACGGAACCTGGGTGGCGCACCCGGGGCTCGTGCCGGTCGCGATGGAAGTGTTCGACAGGCTCATGCCGACGCCGAATCAGCTCCAGAAGACGCTAGACGACGTGCAAATCACGGCAAGCGATCTCTTGCAGATCCCGAAGGGCACGATCACCGAAGCGGGGCTGCGGAACAACGTGAGTGTCTCGATTCAGTACCTCGCCGCCTGGCTCGGTGGGCTCGGGTGCGTGCCGATCAACAACCTGATGGAAGACGCGGCCACGGCAGAGATCGCGCGTGCGCAGATCTGGCAATGGATCAAGCATCCGGCCGGTAAGCTCGAGGACGGCCGCAAGATCACGGTCGAGCTCTTCCGCTCCGTCATGCGCGAAGAGCTGGCGAAGCTCGAGGCGCAGGTCGGCAAAGCCGCCTACGAGAAGGGCAACTACGAGCGCGCGGCGGCGCTGATCGACAAGATCACGACTGCCGATGAGTTCGAAACGTTCATCACGCTGCCCGCGTATCAGGCGATCGACTGAACACAGTTACTTTGAGCAAAGGGGTCTTCGATGTCCGCACTCTCGGCCGAACAGCTTCGTCAGGACTGGCAGAATAATCCCCGCTGGCGGGGAATCACGCGCACGTACAAGCCCGAGGATGTCGTGCGGCTGCGCGGCTCGATTCACGTCGAGCACACGATCGCGCGGATCGGGGCGGAGAAGCTCTGGCGCTACATCAATGAAAAACCGTTCGTGAACGCGCTCGGGGCGCTCACGGGCAATCAGGCCATGCAGCAGGTCAAGGCGGGCCTCGATGCGATCTATCTTTCCGGCTGGCAGGTGGCGGGAGATGCCAACCTCGCGGGCGAAATGTATCCGGACCAGTCGCTGTATCCGGCCAACTCCGTGCCTGCGGTCGTCCGGCGCATCAACAACACGTTGCTCAGGGCCGACCAGATCCATCACGCGGAGGGCAACGGCGCGATCGACTGGCTCAAGCCCATCGTGGCGGATGCGGAGGCGGGCTTCGGCGGCGTCCTGAACGCGTTCGAGCTCATGAAAGACATGATCGATGCGGGCGCGGCGGGCGTACATTTCGAGGATCAGCTTTCCTCCGCCAAGAAGTGCGGGCACATGGGCGGCAAGGTGCTGGTGCCGACTTCCGAGGCGATCAGCAAGCTCATTGCGGCGCGCCTCGCGGCTGACTGCTGCGGCGTCCCGACCGTGCTAATCGCGCGCACCGATGCGGAATCGGCGAATCTTTTGACCTCGGACGTGGACGAGCGTGACCGGCCCTTCATCCAATCGAAAGAGCGCACGAGCGAAGGGTTCTTTTACGTGAAGGCGGGGCTGGAGCAGGCGATCGCCCGCGGCCGCGCGTACGCACCGTACGCGGACATGATCTGGTGCGAGACGGCGACGCCGGACTTGCACGAAGCGAAGCTTTTTGCCGAAGGCATCCACAAGGAGTTCCCCGGCAAGCTTCTCGCGTACAACTGCTCGCCTTCGTTCAATTGGAAGAAGAAGCTCGACGATGCGACGATCGCGAAATTCCAGCGCGAGCTCGGCGCCATGGGCTACAAGTTCCAGTTCATCACGCTGGCGGGCTTCCATGCGCTCAATTTCTCGATGTTCCAGCTCGCTCGCGGCTACAAGCAGAGCCAGATGAGCGCTTACGTGGCCTTGCAGGAGCAGGAGTTCGCCGCCGAGAAGGATGGCTACACGGCCACCAAGCACCAGCGCGAGGTCGGCGCCGGGTATTTCGACGAAGTGACGCAGACCGTGATGGCCGGTCAGTCTTCGGTCACCGCCATGAAGGGCTCGACCGAGGAGGCTCAGTTCCAGAAAGCCCACGCCTGAGCGCGGGCGCCCGGAGCGGGCGCTCAGAGCCACTCATATAAGTGCAGCTCAGAAGAGACGGCCGGGACCTTCCCGGCCGTTTCTGTCTGGAGCCGGTCGCAGCCGGTACACTGCGCGCATGGCTAAGCGTAGCGCATCCGCCCTGGTGCGGCCCCTTGTCCGCGAGACGGACGGGCCGGGCCTCTGGCCCTCCGACGGGATCATCTTCGATCGCAGCTGTACCGCTTGTCCTCGCCTCGCCAAGTTCCTGGCCGAGGCGCGCAAGCAGTATCCGGATTATTACTGCGCGCCGGTCGCGCCTTTCGGCGATCCGAACGCCCGACTGATCATCGTCGGACTGGCGCCCGGTTTTCATGGCGCGAACGCGACCGGTCGGCCGTTCACAGGCGATTACGCGGGCATCCTCCTGTTTCGCACGCTTTATCGCTTCGGCTTCGCCAACCAGCCGACTTCGGTGTCGAGGCACGACTCGCTGCGATTGATTGACTGCCGCATCAGCAACTCCGTCAAATGCGTCCCGCCGGAGAACAAGCCGACTCCGGCCGAGATCCGGACGTGCAATCGATTCCTGGCGGCCGAGCTGGCGCGAGTGCCTGATGGCGTGCTGCTGCTCGCCATGGGTTCGATCGCACATGGCGCCGCCTTGCGGGCCCTTGGGCTGAAGGTCTCGGACTACAAGTTCGCTCATGGGGCCGAGCACGAGCTGCCCCGGGGCATGCGCCTGATCGATTCCTATCACTGCAGCCGCTACAACACGCAGACCGGGCGGCTGACGGAGGAGATGTTCGAGGCAGTGTTTGCCCGGGCCCGCGAGCTCCTCGACGCCCGCCGCTGAGGCCGCCGGCCTTCCACTAAAATAGCGGTGCGATGACCGCTTTCGACGCCAAGCCCTTCCTCGCCAATTGTCCGCAGCGCCCCGGGGTTTACCGGATGATCGGGGCGGACGGAGAGGTGCTGTACGTCGGCAAGGCGCGCAACCTGAAGAATCGCCTGACGACGTATTTCGTCGGCAAGGCGCAGCCCGCCAAGACCATGGCGATGGTTTCGCAGATCGCCAACATCGAGGTGACGGTGACCGCCTCGGAGACCGAGGCGCTGCTGCTCGAATACAACTTGATCAAGCGGCATCGGCCGCGGTTCAACGTCACGCTCAGGGACGACAAGAGCTTCCCGTACCTTTACATCTCGACCCACCAGGACTATCCGCGAATCAGCTTCTATCGCGGCAGCCGCAAGCTCCCCGGCCGGTTCTTCGGGCCGTACCCGAATGCCCGGGCGACGCGAGAGACGCTGTTGCTGCTGCAGAAGCTGTTTCTGCTTCGGCCGTGCAGCGACACGTTCTTCGCGAACCGCTCGCGCCCGTGCCTGCAGTACCAGATCAAGCGCTGCTCGGGCCCCTGCGTCGGCCTGATCTCCGTCGAGGACTACAAGCAGGACGTGGCCGATGCGATCAAGGTGCTCGAAGGACGGGGAGGGGAGCTGATCGAGGAGCTGGCCCGGCGCATGGAGCAGGCCTCGCAGCAGCTCGATTTCGAGCGCGCCGCGCGGCTCAGGGACCAGATCAACGGCATCAAGGCGATCCACTCGACGCAGTCGGTGACGCGCAATGCGAGCGAGGACATCGACGCCGTCGCGCTCGTTTCGCAAGGCAGCGACCATTGCGTCTCGATCGTGTTCGTGCGCGGGGGGCGCAACCTCGGCAGCAGCAACTTCTTCCCGAAGCCGGGCCTCGCCGAGGCCGGGGAGCTCCTCTCGGGCTTCCTGGCCCAGTACTACCTCGGACGCGAGGCCCCGGGAGAGATCCTGATCAATCAGCCCATCGAGGATGCGGACTTGCTCGAAGCCACGCTGTCGCAGCGGATGGAGCGCCACGTCCGCATTCGTTGGGGCGTGCGAGGAGTGCGGGCACGCTGGCTCGAAATGGCTCGGACGAATGCCGAGCTCGGGCTCAACATGCGTCGCGCCACTGAGGCGACGAGCGCCGAACAGTTGCAGTCCCTCGCTGAAGTGTTCGGGCTGTCGGCTCCGCCGAGGCGAATCGAGTGCTTCGATGTCAGTCATACGATGGGTGAGAGGACGGTGGCCTCGTGCGTCGTGTTCGGGCCGGAAGGGGCGATAAAGAGCGACTATCGCCGCTTCAACATCGAAGGCCTTGCGCCGGGCGATGACTACGGCGCCTTGCGCCAGGCGCTCTCGCGTCGCTACGCGCGCATCAAGAAGGGCGAAGCGCCGCTGCCGGACCTGCTGCTCATCGACGGCGGTCCCGGGCAGCTTGCCGAGGCCACAAAAGTGCTCCAGGAGCTCGAGATCGAAGGCCCCTGCCTCGTCGGCGTGGCGAAAGGGGCGGATCGACGCCCGGGCCAGGAGCGCCTGTTCCTGCCCGGGCAGGGCCAGCCGCTCGTGCTGCCGCCCGATTCACCGGCTCTGCACCTGATCCAGCGCGTTCGGGACGAGGCGCACAGGTTCGCTATCACCGGGCACCGGCAACGGCGCGCCAAGGCCCGGACCCATTCGGTGCTCGAGACCGTTCCCGGGCTGGGGCCGCGCAGGCGCCGCGAGCTCCTCAGGCAGTTCGGGGGGCTCCAGGGGGTGGCCCGCGCGGGAGTCGACGACCTCGCCAAAGTGCACGGGATCAGCCGCAAACTGGCGCAGTCGATCTACGACACGCTGCACGCTGGCGGGTGAAGCCCGTACAATGGCTGCGGTGAGTTTTCCGATCGCGAACGTTCTGACCCTGGCGCGGATCCTCATGATTCCGCTGGTGGTCGTTCTCTTCTACGCGCCTTTTTCCTGGTCCAACCCGGCCGCGGCGATCGTGTTCATCCTCGCGGCGCTGACCGATTCGCTGGATGGCTATCTCGCCCGACGGCTGGGACAGACCTCCGCGCTCGGCGCGTTCCTCGACCCGGTGGCGGACAAGCTGATGGTGGTGGTGGCGCTCGTGCTGCTGGTCGGCCACGACCCGCCCGAGCTCAAGCTCATCCGCTTCGACCCGAGCGTGCTCATTACGTTGACGGCGGCGATCATCGTGGGGCGCGAGATCACGATTTCGGCGCTGCGCGAGTGGATGGCCGAGGTCGGGCAGCGGGGCAAGGTGGCCGTCTCGTGGATGGGGAAGCTCAAGACGATTTTCCAGATGACGGGCCTGTCGCTGATGCTTTTCCGGAGCGACGTGTGGTTCGTCCCGGCGTTCGAGCTGGGCGTGTATTGCCTGGTGGCAGCGGCGGCCCTGACCTTGTGGTCGATGGTTTCCTACCTGCGCGCCGCCTGGCCGGAGCTGGCGCGCTCGGGCAATCTCTGAAGGGGCGCGGGGTCGCCTTGACAGTCAAGCACTTGCCCCTAGAATACGCGTCTCTCGGAGCTTCCGGCTCCGTTTTGTGCGCGGGAATAGCTCAGTTGGTAGAGCGCAACCTTGCCAAGGTTGAGGTCGCGAGTTCGAGCCTCGTTTCCCGCTCCAGATTCGACCGCGAAACCCCGGTGCCGACAGGTCCGGGGTTTTGCATCTCTGGGGGGCGAGAAGATTCTCCGCTTCGGTCCTCCTGAAAGGCTAGGTGGCAGAGTGGTCATGCAGCGGCCTGCAAAGCCGTGTACGCCGGTTCGATTCCGACCCTAGCCTCCAACATTAGAACCACATCACGCAGGGCGAGCAGGGGCGATGACCGGCTGGAATAGAGGCCGGGGCGAGCCTTTGCTTGCATCCCGAACCGCCGCGCGGTGGCGCGTGCCTTCCAGTACTACGTAGCACACAGGACTGTTTTTGGAACGCTCCGGCCGGAATTGTGTTGGGCGCGGTCCGAGAGAATGGGCGCGACAATTACGATGTCGATCCGACCGAAATTGCGCCCCCAGTAATGATTGCGGCCCAATCGAGACCTGCCGATTTCCGGCAGCCAAGGTCGAGGTGCGCGGGCTCAATCGAGCCGACGGAGGGCAAGCTGGCATGATGGTGGGAGTCGGTCAACGAAGAGCCTCCGAAGTTCAGTGGCGCCATCCGTCGATCGGAAGCTGGTCTTGATTGAGTCTGCTCACCGCTGTCGACCACCCCGGGGAGATTAGTCAACGTAACCTGAAGAACAGCAAGACTCATTCAAAGGGTCGCGCCGCAAATCTGACGCGCATACAATGTCGACCCTGAATCCGGTGACAATTGATCTAGCAATGAGCTTCGGTAAGCGGGGGCTCGATGATCTTTGATGAATCGCAGCAAGAGCTATAACCGAATCTGGTGGATGAGTTGAGAGAGGGCGGCGTGCCCTGCTGAAATTGAGTTGCTTAGGTTCAACTTTCAGCATTGGAGTAGGCACGCCATGAGTGAGGATACGGTTGTTCGATTTCAGAAGCCAGGCG
>DASVCI010000174.1:0-5656 GCA_036381695.1 Steroidobacteraceae bacterium
GCTTTAAGATCCGCGAGCACACGCTGCAACGCGTCCCGTACCTGTTGATAGCCGGTGACCGCGAGGCAGGTTCGAATTCTCTGGCCGTGCGCACGCGCAGTGGCAAGGATCTCGGGGCGATGCCTGTCGATGAGCTCGCCGGGAAACTTGCCCGGGAAGTCGCGAGCCGCGGCCGGACCGTTTTGGAGGTATGACGCATCGCCGCTCCTATAGTTAAGCGCGTCAGGCGCAATGAAGAGATCACTGCACCGAGGGTGCGAGTGATCGACGCCGAGGGACATCAGGTCGGCGTCATGAGTCGGCAAGAAGCTCTGCAGATGGCGCAGAACGCCGATCTGGATCTGGTCGAGGTCTCCCCGACTGCCGATCCGCCAGTGTGCCGGATCATGGATTTCGGGAAATATCTGTTCGAGCAGAACAAGAAAGCGCACGCGGCGAAGCGCAAGACCAAGCAGATCCAGATCAAGGAAGTGAAGTTCCGCCCGGGCACCGAAGAGGGCGACTACCAGGTCAAGCTTCGCAACCTCATCCGCTTCCTGCAGGATGGGGACAAGGCGAAGGTGACCATGCGCTTCCGCGGTCGCGAGCTCGCCCACCAGGAAGTCGGCCGTGAGCTCCTCGCCCGGGTGCAGCAGGATCTCGCGCCGTACGGCCAGGTCGAGCAGAACCCGTCCATGGAAGGGCGCCAGATGGTGATGATGTTCGGGCCGAAGAAGAAGTAGGCGAGCATCGGGATCGTGCCCGCGCACGCGGGCGTGCCCAGAATCGAGCGGCGTCGGTGCTTTCGCATCGGCGCCGCCAAGTGAGCGGAGCGTCGCTCGATGAGAGCTTCGTTCCGTTACAAAAAGTGAGCAGCGGCTGGAGGTTCTGCCTCTCGTCGCTGTCCCGCCCGAAAGGGCGCGGAGCTCGGAGGGTCGATCCTGCGCGCGCCGCGTTCCTCAAAGGCTAGACAACCGGAGCCAAGGAGCTCTTTTCTCATGCCCAAGTTGAAGACCAACCGGGCAGCGGCGAAGCGTTTTCGCAAGACTGCCAAGGGGTTCAAGCGAACCCAGTCCCATCGTCGTCACATCCTCACGAAGAAGCCGAGCAAGCGTAAACGGCAACTGCGTGCCCCCAGCATGGTGGCCAAGCAGGACCTGGGGCGGCTCGAGCAGCTTCTGCCGCACGCCAAGTGAGGAGGTGAGAGATGGCACGCGTCAAAAGAGGCGTCATTGCGGGCGCCCGTCACAAGAAAGTTCTCAAGAAGGCCAAGGGCTACTACAACGCCCGTCGCAAGGTCTTTCGCGTCGCGAAGCAGGCGGTCATCAAGGCCGGCCAGTACGCCTATCGCGATCGCAAGGCGAAGAAGCGCACCATGCGCGCGCTCTGGATTACGCGCATCAACGCCGAGGCGCGCGTTCATGGCCTGTCGTACAGCAAGCTGATCGCGGGTCTGAACCTGGCGGGCTTGGCGATCGACCGAAAGGTGCTGGCGGACCTCGCCATGCAGGATCCGGCGGCGTTCGGCGTGCTCGCCCAGCAGGCGAAGGCGAGTCTCGAGAAGAAGGCCGCGGCCTGAGGGCCTGCGGGCTTCGAGCGCCCCCCTCCCTGACCCTCCCCCGCGAGCGGGGGAGGGGATGAAAGGAAAGCATCGCCCGCGGCTCTTGCGTCCCTTCTTCCCGCAAGCGGAGAAGGCGATGAAGAGAGGGGACGGGCGAGTTTCACGTCCCTTCCCCCGCTCGGCGGGGCAAGGACAGATGGGGCGACTTCTGTTGCGTCCCTTCCCCCCTCGTGAACAACGGGGGAAGGACAGGATGGGGGCGGCTCTTGACCGGGTGGGGCCGAAAGAACGAGGGCGAAGCATCGGCACTGGCGCACTCCCTCCGACCCGGCCGATGCTGTAGCTTTGTCTGGCCATGACCGACTCCGCACAACAACTCGAAACGCTCGTCCGCACAGCGAGCGACGACATAGCAAAGACCGACAGCATCGAGGAGCTGGAGCAGATCCGCGTCCGCTTGCTCGGCAAGAAGGGCGAGATCACCGCGCTCCTGAAATCGCTCGGTACGATGGAGCCGCAGGCGCGACGGGCTGCGGGCGCCAAAATCAACGAAGCCAGGGACAAGCTGACCGCTGCGCTCGAAGAGCGCCGCGCCGCGCTCGAGTCGGCGAAGCTCGCCGCCCAGCTCGCGAGCGAAGCGGTCGACGTCACTCTGCCCGGCCGCGGTCAGAGCGTGGGCGGCCTGCATCCGGTGACGCGCGTGCGCCGGCGCATCGAGCAGATCTTTCGCAACGCCGGCTTCATGATCGCCGACGGTCCGGAGATCGAAGACGATTGGCACAATTTCGAAGCGCTCAACATTCCCGCCAACCATCCGGCGCGGGCGATGCACGACACCTTCTATTTCCCGGACGGCCGGCTCCTGCGCACGCATACCTCACCGGTCCAGGTGCGCGCGATGGAGGAGCGCAAGCCGCCGATCCGTCTGATCGCTCCGGGGCGCGTGTATCGGTGCGATTCGGACATGACGCACACGCCGATGTTCCACCAGCTAGAGGGCCTGGTGGTCGACGAGGGCATCACGTTCGCCAACATGAAAGCGATTCTCCACAGCTTCCTGCGGCAGCTGTTCGAGAAGGACGTGAAGATGCGCCTGAGGCCCTCGTACTTCCCGTTCACCGAGCCTTCGGCGGAAGTCGACATGTCCTGCGTGGCGTGCGGCGGCTCGGGTTGTCGCGTGTGCAAGCAGACTGGCTGGCTCGAAGTCTCCGGCTGCGGCGTCGTGCACCCGAACGTTCTCGAGGCGGTGAACATCGATCCGGAGCGCTACACCGGCTATGCGTTCGGCATGGGCATCGACCGCCTGACGATGCTCCGCTACAACGTCAACGACATTCGCCTCTACTTCGAGAACGACCTCCGGTTCCTGCGCCAGTTCGCCTAACACCATGAAAGTCAGTCTCCACTGGTTGAGGGATTGGGTCGATCCGGGCACGGATGCGCGCGAGCTCGCGCAGGGGCTCACGATGTCGGGGCTCGAGATCGAGGCGTTGACGCCCGCCGCGCCGCCGATGAGCGGAATCGTGGTCGGCGAAGTGAAGGCGGTCGCTAAACATCCCGACGCCGAGAAGCTCAGCGTCTGCCGCGTCTCGACCGGCAAAGAAGAGCTGCAGATCGTCTGCGGCGCGCCGAACGTGCGCGAAGGGATGAAGGCGCCGCTCGCGTTAGTCGGCGCCAAGCTCCCGGATGGGATGCGGATCGGGCGCGCCAAGCTCCGCGGCGTCGAATCCTTCGGCATGCTGTGCTCGGCGCGCGAGCTGGGCCTGAGCGAAGACGCCTCGGGGTTGCTCGAGCTGCCCGCCGAGCTCGAGACCGGCAAGGATCTCGTTGCGGCGCTCGGCCTCGACGATGTGATTCTGGAGGTCAATCTCACTCCGAATCGCGGCGACTGCATGAGCGTCGTCGGCGTCGCGCGCGAAGTCGCCGCCTTGCGCAAGACTCACTTGCGAGGGCCTGCGATCAAGCCGGTCGAAGCGAAGATCAGCGATCGCTTCCCCGTGCGCCTGGAAGCCGGCTCGGGGTGTCCGAAGTTCGTTGGCCGTGTCATTCGCGGCATCCGGCCCGGCGCGAAGTCGCCGTTCTGGATGCAGGAGCGGTTGCGCCGTGCGGGCTTGCGCCCGATCAGCGCGGTCGTCGACGTTACGAACTACGTCATGCTCGAGCTGGGCCAGCCGATGCATGCGTATGACTTGAGCAAGCTGAGCGGGGCGGTGGTCGTGCGTTTCGCGCAATCCGGCGAGAAGCTCACTTTGCTCGACGGCTCTGTCGTCGAGCTCTCGCCCGATGTGCTGATGATCGCCGACGAGCGCACGCTTCTCGGCATGGCCGGCGTCATGGGCGGCGAGGACTCGGGAATCAGTGACGCGACGACGGACGTGTTCCTCGAGGTCGCGTATTTCGACCCGGGCACGGTTGCCGGTCGCGGCCGTCGCTATGGCCTCATCACCGACGCGTCTCAACGCTTCGAGCGGGGCGTCGACCCGCAGCTTCAGGAGCGGGCGATCGAGAGGGCGACCGAATTGCTGCTCGCTTGCGCGGGCGGAGCCGCTGGCCCCGTATCAGTGACCCAGTCGGGCTCCGGTCTGCCCTCGCGCGCCCCCATCAAACTGCGCCACCGGCGCGTCCAGCACGTGCTGGGAGCGAAGGTTCCGGCCGAGGCCACTGCCGACTGCCTGCGAAGGCTTGGGATGGAGCTCGACAGTGCTCCGGGCTCCGAGCACGAGTGGACCGTGAAGCCGCCGAGCTGGCGCTTCGACCTCACGATCGAGGAGGACCTGATCGAAGAAGTCGCGCGCCTGTACGGCTTCGAAAACATTCCGGAGACGAGCGAGGCCCTCGTCCTGGAGATGCGCCCGTGGACCGAGACTCGCGTCCGGATCGAGCGAGCCTCAGACCTGCTCGTCGATCGCGGCTATCAGGAAGTGATCAATTACGCGTTCACCGAGGCGGCCCTGCAATCGGCCTTGTTCCCCGAAACGGCGCTCGCGCTGACGAACCCGATTTCCGCCGACCTCGGCGTCATGCGCGTGTCGCTCTGGCCGGGCTTGATCCAGGCTCTGAGGAGCAACCAGCGTCGCCAGCAGCAACGCGTTCGCTTGTTCGAAGTCGGCCGGCGCTACACCCGGGACGGAGAGACGGAGGTGATCGCCGGCATCGCGGCGGGCCCGGCGCTGCCGGAGCAGTGGGACGCGCCGACGAGGGCGATCGACTTCTTCGACATGAAGTCGGACGTAGAAGCGTTGCTTGCGCTCACAGGAGCGGCGGAGGAGTTTCGTTTCACCGCCGAGCGGCACAGCGCGCTGCACCCCGGCCAGTCGGCTCGCATCCATCGGGGGGACCGGCCCGTCGGCTGGCTGGGCGCGCTTCACCCCGAGCACCTCAAGCGTCTCGATTTGACATATCCGGCGTTCGTGTTCGAGCTGGAGGTCGCCGGAGCGCTCGCGCGCGAGGTGCCGGCGTTCCAGGAGATTTCGAGATACCCGGCTATTCGTCGCGATATTGCCGTGATCGTCGACGAAGCGCTCCCGGTCGAGGCCTTGAGACAGACCGTGCGGGAGAGCGCCGGGGCCCTCCTCAAGGAGCTGACGGTGCTCTCGGTCTACCAGGGCCCGCAGATCAAGAAAGGCAAGAAAAGCATAGCCTTAGGTCTGCAATTACAGGATACTTCCCGCACCCTGACCGACGCCGAAGCCGACGCCCTGAAGGCGCAGGTCGTCGAACAACTTGGCCAGAAATTTGGCGCCACGCTCCGGGAATAAAGCCATGGCACTGACCAAAGCAGAAATCGCTGAAGCCCTGTTCGATCAGCTCGGGCTCAACAAGCGCGAAGCGCGTGAGCTCGTGGACCTGTTCTTCGAGGAGCTGCGCGCCTCGCTCTCCTCCGGCGAGCAGGTGAAGCTCTCGGGCTTCGGCAACTTCGACCTTCGAGACAAGAACCAGCGGCCGGGCCGCAATCCGAAGACGGGTGAGGAGATCCCGATCAGCGCCCGCCGCGTCGTCACCTTCCGCCCCGGACAGAAACTGAAGGCCCGAGTCGAGGCGTATGCTGGAACCAGGCAATAACAACGAGCTTCCCCCGATTCCCGGCAAGCGCTACTTCACCATCGGTGAGGTGAG
>DASVCI010000175.1:0-7634 GCA_036381695.1 Steroidobacteraceae bacterium
CATCCCCGCCGCCCCCGCCCGCGTCAGCTCCCGGCTCGTGCGCGCGATGTTGAACGCCGTCCCCCAGCCCGTGTCCGCATCCACCAGCAGCGGCAGCTCGCTCGCCCCGGTGATGCGCCGGACGTCCTCGCACACATCATTCAGACTCGTCATCCCCAGATCCGGCAGCCCAAAAGAGGCGTTCGCCACCCCCGCGCCGGACAAATACAGCGCACGAAATCCCGCGCGCTCCGCAAGCCGCGCGCAATACGCGTTGATCGCCCCCACTACCTGCAAAGGCCGTTCGGCCGTCACCGCAGATCGCAGCCTGGCGCCGGCAGATCCACTCACTTGAACGACTCCTCCGACTGCCGAGGCGGCCCGGATTGAAACGCGTCCTCGGAATGCCCCTCGTGCGACGAGTATTATTCCGAAGGCCCGGCGGGGCGGCACGCGCCCGGGCCGCTTAATTAGCGAAGTCGCTCCCCGCGGATCCGCGCGTTTTGTGAAGTTGCAAAAATGAGAGAGAAGCTCTACGTCGGACCGAAAGTGAGATTGCTGCGCGAGCGGCACGGCCTCACCCTGGAGAGCTGCTCGCAGCGGCTCGGTATGTCGCCGAGCTATCTCTCTCAGATCGAGACCAACCAGCGTCCCGTGACCGCCCGCGTGCTCATCGCGCTCGCCCGCACGTTCGACATCGATCCGGCCGAGTTCGATGTCGATCAGGAAGACCGGTTGATCGCCGATCTGAAGGAAGCGAGCGCCGACTTGAGGCTCGGCCCGTCCGCGCCGAGCTTCGCCGAGATCAAGCTCGCAGCCGCGACGACACCGGTGCTCGCCCGTCAGTTCCTGCTGCTGCATCAGGCCTACCGGAGCCTGGAGCAGCGGCTGAGCACGCTCGATGAGAAGCTGGCGATCGATCACCCGGACGCCACGAATGCCACGCTGCCGTACGAGGAAGTGCGGGACTTCTTCCACTACCGCGACAATTACATCCACGAGCTGGACGTTGCCGCTGAAGCGCTCGCAACGCGCTACGGACTCGGCGTGGGCGGCAATTCCACGAGTCAACTCGAACGGCTGTTGTCCGACTTGCACGGCGTTACGGTCAGCCGCGAGAACCTGACAGCTAGCGGATT
Organism: Steroidobacteraceae bacterium; assembly: GCA_036381695.1. Classification (GTDB taxonomy): domain Bacteria; phylum Pseudomonadota; class Gammaproteobacteria; order Steroidobacterales; family Steroidobacteraceae; genus Steroidobacter. The sequence continues at coordinate 1,119 of DASVCI010000175.1, forward strand.
GCTGCGTCGCTATGACCCACAGCGTAAACAGCTCACGATCGACGGCGATTTGTCCGAGCCCACCGCAGTCTTTCAGCTCGCGACGCAACTCTGTGAGCTGACCTTCGCCGACGAAATTCCGCAAATCCTGGCGGACTCGGGCCTGAAGTCACCCGCTGCTCGCTCGATTGCGGCCGTCGGCCTTGCGAACTACGCCGCGGGAGCGTTGCTCATGCCCTACGGCCAATTCGCCGCGACCGCGCGCGAGCTGAGGCACGACATCGAGCAATTGCAGCGGCGCTTTCATGCGAGCTTCGAGCAGATTTGTCATCGCCTTGGCACCTTGCAGCGACCGGGAGCGCGCGGCGTGCCTTTCTATTTCGTGCGCGTCGATCCTGCCGGAAATATCACCAAGCGACACAGCGCTACCCGTTTCCAGTTCGCGCGATTCGGCGGTGCCTGCCCGCTGTGGAACGTGCACGAGGCGTTCGGCCACCCGGGCCGGATCCTGGTTCAGCTCGCCGAAATGCCGGACGGCGTGCGGTATCTGTGCATCGGCCGCGCCATCGTCAAGCGATCGGGCTCGTTCCTGAAGCCGAATCGACACTTCGCGATCGGTCTCGGCTGCGAGATCGCTCACGCCTCGCAATTGGTCTACGCGGACGGCCTGTCGTTGAGCGGACCGGCCGCCCGCATCGGCGTGAGCTGCCGCATCTGCGAGCGAGTCGACTGTGCACAGCGAGCTTTCCCACCGGTCGACCGCAACATCCGCGTGCCCGAGCACGAGCGCCGCCTCGTTCCTTACGTTTTTTGAGGCGGACGGCGAACCTGAGGATCCGACATGAGCGGCTTGTATTTCGAGGACTTTTCGGTCGGCATGCAGTTCGACCATCCATGGTCGCGCACCGTGACCGAAACCGATAACGTGCTCTTCAGCACGTTGACGATGAACCCTCAGCCGTTGCATCTCGATGCGCATTTCGCCGCCGGCACGGAGTTCGGACAGCGGCTCGTAAACAGCCTGTTCACGCTGGGGTTGCTGATCGGCATGACGGTGAACGACACGACGCTCGGCACGACCGTCGCCAATCTCGGCATGAGCGAAGTTCGCTTTCCGAAGCCCGTGTTCCATGGCGACACGCTCAAGGCACGCACGATCGTCGAGGCAGTGCGCCCGAGCCGTTCCCGACCGGATGCAGGCATCGTCGAGTTTCGTCACATTGCGATCAATCAGCGCGGCGAGGAAGTGGCGACCTGTCGCCGCGCGGCGCTCATGAAGCGCCGGCCAAGCTCTCCGGCTTGAGCAAGAACGCAAGCCGAGGGAACGCCGTGGGGAAGCGGGACCTGTCCGCCTTCCGGCGCTATCATTGGGCGGCGTTGCACGAGGCCAGGCCCGATGTCCGACACGAACGACTGGATTGCGCCGCGCTCGCTGCTGTTCGTCCCGGGCGACAGTGAACGCAAACAGGCGAAGGCGCTCACGAGTGGCGCCGACGCGCTGATCCTGGACCTGGAGGATTCCGTCGCCGAGGATCGGCTGCCCCAGGCACGTCAGCAGGTGCGGGAGTTTCTGGGTGCCGCGCGCCAGCCTGGCACGCCCCAGCTATGGGTGCGAGTCAATCCGCTCTCAGGAGGCAAGCTCCTGCACGACCTGCGTGTGGTTCTTGCAGCCCGGCCCGACGGCATCGTGCTCCCGAAAGTTTCCGCGCCCGAGGAAGTGATCGAGGTCGGTCACTATCTGTCGGCGCTCGAAGTACGCGAAGAGCACGAGCCGGGCTCGACGAGGATCATCGTCATAGCGACGGAAACGCCGGCAGGCGTGCTCAATCTGTCCCGTTACTGCGGGCCGATCGCGAGGCTCGTGGGAATGACTTGGGGCGTGGAGGACTTGAGCGCAGCCCTGGGTGCGAGCGCTGATGCATCATCCGCAGACCTCACGCCAGTCGCGCAGCTCGCACAGTCCGCATGCCTGCTGGCCGCCAACGCCATTGAAGCAGCAGCGTTCGACTCGGTGTACGTCCAGTTCCGGGACACTGAAGGCATGAGGCGCGAAGCGCAGCTCGCCCGGCAATACGGCTTCGTCGGCAAGCTTGCGATCCATCCAGATCAAGTGGGCCCGATCAACGAGGCATTCACGCCCTCCGCCGAGGAGCTGCGCGAAGCCCAGCGCGTGGTCGATGCCTTCGCTGCCGCGCCGACCGCCGGCGTCCTCAGCCTCGATGGGCGCATGCTCGACAAGCCTCACCTCGTGAGAGCGCGACGCCTCCTCAGCCGCGCCCGCCGGGGAAGTAAATAATATGAGTCAGAACCACAGCTCATCCGGTCGGCCTCAATTCCTGCGAGCGACGGCTGGGGGAGATCGGATGTCGACGGTTGGTGCACCTTCCGAGCAAGCCATCGAAGCAGCGCGAGCGAACATCTCGCGCGTCGCCGTGCGCACTCCGCTTTTGCAGCTCGACCATGATGGGCCGACGCCGATTTACCTGAAGCTCGAACAGCTCCAGCCCATCGGTTCCTTCAAGATCCGGGGCGCGGTCAACGCGCTCATGTCGATGAGCGAGGAAAGCCGTCGACGAGGCGTGATCACCGCGAGCGCGGGAAACTTCGCCCAGGGACTCGGCTATGCCGCGCGCAAACTCGGCGTGACCACTACTGCACTCGTTCCGGATACTGCGGCGCAGAGCAAGCTGCTCGCGCTCGAGCGGCTGGGCGTCGAGGTCGAACGCCGTCCCTACGCCGAGTGGTGGAGCATTCTCGAAGATCCCGGTGCGCACGGGTTCGATGAGCGCTTCGTGCATCCATGTGCTGATCCGCGAGTGATGGCCGGGAACGCCACTATCGCGCTCGAGATTCTCGATGAGCTGCAACCCGCCTCTGTGCTGATTCCGTACGGCGGAGGTGGACTGGCTATTGGCATCGCTGCCGCGATGAAAGCGCGGCATCCCAACACTCGCATCGTGGTGACTGAGTCCGAGGCGGGAACACCGGTTGCAGCCGCGCTTTCGGCGAACGCTCCTGTGCGCGTGAACTTCGACAGTGGCACGTTCATCACGGGCATGGGCAGTCCGCAAGTCCTGCCATCGATGTGGCCTCTCGTCCGCTCGTATGTCGATGAAGCGGTCTCGGTCTCGCTTACTGCGGTTGCCGACGCTATCCGCTTGCTGGTCGAGCGTCATCACATCGTGGCGGAAGGGGCCGGAGCCGTGCCTGTGGCAGCCGCCTTGAGCCATCGCTTCGAAGGCCCCGTGGTCTGCATCGTCTCTGGCGGACACCTCGATACGCGGCACCTGATCAGCATTTTGAATGGCGTGACCCCGTAGGGCTCGCACCGAGTCAACGAATCACACGCAGTTGAAAATCGGTATCGAACCTGGAGGCATCGGAATGACACGCGGGAGCTCGAAAGACATGGTCGAGAACCGTCTCACACAACTCGGCATCGAGCTGCCGCCCTTTCCGGCCGCGCGGGCTCGCTACGTACCGTTTCGCATTGCCGGAGGGCTCGTCTACATCTCCGGCCAAGGGCCGGCATTCGCGGATTCCGCGCCCTCTTACGGCAAGGTCGGGAAGGATTTGACGCTCGAGCAGGGAGCAGACGCCGCGCGGCGAACCGCGCTCAATCTGCTTGCAGTGCTCAAAGAGGCGTGCGGCGGCGATCTCGGGCGAATGAAGCAAGCCGTGAAGCTCGTCGGCTATGTGAATTCGGCACCGGGATTCACGCAGCAGCCGGCTGTAGTTGATGGAGCTACAGACCTGCTCTTCCAGGTTTTCGGCGAGGCCGGCTTGCCATCACGTGTCGCCGTCGCTGCACCGGAGCTTCCTTTCGACATCGCGGTGGAGCTCGAAGCGATTTTCGAGCTGCGGTAAAAGCGTGGCGCTTCGCCCGCCTCACGTACCAAACGGCAACATGCGCTTGAGCGTGTTGTCGCGCCGCACATAGTGGTGGTAGAGCGCGGCGAGGGTGTGGAGCCCGACCAGAAAGTATCCGCTCGTCGCGAGGACCACGTGCACGCCCTCGATGCGCTCCGCCAGCTCCTCGTTCTCCGAAACCAGCGGCGGAACATGCAGCCCGAAGAACGAAATCGCCTCGCCCTCGGCGCTCAGCGTAAGCCATCCGAGCAGCGGCAGCACGATCATCAGCCCGTAAAGCGCAAGCTCGACGATTTGTGCGATGAGCATCTGCCACTTTGGCGCGGGCGGCTCGATGGGAGGTCGGTTGCCCAGGATTTTCGCAGCGAGTCGGACCCAAACCAGCACGAACACGGTCAAGCCCAGCGTGAAATGCCAGGCTTTGAAGAGCTCCCGCGGCTCACTCCCTCGTGGGAACATCTCGCGCAGCTCGATGCTCGCATACACACCGATCAACAGGGCGAGCATGAGCCAATGCAGAGCCACCGAAACACCGCTATATCGCTGAGCCGGCGTCATGATCAACTTCCCGGACGAACCATCACGCCGAAACTGTGACACCGAACCTCGAGAAGCACCAGCGCGGGAGAGCTCGTAGGGCCTACGTGTCGGCCCTCAATGAGGAGCAGCGCCGTTCAGAAGCGCCAGCGCACCTGACCGAAGACGTTACGCTCGATCTCACTGCGCGGCATGGGATCGCCATACTCGGGGTGCGAGTCGTGCAGCAAATTGCGCCCGACCAGCGATACCTCGACGCTCGCATTTACGTGCCAGGCAAGGCGAAGGTCGAGCTCCGTATAGGAGGGCACCACCGGCTGAGGCAGTGAGCCGACGCGCCACAGCCTCAGATCCAGCTCCACGTCGTGCGGCAGGTTGAAGCTCGAACGCAGCGACCAGTGGTAATCCGGATCGTTACGCAGCGTCGAGTTGTCCACTCCAACCGGGTCCGTGCTGTCGGGCTCGAGCTGCAGGTCTTCCTCCAGAAGGGTCAAGCCTGCCGACAGAATCCACCAGGACGCAGGCTGATAGTCGAGCGAGGCTTCGAGGCCATAGACTTCGCCTTCTATCTTGTTCTCGATCTCGACGGGAATGGCGCTGCCGCTACGCAGCTTGTCCCAGAAATGGATGAAGCCCGTGAGCGAGTAGCTGACCGCCTCCCCGGCCCGCGCGCGGTAGCCGAGCTCTGCCACGTTCGCCACTTCGGATTCGAAGTTCGGGCCGCCGATGACCAGAAACGGGGGGAAGCCGGGAAAGCGCACGTCCCGATCGTATCTCGCAGGCGCTCTCACTGCGCGCGACAGCGAGCCCCACACGAGCCGATCGTGCGAGGGCTTCCAAGCCAGGCGCACGTTCGGCAGATACTCCGTCCCGGTGTAATCGTTCCTCTCGAGCTTCAGCCCGATGGTTGCACGCAGGCCCTCGAGCAAGTCGATCTCGTCCTGGACGAACAGATTCGCCCAATCGAGCGAGCGCTCCGACGGAATGAACACTGTCGCGAGCCCTGGGTCCACCTCATCGCGGCCGTGTCGATAGCCGCCTCCCCACAGCAAGTCGTGCTTCTCGCCCGGGATCGAGTGCTGGAACTCGATGTCGGCGATGGTGGCGGTAGGCGCGAAGAACAAGCGGTCCCGGCGCTCGGAATGGTCCACGTACGCCTGCACTTGAATTTCCGAGCCACCGCTCAGCGCCCGCTGCCAACGCGCCAGCACGTTGGCTCCGGACACCTCGATCTCGGGAAACTCCAAGCCGTTGACAAATCCTCGATGCTCGGAGCCGCCCTCATAGGCATCGCCTTGCAGCGTGAAACTATCGCGCCCGCGCTCCCAGTCGGCACGAAAGCCGATCTGCGCCCGCTTCCACTCGTCGGGCACCTCGGAACCATCGGCGCGCTCGGTGTTGTCGAACTCCGAGTACTTTCCGTAGAAGCGGACGGCGCCGCCTTCGATCTCGGTCCCTAACCGGACCGCCCCGCTGCGCTCCGTGCTTCCCACGTTCCCGACCAGGAGCCGGCCGGTCGTGTCCACGGCGGAACGCGTGATCACGTTGATCACGCCATTGACGGCGTTTGCGCCCCAGAGCGTCGCGCCCGGGCCGGTAATGACCTCGATGCGATCGATATCCTCGAGCAGCAGATCCTGCTGGTCCCAGAAGACTCCGGAGAAAAGCGGCGTGTAGATCGTGCGCCCGTCAACCAGAACGAGGAGCTTGTTGCCGACCGCATTGTTGAACCCGCGCGCGCTGATCGCGTACTGCACCGAATCCATGCGCGCGACCTGGAGCGAGGGCGCGAGCCGCAATGCCTGGGGCAACGTCGTGGCGCCCGAGCGCTGGATCTCCTCCGCGGTGATAACGACGATCGAGGCCGGCGCATCCAACAATGCCTCGGAGCGCTTGGAAACCGAGGTGACTTGAACATCCAGAAGCTGATCGATCGAGAGCTGCTTGAGCGCCTCGATGGATTGCGCTTTCGACTGCGCCACTGCGATGAAGCACGACAGCGCGGCGACTGCGACGGACGTCCCTCTCATCAGCTTTCCGTTCCCGGTCCCAGGTGCCTCAACGATCAGCGCAATCAGAGCATGAATGCGGTGACCCCGCTCCCAACTTCGGCGAGCCACCCCCTGCCAC
>DASVCI010000176.1:0-2980 GCA_036381695.1 Steroidobacteraceae bacterium
AAGGACGGCCTCGTGCACATCTCGCAGATCTCCGATGAGCGAGTCGAGCGCGTGAGCGACAAGCTCAAGGAGGGCGACATCGTGAAGGTGAAGGTGCTCGAGGTCGATCGGCAGGGGCGCATTCGCCTGAGCATGCGCAACGTCGAGACGGCCTGATTCGGCCCCCCCACGATATCCGGGGCACCCGCGAGCTCCCCGCGAACCTTCGCGAGTGTGCCTCGCTGCAAGACGGACGTCGTGGGGTCACCAGCCGTATCGAGAAGCCCCGACTTTCCTGAATCTCCCACCCGGTTGCGCTCGCCCGATTGAAGCGGGCGAGCTCCGGTCATCCCTGGACGAAGCCCGTGCCCGGCACGATCCCCCTCATACCGGCTTCGAGCCCGGCGTCGAGGCCTCCATCTCGTGCTCGGCCTCCTCGGGGCGCGAGGCACCGTTCGAGCTCATGGCCTTGAAGATCTCCTCCTGCATGGCCCGCCAGCGCTCGAGGTTCTTCTGCGTGAGCGCCGCCATCGTCTCGTAGGCATCGCCCCCCAGCACCCCACGCATGTGCTCGCGGATCTGCTGCTGCTGGCTCGTCAGGAACTTCAGGCTCTGCTCGAGGTAGCTGCCGACGAAACTCTGCATCGCCCCGCCGTAGCAACGGATGACCTGCGCGAGAAAGTCCTGGCTCATGAGCGGCTCGCCCGCGTGCTCCTGCTCGGCGATCACTTGCAAGAGGATCGAGCGCGTAATGTCTTCCTGGGACTTCTTGTCGATGACCAGGAAATCGACCTTGTCCATCACCAGGCGACGGATGTCGGCGAGCGTGATGTACCGGCTCTCGACCGTGTCGTACAGCCGGCGGTTCGGATACTTCTTGATGACTCGCGGCTCGCTCATGGCGACTGCCCTCGGCAGCTCGGAGCTCTGAACCGGTCGTGTTTCTATCGCGTTCATAGTAACTCCATCTTCGCGTCGTGCCCAAGTTGACGGCCCAACGGGCCCCTTCCAACGCGAGGCGTCGGCCCCACTCATCGAGCAGGCGCCCGAGCGTGAGTCCCTTCACTCACGATGTCCTTCGAATCAGGGGGATTCGAGCGAGACCGCGCAGTGGTTCGATTCGCCAATGCTCGATTGCCCACTCCCACAAAGTCCCCACTCGAGCCCGAGACAGTTCGTGCGGCGGTTCCTGCCGGAGAAAATCAAGCGCGCGCCAGAGCTCCAGCTCGGGCTTACGCGCATCGATCGCTGCGGCGCCTGTCGACTTCGACAGTTTGATCCCTTGGGTATCGGTGACTACCGGCAAATGTGCGTACACAGGTGACGGCAAACCCAACGCCCGTTGCACAAGCATCTGTCTGGCGGTGCTGCTCAGGAGATCGGCCCCCCGCACGACGTGAGTGATCCGCTGGGCCGCATCGTCGAGCGCGGTGGCGAGTTGGTACGCAAACAACCGATCGCGCCGGCGCACGACGAAATCTCCGACTTCGCGCGCCGGATCGAAACACTGCGGGCCCTGAATCTGGTCATCGAAACACACCGCTCCGGGCGGGACGCGAAAACGGATTGCGCCGCGGCGCTCGGAAGCCGACGTGCCGTTCCGACACCAGCCGGGATAGTAGAGCTCATCGGACGGGTCGCGGCCTTCGGGCTGGGCGCGCTTCAAGTCCGTCCGACTGCACGAGCACACAAACGTCCAGCCGCCCGCTTGCAGTTCCGCGAGCGCTGCTTCGTAGGCTTCGGTTCGAGTGCTCTGCCGCAAGATGGACTCAGTCCACTCGAAGCCGAACGCCTCGAGCGTCGCGAGGATCTGGTCGGCGCTGCCCGGCACTTCGCGTGGCGGATCGATGTCCTCGATCCGTACGAGCCAGGCGCCGCCGGCGGCCCTGGCGCACAAGTAACTCGCGGTGGCGGCTACCAGCGACCCGAAGTGCAACGGGCCGGTAGGGGACGGAGCGAAGCGGCCCCGATAGGGGGAGAGGCCGGTGGATTCGGCAGGGGATGCGCCGTTTGCGCTGACAGGCGCGCTCACGCCTGTAGCCGCCGGAGCGGCGCTGGGGGTCGAAGCCGAGGCGAGCCGGTGCACCCTGCCGGAGCTGTGGAAGCAGGGCGGCTCGAATCCGCCGCCCTGCCTCAAAAGCCTAGCGGTACCTGTCGTCCCTGTCGCCGTACTGCTTTTCCCGACGCTCGCGCCGCTCCTGCGCCTCTACGCACAGGGTGGCGACGGGGCGGGCTTCCAGCCGCTTGATGCCGATCTCCTCGCCGGTCTCGAGGCAGTAGCCGTAGGTGCCATCGTCGATCCGCTTGATCGCTTCGTCGATCTTGCGGATGAGCTTGCGCTCCCGGTCGCGGGTGCGCAGCTCCAGGCTGAACTCCGACTCCTGCGTAGCGCGGTCGTTCGGATCCGGGAAGTTCGCCGCCTCGTCCTTCATGTGCAGCATGGTGCGGTCGACCTCCTGCATGAGGTCGCGCTTCCAGTTGTTGAGGATCTGGCGAAAGTGCTCGAGCTGTTCCTTGCTCATGTACTGCTCGCCGCGCTTCGGGATGTACGGCTTTACGTTCCGGGGGCCGGCCAGAAGGCTCGAGCTCCCCTCGGCGCCATCCATGTCCTCGGAATCGGCAGCGCTGTCCAAATCGGTCGGGTGGTCGATCTCAGTCACGGGAGCTGAAGTCTTGGGCTCTGGGGTTTCAGCGGGCGGCGGCGGGGCGGCCGGCTTCTGCGCCGGACGCGGCGTCGTCGCGGTGGTTTTGCTTGCTTTGGGTTGCGCCGAGGCGGCCTTGGAGGCCGGCTTGGCAGCGGCGCGCGTGTGCTGAGCGGCGGATTTGCCGCGTGCCGCGGCAGGCGATTTCTTCGCAGACACCGCCTTCCTGGTGCTCTCGCTCTTCTTTACGGCAGTCTTTCTGGCCTTCGTCGCTTTCGCCGACGGTTTCTTCGCGGCCATTGATGAGCCTCCGAACAGCCTTAGGGCCTACCCAAAGAGGGGCGCGATTATACAGACGG
>DASVCI010000177.1:0-3331 GCA_036381695.1 Steroidobacteraceae bacterium
GCCAGATCCAGGTGCTGCCGGGCGCGACGCTCGAGCCCATCGTGATTCGCTGTGAGGACCGCATTTGAGCGAGTTACTGGTTCGCGAAGCGCTCGGCGAGCGCCACTTCGAGTCCACCGACTTTCCCCTGGCCGTCGGAGGTGAGGGCAGCACCGTGGTCCTTGCCGGGCGGCCGCCCGGTGCGGAGGGCTACATCGGCGTACACGAAGGCCAGTTGTTCGTGCAGCCTGCGGAGGGCGTGCGGGTTCTGCACAACGGCGTGCCCGTGCAGAGCTCGACATGGCTCAGGCCGGGCGACATCTTGAACTTCGGCCTGGCTCGCCTGCGCATCGCGCAGAGCGGCGACCAGCGGATCATCGAGGTCGAAGACGGCAGCGGCGGCAACATCACCGCTCCGCCGATCATCGAGCCGAGCGCGCGTCTGCATGGCGAGAGCGACGCCGAGTCGGAGCGGATCGAAGCCGTGCGCTTTCGCGCCTCCGAGCCGGCCAAGCCCCCGAGGCGCATTTCGCTCACACCAGCGCGGATCGCTCTCGGTGCGTTCGTGCTCGTCGCGGCCGTTGTGCTTTGGTTCATCTTCACGGCCACCTCCGTCAGCCTCCGTGTGGATCCGGCGGAAGCAGCAGTGGATGTGAGCGGTGGTCCGGCGCTGCGATTCGGCGAGCGTGTGCTGCTGAGGCCTGGCGTGTACCACGTGCGCGCGGAGCACGAGGGGTATGCCTCGGGCGAGATGGACATCACCGTCACCGAAGAGTCCAACCAGCAGTTCGCGCTTTCGCTGACGAAGCTTCCCGGCACGCTCAGAGTCGAAGTGCCCGCTCCCGCGCGCGTCACGATCGATGGGAAGGAGGCGGGCGGCGCGCCCGGCGAGTTCGAGCTCACACCCGGGCGACACCGGATCGCGATCGCCGCCGAGCGCTACCAGCCCTTCAGCGCCGAAGTGGACATCGAAGGCGGGGGCAAAGCGCAGACGTTTGCGCCGTCGCTCGTGCCGAACTGGGCGGTCGTCAGCGTGACCTCGGAGCCTGCGGGCGCTCAAGTCTTCGTCGACGGCGAATCGCGTGGAGTCACGCCGCTCAAAACCGAAGTGCTCGCGGGCAACCATCCGATCGAGCTGCGCATGGAAAACTTCAAGCCCTGGACCACGGACGTGCAGGTCAAGGCGAACGAGCCGCTCTCGCTCGGTCCGATCAAGCTCGGCTTGCCGGACGGGCGTCTCACGTTGCGTTCCGAGCCCTCGGGCGCAAGCGTCTCGGTGGCTGGAGTTTATCGGGGACAGACGCCAATCGAGCTGGAGTTGCGCCCTGACATCGCGCATAGCGTGGTGATCACGCGCCCCGGCTACGAGGCTCAGACGAGGCAGGTTTCACTCGGAGCGGGTGAGCGCCGCACGCTCGTAGTGCCGCTGACCGGAATTTACGGCGAAGTCGCGATCCAGGCGCAGCCGGCAGATGCGCAGCTCTACGTCGACGGCAAACCAAGCGGACGCGCCAATCAGACGTTGCGGCTGGTGGCGACGCCGCACGAGATCGTCATCCGTAAGGCGGGCTACGTCGATTACAAGACTACGGTGACGCCGCGCCCCGGCGTGCAGCAGCGCGTCGAGACGGCTCTGCTCACAGCCGAGCAGGCGCGTCTCGCCAGGACGCCCGCGATGATCCGCACGAAGGCCGGCCAGCAGCTCAAGCTGATGCCGCTCGGGCGGTTCACGATGGGAAGCCCCCGCCGCGAGCCTGGCCGCAGGGCCAACGAGGCGCAGCGTCAGGTCGAGCTGAAACGGCCGTTCTACATAGGGATCCACGAGGTCACGAATGCGCAGTTCCGGCGCTTCAAGCGGGAGCATCGCTCGGGACTGGTCGGCCAGCACACGCTGGAGCTCGACAATCAGCCGGTCGTCAACGTGACCTGGGAGGAAGCGGCGCTCTACTGCAACTGGCTTTCGGAGCAGGAAGGGCTGCCGCCCGCCTACGTGAAGAAGGGGGACAAGCTGGTCCCGGCGGATCCCATGACGACCGGCTATCGGTTGCCGACCGATGCCGAATGGGAATGGGCCGCGCGCAACGAGGGCGAGGGGAAGCTGCGCCGTTACCCGTGGGGCGATGCGCTTCCGGTGGCGCCAGGCTCCGGAAACTACGCGGATGCCACGGCACGTTTGATCGTTCAGGATGTCGTACCGGGATACGACGATGGCTTTGCCACGACCGCGCCGGTAGGGAAATTCCCACCGAATTCCCTGGGATTGCACGATCTTGGCGGGAACGTCGCCGAGTGGGTGCACGATTACTACACTGTCAGCGTGGATTCGAGCAGCGTGCTGGTAGATCCACTGGGGCCCACGGAAGGTACGCAGCATGTCATCCGCGGATCGAGCTGGCGGCAGTCCAGCGTCACGGACCTGAGGCTCTCGGCTCGGGATTTCGGTGACAGTGCACGCAACGATGTCGGCTTCCGTCTGGCGCGGTACGCCGAGTAACGGAGCGGGGGGCAGTTATGAAACCGATGAGAATGCTGATCCTGCTGGCGGTCACCTGGGCCGCGGGCTCCTTGCTGCTCGCGGCGGAATGGAACGCGCCCAGCCGCAGGCCGGCCAGCAGCGAAACGGTGCAGGAGAAGGTGACGACGGCCGCGCTGGCGCAATCGGCTCCCTCGGAGTCCGGGCAAGCGGCGCAGTCCGAAGGCGCTACGCAGGAGCCCGAGGGCCAGAACTCGAGCGCCGGTCAGGAGGAACAAAAAGAGGCTGAGGCGCAGGCCGGTGCGCCGGCCCCCGAGTCTGCAAACCCCGAGGCCGGGACTGATGAGGCCGGGACTGATGAGGAGGAGCAGGCGCCCCCGCCGCCGAAGGACGGTCAGCAGCGTGCCTCACCGCAAAGATTCGTGCCGTCGGAGCAGGTCCGCGCGGATTTCGACGTCTCGTTTCCGATCGATATCTGAGGCCCAAGTCGACTCGTTCATTTGCCGTTTTCAGGGAACACACACATGGTCACCGCTGCCGCCCCCGTCCCTCGACGCTTCCAGTATCCGAGCGAGTTCGTCGTCACTCTGGCGGCGCTCATCTTCACCGTGCTCACGGTGCACGCGTTCTATGTCGCCTACGTGCGGCCGGTGGGTGACCAGATCATCGCCGCCGAGCAAGCGCGCATGCGCTCGGACCCGGATTACGTTCCGGAGCGCTCGTTCCTGCTGGTCATCAACGCCTACGAGCAGGAGGCCGAGATCATCCACTTCATCTGGGCGATGCTCATCATCGGCTACAAGGCGTTCCTGGTGCGTCGCGAGCGCAAGCTCCTCGAGCGCGAGCTGATTCACGTGCCGGAGGGCATCAAGGTGCTGC
>DASVCI010000178.1:0-4266 GCA_036381695.1 Steroidobacteraceae bacterium
TTCTTTCCGCCCACCATGTGCTTGTTTTGGCGCATATTTCCCGGCGAGAGCCCGCATGAAGCGCACATTCCAACCGAGTAAGCTCCATCGTAAACGCACTCACGGCTTTCGCGCCCGCATGGCCACCCGTGGCGGCCGCAAAGTGCTCGCCCGTCGTCGCGCCAAGGGCCGCAAGCGCCTCACGGTGTGAGCGCCGCTTCGAGCGCGCGCAACTGTCGCCTGACTTGCAAGCTTCCCCCCGCGGCTTCAAACCGGCGCAACGCCTCCGGAAAAAATCAGAATTCGACCGCGTCTATCGTGATGCGCGCCGATCGGTCGACGCATTGTTCGCGGTCGCTTTTGCGCGCGGCGCTGGCTCAACGCCGCGTCTGGGTCTGTCTATCGGTGCCCGCGCGGTCGGCAACGCCGTGCGGCGCAATCAAATCAAGCGCCTGGTGCGGGAGTCCTTCCGGCAGCACCAGCACGAATTGCCTATCGTCGATATCGTCGTCAACGCGCGCTCGGGCGCCCGTGAGGCGCAAAATGATGCGATCCGCCGCAGCCTCGAGAAGCACTGGCGCCAGGTGATCCGGCAATGCGCCTCGTCCTGAAGGTCTTGTTGCGCTTCTATCGGTACTGCCTGAGCCCGCTCATCGGGCCGACGTGCCGCTTTTATCCGAGCTGCTCGTGCTACGCCGAGCAGGCGATCGAGGTTCATGGAGCCGTGCGCGGCTCGTACCTGACGATCCGCCGCCTGCTTCGCTGCCACCCCTGGAACGCCGGGGGCTACGACCCGGTCCCACCGGCTTCCTCTCTACACTCCGCCCCGCATGGATAACCAACGTGTATTCCTCTGGGCCGCGCTCGCGCTGGTCCTATGGCTGAACTATCTCGCGTGGGAGCGTGACTACGCGCCGCCGCCCGCGCCCGCTCAGCCCACTGAGACTTCGCGCGAAGCTGCCGCGCCAAAATCAGGTGATCTTCCGGAACTGCCTGCGGAGACAACTGCTTCGGAGCCAGGTGCTCCGGCCGCGCCCGAGCAGGCCCCAAGCACCGCGGCTGCGGAGGCTCCGATCATCCGCGTTGTCACCGATGTGCTTTCGATGGATATCAGCACGCGGGGTGGCGAGCTGATTCGCGCAGACCTGCTCGATTACCCACTGAAGAAGAACGAGCCCGGCGTTCCGGTGCGTCTGTTCAATCCAGCTAATCCCTTGTATGTCGCGCGCTCAGGCTTGCGTGCCGCTGACAATCGTCCGGAGCCGACGCATTTGGCGATGTTCAAAAGCGCGGCGAGCGAGTATCGGCTCGAGCCGGGCCAGAGCAAGCTGGAAGTGCCGCTCACGTGGAGCGAGGGCGGTCTGACCGTCACCAAGACGTATACGTTCTATCCCGGGACGTATCGCATCGATCTCACTTATGAAGTGGCCAACGAGAGCGGCAGCGATTGGCGAGCCGCCTCGTATGTGCAGCTCGTCCGTCACTACGAGCACGTCGAGCGCTCGTACTTCCGCGTCGAGACATACGCCTATCGCGGGCCGGCTATTTACGACGGAGAGGGCTATCGCAGGCTCGACGTTGAAGACGACGAAGATCGCTCGTTCGAGGCCACGATCACTGGCGGCTGGATCGCGGCGCTTCAGCACCACTTTGTGGCTGCGGCCGTGCCGCCGAGCGGATCTTCTTATAGGTATGAGCTGAAGGTCGACGCTGACAACGACTATACGTTGTCGTACCTGGGCCCGGTCGTGACCGTGCCGGCCGGCCAGACTCACACGTACAAGGAAACGCTCTTCGTCGGGCCGAAGCTGCAGGACCAGCTTTCCGCGACCGCACCGAAGCTCGAGCTCGTCACCGACTACGGCCTGCTGGCGATCATCGCCCAGCCGCTGTTCAAGCTGCTCGATTTCGTGCACGGCATCGTCGGCAACTGGGGCTGGTCGATCGTGATCGTCACCTTCCTCATCAAGCTGGTGTTCTACCGGCTGACGGCCGCGAGCGGCCGCTCGATGGCGAAGATGCGCAACCTCACGCCGCGCATCAAAGCCATCCAGGAGCGCTACAAGGACGACCGCGAGCAGCTCGGGCGGCAGATGATGGAGCTCTACAAGCGCGAGAAGATCAATCCGCTCGCCGGCTGCTTGCCGATCCTGATCCAGATTCCGTTCTTCCTGGCGTTCTACTGGGTGCTGCTCGAAAGCGTCGAGATGCGTCAGGCGCCGTTCCTCGGCTGGATCACGGATCTGTCCTCGCGCGATCCGTACTTCGTGCTGCCCATCCTCATGGGCGCGGCCATGTTCGCTCAGTACAAGCTTCAGCCCATGCCGAGCGCCGATCCGCTGCAAGCGAAGATCTTCAGCTTCATGCCGCTCATCATGGCCGTGATGATGGCGTGGTTCCCGTCGGGCCTGGTGCTGTACTGGCTCACCAACACGCTGCTGTCGATCCTTCAGCAGTGGCGCATCAACAAGCTGGTCTCCGCCGAGCAGAAGAAATCCTGACGGGCCGACGCTGGCGGGAAGGGCAATTGGCAATGACGGCGTGGCGGTGATGCGCTCAGCATCGCTGGCGCGCCGTCACGTGTCGCGCGAGACTAGAACCTGTTGAGACGGGTTCTACGGAAGTGGATCAGCGTTCCCTCACCTCCGATACGATCGCCGCGATCGCGACGCCCCCGGGACGAGGCGGCATCGGAATCATTCGCGTGTCCGGTCCACTGGTGCCGGACATCGCGCGTGGGATGCTCGGCGGTGTGCCTGAGCCCAGGCACGTCGCGTTGAAAGTGTTTCGCGACGCGCAAGGCGAGCCGCTCGATACTGGGCTCGCGCTTTACTTCCCCGCTCCGAACTCGTTTACCGGCGAAGACGTTCTCGAGCTGCACGGTCACGGCGGCCCCGTGATCCTCGATATGTTGCTTGCGCGCTGTCTCGAGCTCGGTGCGCGCCTGGCGCAACCTGGCGAGTTCAGTCGTCGAGCGTTCCTCAACGACAAGCTCGACCTGGCACAGGCTGAAGCCATCGCCGATCTCATCGATAGCGGTTCGAGCGAAGCCGCGCGTGCCGCGTTGCGCTCGCTTCAAGGCGAATTCTCCGCGGCGGTGCGCTCATTGACCGATGCCGTCATCGAAGCACGCATGCACGTGGAAGCGGCGATCGATTTTCCGGAGGAGGAGATCGACTTTCTGGCCGACGAGGCGTTGCATGCGCGACTGGACGCTGCAATACGCTCCTGCGCGGAGATTACTGCCAAGGCCTGTCAGGGGTCGCTTCTGCGCGAGGGCATGACCGTGGTGATTGCCGGCCGTCCGAATGCCGGCAAGTCAAGTTTGTTGAACCGCCTCGCGGGCTACGATGCGGCGATCGTCACAGCGATTCCCGGAACGACGCGCGACGTGCTGCGCGAGCGGATCAGCATCGATGGAATGCCACTGCACGTTGCCGATACGGCGGGGCTGCGTGAGGAAGCGGACATCGTCGAAGCAGAGGGGATCCGTCGCGCTCATCAGGAGATGACCCGCGCGGATCGCATTCTGTATGTGATCGATGCCGCCCGGAATCTCGACGAGGCGGCCATCGAGCGCGAGATCAGCTCGCTTCCCGAAGAAATTCCGCTCACGCTGATCTTCAATAAGGTGGACCTCGTCGGAGAGCCCTCGCGCTATGAGCAGTCCCAGCCGCCGCGGCTGCATCTTTCGGCCACGACAGGCGAAGGGATCGATTTGCTGCGCGAGCACTTGAAAGAGTGCATGGGATTTCTGGGCGCGGAAGCGGGAACAATCTCGGCGCGCCGGCGACACCTCGATGCTTTGAGCCGAGCGGCCGCGCATCTCGAGGAAGCTCGAAGGCAGCTCGTCGAGCATCGCGCCGGTGAGCTGATGGCCGAGGAGCTGCGAAGAGCTCAGCAGTGTCTTGGCGAGATCACCGGCGAGTTCACTTCCGATGATCTGCTGGGCCGGATCTTTTCCACGTTCTGCATCGGCAAGTAGCGGGCTGTCCAGGAAGTGGCGATGGGTCTGCGCGCTCTCACCGGCTCGAGAGATGAACGACGCTCGATCCGTAAGTGCGCCACAGCCGGCCTTCCAGGATGTAATCGCGCATCATCGCGAAGTAACCCTCCGAATTGCGCGTCGAGAGGCGCGAGCCGTCGGCGGCGGTCTCATACTCGTAAATGCCGTGTTCGGCGCGGGGAAAGATGGCAATGTCGATGGGCTTGCCGCAGCTCGCCAGCATGTGCAGACGTCGAACCGTTTCCGTAATCGGTGCGTCCAGGTCATCTCCTCCCAGTATC
>DASVCI010000179.1:0-9532 GCA_036381695.1 Steroidobacteraceae bacterium
GCGTCGTGTTCTTCCACGTGCTCAGATCGGGCGACCCCGCGGTCGCCTTCTGATCGCTCGTCTTGTCCACTCCAACTCCCACGATGAACGACTCACAACGGGCGTATTGCGCGCCCGATATCCGATATATAGTGCCGCGAACGCCGTACTAACGATAACTAATAGCGTTAATACGAGAGATAAGCTCGAATAATGGATACCTGCCGACACTTTGCAGGCTGTTGCTTGCCCGTCGGGCGGCCCTTGGGCCGCTCGACAAACCCGACTTCACCGATTCGCTTCGACAGCGTGCTGCGCGCACGCAGAGTCATCCTGTGCCAGCGCACCAGAGACGCCGATTGCACCACGAACTTTTCCGTCACCGTCGGAAAATGGCCAGCCTCCAGGCATCGCGACCAACTCGAGCAGCGCGTAGGTGTCGCGCGCGGCCTGGTCTTGCGCTGCAACCGTAGCAAGCACGCTAGTCGGGACCTGCACTCGCGCGGCCGACCTTGCCTTCATCAACGCCACTTCGGCGGTCACCGGGCTCGCCCCCTCCTGCCGGGTAAATGCCACCAATCCGCCTGATTCATCCACCACGGCGATACTGAGCGGCGGCAACTTGTTCCGGGCCGCATACATTTCGCAGCTCGCGATGAGTCGCTGTGCCAGGGGGCGAGGCTGCTGCGCATTTTCGGGCTGCTCAGCTCTTTCACGAGCGGCATCGATGAGAAAGGCTTGGATGGCTCGCACATCGGCCTGCGACAATGCCTGATCGAAGCCGGGCATTCCACGACCCGCGCGCGTACCTTTCAGAAGAATGTCCGCGAACTCCGCATGCGTTGCAGCGCTCATTCTCGTCAGATCCGGCGCCCGGCCTGCAGCGTGGCACAAGGCGCAGTGTCGCTCGTACAGCGCTCGCCCCGCCTGCACTTGCTCAGGTGTACCGGCCGGCGGCAACGCAGATTCTTGCGAAGTCGAGGATGGAGGCGACACGGGTGTGCGCAGCGGCACATCGCCGCCACCGAGCTTGAATGTGACGATGCGCCCCTTGTTGCCGTACTTGTAATCTTCGTAACCGGGAAACACACCCACGCCGGCCATGATGCTGACGTACTGCTCGCCCGCAACTCGATACGTCATCGGTGCGGCGAGCATGCTGGTCCCGACGTAGATGTCCCGCAACTGCGCGCCGGTGCGTCCGTCGAAGACGCGGAAATGACCATCGATGTGGCCCTGGAACACCAGGCTGCTCGCCGTGCTCATCACTCCGCCCGGTCGACGTACAAAGTACGAGTTCGTGACATCGCCGATCATTTCCACTTCCCAAGCCACACGCTGCTCGAGTGGATCCCACGCGCGCAGGTACATCCTGGGGCGCGGCAATGGCTCGCCGAGCTTCATCCCTTCGGGAAGGAATCCGCTCGGAAGCGTGCCGTCCGGCTGCACGAGGGCCTGCGTGATGCCCCAGTTCAATTGACGGCGCTTGTATTCGAACTTCTCTCGCGGCGGGAGAAAGACGGCCGCAATCTCCTGCACCGGGATGTATACCAGGCCCGTGACCGGATTGTGCGACATGGGTTGCCACTGATGCGCACCGACCGGCCCCGGCATCACGATCTTCGGCTCGCGCGAGTAATCCACCACGCTCGTCTCTTGCGGACGACCGGTCTCAAGGTCGACGCCCGTGGCCCAGTTGACCTTTGCATAGGGCTTGGCGGAGATCAGCTCGCCGGTCTCACGGTCGAGCACGTAGAAGAAGCCGTTCTTGGGCGCCTGCATGATCGTGCGGCGCTTCCGCCCGTCGATCGTGAGATCCGCGAGGATCATCTTCTGCGTTGCTGTGTAATCCAGCGTGTCGCCGGGCGTCGTCTGGTAATACCACACGAGGCGACCCGTATCCGGATTCAGCGCCAGGATGCAGGAGAGAAACAGATTGTCGCCGCCGCCAGGGCTACGGATGTTGCGATCCCAAGGCACTCCATTGCCGGTGCCGACATACAGGAGATTCAGCTCCGGATCGTACGCCATGCCATCCCACACCGTGCCTCCGAGCCCGACCTCCCATCGGGTTTTTGGAGACCAGGTGCGCGCCGCCTTCTCGAGCTCCGGATGCTCGAAGCCCTTCTTCGGGTCGCCGGGCACAGTGAAAAAGCGCCAGGCCAGCTCGCCGGTTTCGGTGTCGTACGCCGTGAAATAGCCGCGCGCGTCGTACTCCGCCCCTGAATTGCCGATGATGACCCGATTGCGGGCAATGTAGGGAGCGCCGGTGATCGAATAGGCGCGCCTGCGATCAACGATGGTGTCGACCTTCCACGCGACGGATCCGTCAGCAGCATTCAGCGCGTACAGCCAGCCATCGACTGCGCCGACATAGACCTTGCCGTTCCAAACGGCAACACCGCGATTGACCTCGCCATAGCCGGCCCCGACTGCATCGTGCTTCGGATCGAACGCAGGCTCGAACTTCCAGAGGAGCGTCCCGCTCGCCGCGTCGAGCGCATACACCCGCCCGCCGTTGCCGCTCGTGTACAGGACTCCGTCGACGACGATCGGTGTCGCTTCGAGCGTGCTCGTGAACTCGAGATCGAAATCCCACGCGAAGCCGAGCTCCCCGACATTCGCCGCATCGATCCCGGTCAAAGGCGAATAGTAGCTCTGGCGCCAGTCCCGACCGCCGGTCATCCACCAGTCCGGCTCCTGATCCGCCGCGAGCAAACGCTCGAGCGTGACGTTTCCGGCTCGCGCCTCGTCCTCGGCATTTGCTCCGGCAAAGGCTGCCAGAGCCAGCGTCCCCACTATGCAGGTTGCGATGCGCAAGTCAGGTGGCTCCTTGCATGCTGGTCACGGGAGCGATGTTGTCCTGCACATTGCGATCGATGTACTTGACGTAGGGGTCGAAGCCCACGAACTTCGGCTCCTCATCGACCGTGACGGTGAATGTGTGTCTGCCCGTGCGTACTAGCTGGCGCTCCATGTGCAGGACGTTCTTTTCCGTAAAGCCCTTCTTGCCGGGCTCGGCAGTGAACACGCCGATGTCGAACGTGCCCTCGAGCGGTGCCTCGGTCTCGGCGCCCTTCTCATCCGCATAGAGCTTGCGGGCCTCGACGTCGATGTCCACGCGCCACTTGCCGTCGGCCTGCCGAGCTGCCTTGGCCGCGCTCACTTTCAAGTCGTAGAACGTGATCCTCTCGAACAGATCGCTGATGAGCTCCTGATGCTCGGGCCCGGCCTGCGCTCGCAGGCGCGAGACCAGATCACGCGAGGTGGGATAGGGCGCGGGCTTGAACCCGTAATCACGGATGAGGGCTCGCAAGGCGCGGTTCACCGCCTCCTCGCCCATCAGATCCTTGATCAGGTACATCACCATGCCGCCCTTCTGATAACGGATATGCGCCTGGTTCTCGACCCGCTCGAGCGGCACTTCACCCACGATGTCACTGGCACGACCACGCAGATAGCTGTCGAGCGAGCGTTTGAGGAAACGACGGATTTCCGCCCCTCCGTACATCCGCTCCATCACCATGAGCGCCGAATATTGAGCCAGCGTCTCCGAAAGCACCGTCTGCCCCTGCATGTCCGCGCCGACGACTTGATGCGCCCACCACTGATGGCCCACCTCGTGCGCCGTGACGTAGGTGATGAAGTCGACGCGGTTCGGATCCTCGACGTTGAGGATGAAGCCCGCCGCTTCCGAGTACGGGATGGTGCCCGGGAATGCCTGGGCGAAGTTCATGTAAGCCGGGAACTCCACTACGCGCAGCTCGCGGAACTGGTACGGGCTGAAGTGGCTCGAGTAATAGTCGAGCGAGGCCTTCATGGAGCGCAGCATGCGATCGACGTTGTAGTAGTGCGGCGGATGGTAGTAGACCGCGAGCTTCACGTCGTTCCAGCGATCTTCTTTTACCGCGTAGCGCGCCGACTGAATGGAGAAGAAGTTGTGGATCGGCGATTCGGTACGGAAGCGCGAGATACGCCGCCCGCCCTCCACGTTCGTCTCGACGAGAGACCCCGGCGCGAGGAGCGTCTGATCCGCCGGACCGGAGATCGTCAGCTCGGCGTTGACCCAGTCGCTGTCGTGCCTGAAGTAGTGGTGCACACGGGCGCTCTCATCCTCGAGGCTGGGCGGGCGCAACTCGTCCGACAGCCCGTGCTTGCGGCGCTGATTACGATCCTCGAGCGCCATCCAATGATTCGGGCCCAGCATGGGCGTGATCTGCCAGTTGTCGAGGAACGTACCGTTCTCGACGACACGCGTCTCGTTGTTGGTGTTCCTGAAACCCCGCTGCTCACGCACTGCCTCGAAGTGAATCTCGGCGCGCTCGCCGGGCTCGAGAGGCCGGTCGAACGTATAGATTCGATAGTTGAGGCCGGGGAACTCGCGGGCCAGGCTCGCCCCTGGCACTTCGAGCTTGCGCATCTTGAGCTCGGCGGTGACCAGCGTGCCGAGAAAGCTCTTCGATTCGTACTGACGCGACCAGGTGACGTGCACTTCCTTAAGCGGGGCGTCGGTCTTGTTCTCGACAATGTACGAGCCTTGTACCGCCACCCGTGGCTCGGACGGATAAAGATCGATCTTCAGCTTCACATCCGTGATGCGGGGCTGAGGCACGGATTTGTATCCGAACACTGTCTTCTCGTACTCCGCCGCCCATCGCTGACTATCCAGGGCCGAACGCCACTCGTTCAGCACATGCGTGTTGTAGTAGATGTATCCACCGAGCACGAGCATCACGAGCGCGGCGCTTGCCGCGGTCCAGCCCGCCGGCCCTCTGAGCCGATGCGGCAGACGTTTCAAGCGACTCTTGAGCGGCGAGAAGGCGCCTCGACGCCACAACGCATAAGCGAGGACTGCGAGAATCGCTGCAGCCGCTGTCCAATACAGCCGGAACCACGCGGCATGCTGCGCGAATTTGCCGAGCCCATTCATATCGGACAAAGGCACGGCCGAGGTGCTCCCGTACAGGTAGAGATGGTTCTCCCACCCGAAGCGGGGAAATGCCATTTGCGCGGCCAGGACGAGGAGCGTCACGAGCAGCCCGCCGTACTTGTTCGGCACGAGCATCTGGATGAACACCGCAAGAACGGCCAGCTGCACCATGGTGACGAGCCAGGGCAGCAAGTACCACGTGAAGTAATTCCCGAGCTCGAAGTTCGTGTAGCCCTTGACTGCCTGGACGCACAGCGCGCCGATCACGCTGACGATCGCCATCGTGAACAGCACGATGGCGATGGCGATGATCTTCGGAACTACGAAAGCCCAGTCGGCGGCAGGAGTAGCATCCACGATTTCGTGAATGCGACGCTCCCTGTCACGCCACACCAGCTCGCCCGCGTAATACGCTGCGATGATGAGAGGGATCAGCGAGAACTGCTCGGAGAGCGTCTGAATCATGATGCGCGTGACCGGCCGGGTGATCGACACCGAGTCCTCCCCGGCGTACCACAAGCCGGTGATCGCGTTGAGCAACGCGATCCCCACCAGAACTACGAACGCGGGACTGCGCAGCACGGTCAACGCATCGAACCGGGTCAAGGCGAGGAGCGGCCACCACCCCATCGAGCGCGCACCGGGCAGGGGCCCCGACAACGTGCCACCTGCCGGAATATTCCGCGCTGGCTCCTGCTCCACCTGATTTGCCCTCTCGCGTGTCCGTGCTTTCGTATCCGATGGCTTGTCCTGACGGAACGCACGCCACGTGAGCGCCAGCAGGGCGAACGCAACGGACACCCAAATCGCCCGGTTCTGCAACAGCGGCGGCGGCAGCAGCGTATTGCGCTCGTTCGGGCTCCAGTGCTGCGTGGCATGCGAGAAGGCCGAGAGCCCGAACGGATCGAAGAGGGCTATCATCTCCCTGAGCTCCGCTCGTGCGAGATACGCGGAGCTCAGCAGGTACATCATGAGCACGACCAATGCCACGACATACGTGGTCAGCATCGAGCGGGTGATGGTCGCCAGCGCGAAAAAGGCCGCGCCGAGCACGAACAGGGTCGGAAGGCACAAGACGAAGTACGTATAAAGATAGGCATCGAGCCGCAACGGCCCGAGCGTTGCGGGGTCGAGCCCCGGGAGCGAGGTGCCTGTGAGCACCGCGAGCGGCACGCTCAGGAAGACGAGGCTGCTGACCAGGAATCCGCCGAGGAAACGCCCGAAGAGATAGTCGAACTTGCCGAGGCGCGTGGTGCGCACGATCGGGCCGAAGCCGGTCTCCTCATCGCGCAATACCACGTTCGAAACGAACGACGTGGCGATGAAGATCGAGAACACGACCATGATCATCGACACCAGCGCGATCGTGAACGGCGAGTTGCGTACGACGTACCCGCCCCAGCCGATCCTGAGCGTATCGGACATCACGATCGAGAGCGTCAGCCCGAAGAAGATCAGGCCGGTGATCCAGAAGAGGGGCGAGCGCAGCTGATACCGCAGCTCGAAGCGGGCGACCTGGCTCAGCATGGACGGACCTCAGGCCGCGCGACGCAGCGAGGACAGAGTGGAGAAGTAGACATCCTCGAGCGTCCCCTCGCCTGCCGTAAAGCCCTCTCCGGGATGCGTGTCGGACAGAACATGGATGACGGTGCGGCCGCCGTACAACCGGGTGGCGATGACCTCGTACTTGCTGCGGTAGGTTTCGAGCTCTCGCTTGTCGATTATTTTGTGCCAGACACGGCCGCGCAGCTGCGCGATCAGATCCATCGGCGCACCCACGCGCACGATACGACCGTCCACGATCATGGCTGTGCGATGACACAGGTTCGTGACGTCCTGAACGATGTGCGTCGAC
This sequence comes from Steroidobacteraceae bacterium, assembly GCA_036381695.1. Lineage (GTDB taxonomy): Bacteria > Pseudomonadota > Gammaproteobacteria > Steroidobacterales > Steroidobacteraceae > Steroidobacter. Next base: position 6,765 of record DASVCI010000179.1, read on the forward strand.
AGAATCACGACCGTGCTTTCGGCGATCTCCGCGAGCAGGTTCAGGAATCGATTGCTCTCCTCGGGATCGAGACCGGCCGTCGGCTCATCGACGATGATGAGCCGTGGCTGACCGATCAGCGCCTGCGCGATGCCGAAACGCTGACGCATGCCGCCGGAGAAGCCCGCGAGCGCCTTGTTCCGCACCGACCAGAGGTTCACTTGATTGAGCAACGACTCGACGACCGCCCGACGCTCAGCGCGCGAGGCGTAGCCTTTCAGCACCGCGATATGATCGAGCATCTCGTAGGCGGACACGCGCGGATAAACACCGAAATCCTGGGGCAGGTAGCCGAGCGTGCGCCGCAAGCCTTCAGGATCCTCGAGCACGTCGATCGAGTCGAAACGGATCGAGCCGGAGGTCGGCACCTGCAAGGTGGCAATGCAACGCATCAACGTCGACTTGCCGGCCCCGTTCGGACCGAGCAGACCGAACATGCCAGGTGGCACTTCGAGCGACACCGAATCCAATGCACGAGTGCCGTTCGGATAGACGTGTGAGACGTTTTCGATATGAAGCACGGCATTCCCCTCTCTGCTCGCAGCCGCCGAAGATTTCTGATTCTCGCGATGGCCGCCTTCCCTGCCCTTTGCGGCCCGGACGGCGCACAGCATCGGCGGCGGCGATCGTTGAAGTAAGGCGATCTTAGCGACGCGCGGGGACGCCTTTATCTAATAGCTCTAATGAGCCCCATAAGGTCGCGTTATGATCGTGTCGAGAGCCGGCTCGCCGAAGTGTCAACCCGTTGATGATCCAAGCGACGAGCGACGAGAAAGGAAGAATGGGACGGCGGCCGTGTCCGGCCGCATCCGAACGTCGAATCAGGTTTTGGGCGCGCCCGTCACGTTCGATTTGGCGCGCAGGCGTTGGGCCGCCGCTTCGCGCACTGCCCGGCGCTCATCCGGCGACATCCTGGACCAGGCCGCGATCTCGCTGAGCAAGCGTCCGCAGCCGATACACATGTCCTCGGCATCGAGCTGGCACACTTTGATACAGGGTGAGAGAGAGTCGGAATTCGTCATGACTTGCGGTCCGCGCGAGGAGGCACCTATACCCGTCATGCGCATCTGGCGCAACCACCACTCATTAATATGCGCTCTCAGGCAAGCTTGTTGCCGCGCTTCTTGAGGTATCCTAGGCGCCCGTTCCGCCGCGCTTTGAAGGTGAAGCAGTCGATGGGCCAGAAGTCGAGAAAGATCGAGCAGTGCGCCGTTGTCGGCGCTGGAATCATGGGTGGTGGCATTGCCTACGCAAGCGTGCTAGCGGGCGTGCCCATCCGCATGAAGGACATCGAACGCGGCCAGCTCGAGCGTGGCGCCCAGGAAGTCGAGCGGGTCCTCGCCAGACAGATCAAGGCGGGTCGCCTGACGGAGGAGGCCGCGCAGCAGGTCCGTTCGAGGCTGACTGCGCAGCTCGACTACGCCGGCTTCGACCAGGTGGACCTGGTGATCGAGGCGGTCGTCGAGAACCTGGCCGTCAAGCATCGTGTGCTCGCCGAAATCGAGGGGCTAGTTGGCCCGGAGGCGATCATTGCAACGAATACCTCGAGCTTACGCATCGACGATCTCGCCTCTCCGCTCGAGCGGCCGGAGCGCTTCGTGGGACTGCATTTTTTCAATCCCGTGCCCATGATGCCGCTCGTGGAAGTCATCAGGGGCAGTCGAACCTCCGAGGCGACGGTCGCGACAGCCGTCGACTATGCCTCGACGCTCGGCAAGACGCCGATCGTCGTCAAGGATTGCCCGGGCTTCCTCGTGAATCGACTGCTCACCGCCTATCTGCTCGGCTTTGCCGAGCTGATCTACGATGGCGCGGACTACATCAAAGTCGACGAAGCCATGGAGCGCTTCGGCTGGCCCATGGGCCCGGCCTACCTCGTCGACGTGATCGGGCTCGATACCATGAGCCACATCATCGAGATCATCTGCGCCGGCTATCCCGAGCGCATGGTGAACAAGACCCTGGAGCCGACCAAGGTTTTGGCCGCCAAAGGTCGTCTCGGCCAGAAATCCAGGCTCGGCTTCTATCGCTACGAGACGGATTCGAGCGGCAAGCGCAAGAAGCTGCCGCAGCCTGACACTTACCAATTGCTGGCGGCCAGCCAGCCGAACGGCACGCGCGAATTCTCCGAGACCGAGATCGTCGAGCGGATGATGCTGCCGATGGTGCTGGAAGCGGCCGTTGCGCTCGAGGAAGGCATCGTCGAGTCGACAACGGCGCTCGACACAGCCATGTCGCTCGGCCTCGGCTTCCCGAAACATGCTGGCGGGCCGCTCAAGTACGCCGATTCGCTCGGGCTCGACAAAGTCGTGGAGCTCAGTGACAAGTACGCGAAGCTCGGGCCTTTGTACCGCCCCAGCGATAAGCTCCGTCGGATGGCGGCCGAGAAAAGCCGGTTTTACGCTTCGTAACCGGCTTCGCCCAGACGCTCGTCGCTTCCCGAACGCTGCGTTGTCCTGCCCCGTGTATGGGAAGGGACAGCGTAGCGGCACGTCCATGCTTGTTCTTCCTCATCGCCCCCATCCTGTCCTTCCCCCGTTTCACGGGGGAAGGGACGTAAGAGTCGCGCGCGATTCTCCCTCATCCCCTCGTAAGCGGTAACCCCACGGCGTTCTTCCGCTTCCCGGGCAAGCCCGGAGAATGCATCGCCAGGTTCATCACTGGAGCGAGCGATGCAGAAGATCAAGCGGGTGAGGCGCAGCGAGGCGATGTGGCGGGAGTTGTTTTCT
>DASVCI010000180.1:0-3881 GCA_036381695.1 Steroidobacteraceae bacterium
GTCGGGGTCTCGGCGACGCTGCGCTCGAGCAATTGCAAATTGCCGATGATGACGCCCAGCAAGTTGTTGAAGTCGTGCGCAATGCCCCCGGTGAGCTGACCGATCGCCTCCATCTTCTGCGCCTGCAGCAGGCGCGCCTCGAGGCGCTTCTGCTCGGTCAGGTCATAGATGATCGAGAAGAAGCCGATGACCGCCCCGCTCGCGTCGATTTGCGGTACCAGGTGGTTCTGCCACTCGTGCAACGTGCCGTTGCGCGTCCCGCTCTGGCGCAGGTGCACCGACTCGCCGGCGAGCACTCTGTCGAGCTGGGGCAGCACGCCCGCGAGCGTCTCCGGATCGGTGATCTCGTGCAGCGTCTTGCCTATGAGCTGCGAAGCGGGCTGGCCATGCCACTCCTCGAGCGCCCGGTTCGCATACGTCATGATGAAGTCGCGATTGAAATAATTGATCGGAGTCGGCACGGCGTTGAGCGTGAGCTCGAAGAAGTCGCGCGTTTCGCGCAACTGCCGCTCGGCGACCACTCGATCGGTGACGTCCTGGACCGTTCCATGCAGACGGACCGTGCGGCCGCCGCGACGCTCCGCTTTGATGATCAAACGAACCCAGAGCTGACGGCCGCGCGCGCTCCCCATGCGCAGATGCAGGTCGGAAGGCGCGCCGGTGTCGATAGCCTTGCGGCCCGCGGCGAGGAGCTTCTCGCGATCCTCCGGATGAAACAGCTCGCGCGTGGTCTCGAAGTCGATGGCCTGGCCCACCGGCAGGTCGTGGATCGCGTACACGGCCTCCGTCCAGTGCATCTTCTTCGTGTCTACATCGTATTCCCAGCCGCCGATCTTGGCGGTGGTCTGCATGTCCTTGAGCAGGTTGTCGAGCCGCACGCGCTCGCCGACGTCTCTGAACACGAGGACGGTACCGATGGTGGTGCCCTGCTCGGTGACCGGCACGATCTTGTATTCGACGGGGCGATACTGGCCGTTCTTCCGGCGCAGGAGCGCGCCCACGCCGCGCATGATGTCGGTGGTGTAGCGCACACGACGGATCGGATCAGTCCGGTCGCCATCGGCGCGCGTGTTTATCAGCACCCGATAGTCGAGCCCGGGCAGCTCGTCGAGCTCATAGCCGAGCATTTTCGCGGCGGCGGGATTGGCGTAACGAACGTGCCCGACGTTGTCGAGCTCGAGCACACCCTCGCCCGAGCCTTCGACGATCGCCTGGTTGCGCCGGTGGGTGGCCATCTGCTCGGCGTGCAGCGCTGCTCCGCGCTTCAGGCGCCGCCATGCGACGAACAGCACGGCCGCCGGTACGCTCGCCAGCACGAAGCCGACGAGGAGCCCGGTGACTCCTGCTGCTCCAAGCAGTCCTTGCGGCAAATTCATCGTACGCGTTCCTGTGTATGCCCGAGCCGGCGTTTATTCAGCCTTCGATTCAGTGCCCACTCGTTGCGCCCGCGGCCTGTGCCCGGCCGTTCCTCGAGGCCAGGTGCCTGTCGCGGGAGTCGGCCAAGCCGATGAGCCCCAGCCTGTCAGCCTCGGTGCGAGGGCTCGCGACCAGCGTACCAGTTGACAGCGTACTGCATCAGCTGTGCCGATGTCCTGAGCGAGAGCTTGCGCTTGATGCGCTGGCGGTGCGACTCGACCGTCTTGACGCTGAGGTTCAATGCCTCGGCCGTCTGCCGGGTCGAGAGGCCCTTGCCGATCATGTGCAGCACCTGCAGCTCGCGGTTGGTCAGGCTGTCGACGGGATTGGACGAGATGTACGCCCCGCCCGAGGCGAACTTCTCGATCATGCTGTTGCCGACCGCCTCGCTCACGTAGATGCCGCCTTCGAGCACCCGGCGCAGCGCCACCAGAAACTGATCCGATGCGGCCTGCTTCATGATGTATCCGTTCGCGCCCGCGGACAGCATGCGCTCGGCATAGATCGCCTCATCGTGCATGGAAAGCACGAGCAAGGGGAGCGAGGGATAGTGCGCGCGCGCATCCTTCACCAGCTCGAGGCCGTCGCCCTGCTTGAGCGAGACATCGATGATCACCGCGTCGGGCTCGAGCTCGCGGATGAGCGACTTCGCCTCGCGGGCCGTCTCGGCCTCGCCGCACACCTCGAGGTCCGACTCGGCCTCGATGAGCCGGCGCAGCCCCTGGCGCACGATCGGATGGTCATCGACGATGAGCACCCGGCGCTTGCGGTCCTTCGGGGCGCCCGTCGGCGGACGGTGCGGGCTCTTGAACAAAGAAGATCCTACGGTCATGGCTACACTCCTGAACATCTCAGCGCCTGAGATCCATGGGGCGTCGGGAGGCACGATCCGTTCGCCGACATCGATCGCAGAGTCTGACCCATAAAAATCGTTCCGTTGCCGCCCGGGGCCTCATCGCGCCGGGCCTCGTCCGCCGCCTGAGCGGCTTCGTGCACGCGCCGGGCGCGCCTCCGCCTCGGCCGGCTCGATCGGGCATTCGCAAACGATGCGCGTACCCTGCGGCTCGCCTCGCTCGAACCGGACCTCGCCGCCGAGCATGCGGGCGCGATAGCGCATGATCTTGAGCCCCATGCCCGCCGCGTCCATCGCGCCCGCGGGCATACCGATCCCGTCGTCCGTCACTGTCAGCCGCACCTTAGCGCGGGCTCCATGCAAGTGCAGTCGTATAGACCGTGCCTGTCCATGGCGGACGGCGTTGCGGACCGCCTCCTGCGCGATCCGATACAGATGGTTCGCGAGCTCGGCATTCATCGGCCGCATCGTGCGGTAGAGGCGATGGGTACAAGTAACCTGTACGCCGTAGAGCTCGCTCGCATGCATCGCGAGGCCCTCGAGCGCGTCCTTGAGCCCGCCTCGCTCCAGGTTCACCGGCGAGAGCCCCCGGGCGAGCGCCCGCGTGCTCTCGATCGCGTTGTTCACGAGCTTCGTGATGCCCTCGATCTCCGGCAGTAACGGCGGATACTCGCTCGCGAGCCGTCCGGCCATCCCGCGCAGCATGAGCGCGATGCCCGTCAGCTCCTGCCCGAGGTTGTCGTGCAAATCATTGCCGATCCGGTACTGCTCGCGATTCACAGCTTCCAGCACTGCGCGCTCGAGCTGCTTGCGCTCGCTCACATCCTGCAGCACCACCAGGCTGTGATTGCGCCCGGCCACTTCGAACCGCGAGACGACGCCCGCCGCCGCGAAGTGCGTGCCGTCGGCGCGCCGGCCTTCGAACTCGACCCGCGTCGAGCCGCTTCGGTCCGCCGCAATCTGCTGCCAGCGCTCGGAGGTGCCGAACGGCCAGCCGGTGAGCGCCGTCATCGTGCGGCCGATCAACTCCCCGCGCCGGTAGCCGAACATCGTGTCGAACGCCGGGTTGGTGATCTCGATCAGCGCGTGCTGGTTCAGCACCGCGACGCCTTCGAGCATCGATTCGATCATGCGCGCCTGGGTCGCGATGGCGCGCTCCGCCCGCACCTGACCGGTCGTCTCCGTTGCGATCAGAGCGAGCGCGACGATTCGCTCGCCCTCGCGGATCGGAGCGACCCGCACCTCGAAATAGCGCGCTTGCCCGTCCGGCCCGTCGATCTCAGCCGTGTAGCCGTCGATCTGCCCGGTCGCGAGCACCCGATGGCAGGACGCGAGCGCCTGCTGATGCAGCTGCGAGGGCAGGCAATCGGTGATCGGGCGGCCTTCCAGCGCTTGCACGCTCAACTCGCCGAGGCTGCGGTTGGCCGTCAGGACGGCCAGGCTCCGGTCGAGCACGAACACACAGTGCGGAAGCGTCGCGACGAGCTGGCGCAACAGATCTTCCCGCCACAGCGCGCCCTCCTCCGGCTCGCTGCCCGGCAGCACTTTTGCTGTTGATGTTGCGGCTGTCACGCAGCGCTCGGGTCCTCTTCGCATCCGCCCGCTCCGGGCG
>DASVCI010000181.1:0-5565 GCA_036381695.1 Steroidobacteraceae bacterium
AGCTCCAACGGGCGCGCGGTCATCGCAACGGCAGACCGGGTGAGACAGGTTCAGGCCGAACCAACTAAGATGCGGCGCCTCGAGTTCGGCCCTGCGGCCAGCCTCCCGGCGCCACGTGTGGACCTTGAGGGCGCTGCCGCATTGGCCGAGCGGCGCTCTCAAGCCCTGAAATCCGCGCGCAGCATATCAGGGCTCGATCTTCAACTCAACGGGCAATCAATGGCTTACGCGCGATTCGAAGCGGCGGACGCATGCTGAGCACCTCCGACGCGAACCACCATGGCGGCGCAGGCTCCGGCGTGCGCTACCTCGAGGCCGGGGAAGGGGAGGCCGGGCAGCGGCTGGACAATTTCCTGCACCGCGTGCTCAAGGACGTTCCCCGAAGTCTCGTGTATCGCATTGTGCGGACAGGGCAGGTGCGTGTGAACGGCCGCCGTGCCAAACCGGACTACCGGCTCAAGGCCGGAGATCGGGTGCGGCTCCCGCCCGTGAAACGGACGCCCGGCGACGAAGAGGGCTCACGCAAAGCGCCGAGCAAGGCGCTCAGGGACTTCGTCACCGGCTCGATCATCCACGAGGACCGCGACCTGATCGCGATCAACAAGCCCGCGGGCGTCGCGGTGCACGGGGGCAGCGGGCTCAGCTTCGGCGTCATCGAGGCCCTCAGGGCCGCGCGCCCCGAGCTCGGGGAGCTCGAGCTCGTCCATCGGCTCGACCGGGAGACGAGCGGGTGCCTGCTCATCGCCAAGCGACGGGCGGTCCTGCGGGACCTGCACGCCCAGTTGCGGCAGCGCGAGATGCACAAGCGCTACCTGGCCCTCGTCGTCGGGCGCTGGCCGTTCGGCGAGAAGACCCTGGACCTGCCGCTCAAGACCAACCTCAAGCAGGGCGGGGAGCGAGTGGTTCGCGTGCACGCAGCCGGACAGGAGGCGCTGACGAAGTTCAAGCCGCTCGAGCATTTCGGGCGGCTCGCGACGCTTCTCGATGTGTCGATCGGGACCGGGCGCACGCATCAGATCCGCGTGCATGCGGCGCATGCCGGCTATCCGATTGCTGGCGACGAGAAGTACGGTGATCGCGAGAAGGATGCGAAGCTCAGGCCTTACGGCTTGTCTCGCATGTTCCTGCACGCGAGCGCCATGACGTTCACGCATGGTGAGGCGGGGCGACGCCTCACTATCGAAGCGGCGCTTCCCGAGGAGTTGCAGGCGGTGCTCGACCGGTTGCGAGCCGGCTCTTCGCGCTGAGCTCTTGAGCAGCCGGGCGGCTCAGGGAATCGCAAAGCCGCCGTATCGCCGCAACGCGCCGGCCAGCCAGATGAGCGGCAGCCCGATGAGCCCGGTCGGATCTTGCGATTCGACTCGATCGAACAGCGCGACGCCGAGCGATTCGATCTTGAAGCCGCCCGCGCTGTCGTAGGGTTTGTCGCGAGTGACGTAGCGACGGATCTCTTCGTCGGTGAGTGGGCGGAAGTGCACCGTCGTCACGTCCAAGTGGCCGTCATGCGCACCGGTTTCGGTGTTGATGACGTGCACAGCAGTATTGAACACGACGCGTTGACCGCTCAGCGCCTTGAGCTGGGCGATCGCGCGCTCGCCCGAGCCCGGCTTGCCGAGCACTTCGCGCCCGCATACGGCGAGCTGGTCGGAGCCGATCACCAAGCTCTGCGGATGGCGTCGAGCCACCGCTTCAGCCTTGTCGCGAGCGAGCCGCCGGACGAGATCGACCGGCGATTCTCCGGGGAGCGGCTCCTCATCCACATTCGAGACCGCAACGGTGAATGGCAGCCCGAACCGCTCGAGAAGCTTGCGGCGGTAGGGAGAGCCTGATGCCAGAACCAATTTGAGGGCAGGTTTCGACGTCTCGGCGCCGCTCATTGGGCGCGCTCCCGGGCGGGGCGCTGCCATCCCCCAACAAGCCCCACTAAAACAACCATTTAGGCCTCTTTCTTGTTTTGACACCCCCAAGGGTGGCCGCTAGTATACGCGCCCCATGCCGCGCCCCCCGGCCGCTTCCCAGAACGCAATCGTCGATGCCGACGCGTGCGCGCGGCTCGGGAGCGAGCTCAAGCGGCGCTTCACTGCAGCAGAGTTGCCGCGGTTGTCCGAGGCGGGCGCCGAAGCGGGGTTTGAGATCGAGGCGCGCCTCGGGTTCTCGCTGGTGGAAGGCCGGCCCGCGATAGAGGGATCGCTGAAAGGCACCGTCGTGCTGACGTGCCAGCGCTGCCTCGGGGCGGTGAGCATAAAGCTCGACGAACCATTTCGCGTCATCGTGGTCGCTGAAGAGCGAGCCGACGAGCCTGCCGGCTTCGAGCCGGTGATCGCGGAGGCCACGCGCCTGGACCTGCGCTGGCTGGTCGAAGAGCAGGCGCTCCTGGCGCTGCCGCTGGTGGCGAGGCACGAGAGCGAGCAGTGCGCGGTGGGCGCCGGCGCAAGCTCCGAAGAGGAGAGCGAGGCGCCGAGGCAGCAACCTTTTCGAAATCTGCGGGACATGTTGAACCGGCGCTGAGCCGGCATGCCGCAACTCCTGGAGTAAAGGATCATGGCAGTTCAGAAGAGCAGAAAGACCCCTTCCAAGCGCGGCATGCATCGTTCGCACGATGCGCTCGCCCGCCCGGCGCTGTCGGTGGACCCGACCTCCGGCGAGACGCACACGCGCCATCGCATCACGCCGGACGGCTTCTATCGCGGCAAGAAGATTCTCGAAAGCCGCAACAAGGCCGAAGCGGAATAACCTGCCTGGCTCGAAGCCGGGCCCGGCGAGGGCTGCGGCTTCGTCGCGACCTCCTTGAGCAGCTCCCGGCCGATCACGATTGCGGTCGACGCCATGGGGGGCGACCACGGCCCCTCCGTCACCGTCCCAGCCTCCCTCGAGGCCCTCGCGCGCGAGGCGGATCTCAACATCGTGCTCGTCGGGCTCGGCGAGCCGATCCGCGACCTGCTGCGTAAATGTCCCGCATCGCTCGCCCGCCGGGTGCGGGTTCACGAAGCGACGCAGGTCGTCACCATGGACGAGAAGCCGCAGGACGCTCTGCGGCGCAAGAAGGATTCGTCGATGCGCGTTGCCATCGACCTCGTGAAGGCAGGCGAGGCGCACGCGTGCGTGAGCGCGGGCAATACCGGCGCGCTCATGGCCATCGGGCGCTTCGTCCTGAAAACGATCGAAGGTATAGATCGTCCCGCCATCATCTCGCGTATCCGTGCGCGCCACGGACACACTCACATGCTCGATCTCGGGGCAAACTCCGAGTGCAGCGCCGAGCACTTGTTCCAATTCGCGGTCATGGGCTCCGTTGTCGCGCAAGATATGCACGGCATCGCGAAGCCTCGCGTGGGCATCCTGAATATCGGCGAGGAGGAGATGAAAGGAGACAGCGTGGTGCAGGATGCCGCGCGCCTGCTCTCGGCCAGCAAGCTCAACTACGTAGGCTTCGTGGAGGGCGACGACATCTTCTCGGGCGAGGTGGACGTGGTGGTCACGGACGGCTTCACCGGCAACGTGGCCCTGAAGACGATGGAAGGGCTGGCCAACATGCTCGTGAGCGTCGTGAAGACGGAATACACGCGCAATCCTGCGCGGTACCTGAGCGCGTTGGCCTCGTGGCCCGTCTTACGCGCGCTGCGCAAAGAGTTCGACCCGCGAACCTACAACGGCGCGAGCATGGTCGGCCTGACGGGCATCGTCATCAAGAGCCACGGCAGCGCCGACGTCGTGTCGTTCACCAATGCAATCCGGGTGGGCCTGATCGAGGCACGCAAGGGCGTCCCCACGCAGATCGCGAACCTCCTCCAGGCTCAGTTGACGTGATCAGCAGGGGCCTCACATTCTCTCGTGTGACGAGCTGCTAGACTTCCCGAGTCATGAAGATCCGGATCGAAGCCGTGCTCTTGCGAGCTGTCGCTGTCGTGGCGCTGGTGGCAGCCTTCGGCCAGGCGCAGGCGGCCATGTATCCGCTCCCCTCCGGCCATGACAGCGTCATCGGCGAAATCCAATATGTGACCGCCCGGCATGAGGACACGCTGCTCGACATAGGGCGGCGGTACGGAGTCGGATACGAGGAAATCGTTGCCGCCAATCCCGGTGTCGACGTGTGGTTGCCGGGCGAGGGGACGCGCGTCGTGATCCCTTCGCGATTCATCCTTCCGGACGGTCCGCGCGAAGGCATCGTGATCAGCCTGGCGGAGCATCGCCTTTACTACTTCCCCAAGCCCAAACCCGGGCAGGTGCCTGTCGTCATCACGTATCCGATCAGCATCGGGAAAATGGATTGGAAGACGCCGCTGGGGCTCACGCGGGTCGTGTCCAAGCGCAAGAACCCGATCTGGTATCCGCCCGAATCGGTGCGCCGGGAGCACGCGGCGGAAGGGCGCCCGCTCCCGAGGGCCGTTCCGCCGGGTCCGGACAATCCGCTCGGTGAGTATGCAATGCGCCTCGGCATTCCGGGGGGTGCGTACCTGATCCACGGGACGAATCAACCGGCCGGCGTCGGTATGCAGGTCACGCATGGTTGCGTGCGGCTGTTTCCGGAGGACATCGAGGAGCTCTACGCCCTCGTGCCGGTGAACACCCCGGTGCGCCTGATCAACGAGCGCTATCGCATGGGCTGGCTGGGCGATGAGCTGTACATCGATGTCCACGCGCCGCTCGAGGGAGAGGACGACCCCGAGGCGACCAGCCTGACCAACATCACGCGCCTCCTCGTTTCAGCGACTCAGGACCGAACGGTCGCGATCGACTGGGCCAAGGCGGAGAAGGCGTATCTCGAGGCGAGGGGCATTCCGCAGCCGGTGCTGCTGCAGCCCGCGGCCGTGGCAGATACGGACTGAGCTGCGCACGGCGCCCGCCGGCGGCCGCTTTCCGCGCAAGTCCCCGATGCACTGCTGGGATTGGTCCGTGCTGTAGACTTCTGGCGCGGATCCTGCGGCCGAGGTCACCTATCCACCCGAGTTAGTCCATGGCTGAGGCTGTGGGATCCGCTTCGTTGTCTTTAACGCTTGAAGGTGAAGACGACGTGGATCGGGCCGCACCGATCGGCGCGATCCTGAGAGGGGTGCCCTGCCCCTTGGAATTGGTGTTCAGATTTCCTTCCTTTCGTCGCCGCAGAAGCGCCGTTCGTCGGCGCGCCCGCTCGCAAGCACAGACTTGCAAGCGCAGAAATAAAAAAAACGCCGCGAATCGCTTCGCGGCGTTTTTCAGTCAACGAAGACGACGGGTTACTTGCCCTGGGTCTTCTTGAACATGCGATCGATCTTCTCGTTCGTGGCATCGCAGCAGGCCTGGCTCGCCTGGGCAGCCTGCAGCGCCTGGTTGGCAGCGCTCTGAGCGCTGTCAGCGGCGGAACGCGCGGACTGGGCGGCAGCAGCAGCGGAATCAGCAGCGGCTTTCGCGGCGGCTGCATCCTGCACAGCCTTCTCGGCCGTGGCACGAATCTCATCAACCGTCTTCTGCGACACGCAGCCGCCGGCCGCAACGAGGGCCACAGCAGCAATACCTGCCTTCAGTGTGGTGGAGATGGTTTTCTTCATGACTTCTTTCCCCTTCATACTGGGTCGGACAAAAAAGGAC
>DASVCI010000182.1:0-52188 GCA_036381695.1 Steroidobacteraceae bacterium
CCGCCCGGTGTCCGCGATCATCTCCATGCACAACTGTGCCTCGCGGTACGTCGGGCCTCCGGGCACGGTCGTTGCCACACCGGGCGCCACCTCCGGGTCGAGGAAATCCACATCGAAGCTCACGTGCAGGTGCGTGTTGTCGTCGAGCGAGGCGAGCGCCTGCTCCATCGTGTGCCGCATGCCCATCTCGTCGATGTATCGCATGTCGAACACTTCCAGGCCCTGCTCGTGCACGAAGCGCTTCTCACCCGGGTCGACGCTTCGAATGCCGACCTGGGTGATGTCCTGCGGCTTGAGCGCCGGACGGTAACCGCCAATCTCAGTCAGCTCGCGAGGGCCGAAGCCGCACAGGCACGCGACCGGCATGCCGTGGATGTTGCCGCTCGGCGAGAGCTCGGACGTGTTGAAATCCGCATGCGCATCGAGCCAAAGCACGCGCAGCTTCTTGTTCTGCTCGCGGCAATAGCGCGCGACGGCGCTGATCGAGCCGATCGCGAGACAATGATCGCCTCCGAGCAGAATCGGCAGTCGCTGCTCGTTGAGCTCTCGATAGACGGCTTCGTGCACCTGCCGATTCCAGGCGACCACTTCGTTCAAGTGCCGATAGCCGTCTTTCACCGGCTGCCAGGGATTGCCGGGACCGCTCAGATTGCCGCGATCCACGAGATCGAGCCCGCGGCTGACGAGTGCGCTTTGCAGGCCCGCTACGCGCAGCGCCTCGGGACCCATCGAGGCGCCCCTGACGCTTGCACCGACATCCGTCGGCGCGCCGATCAGACTCGCAGGTCGGGCAGCGCTCATGCGCGCAACCCTCCGACCCGGGCAAGCTCCGCGCTCGTGCCGGAGTCGGCGTCGCTCGCCAGCTCGGCAAAGAGATTCTTGGGATCGGCGACGCGCGGCACCAGGTCGAGCTGGCGCCTCGGTCCTCGCTCCTCCTGATGCAAGCGATAGAGATACCGGAGCGAAGAGAAATCCTCGAGCGCGAACCCGACCGAGTCGAAGATCGTCACTTCCTTGTCATTCGCCCTGCCCGGTGTCTTGCCGCTTACGACGTCGGCAAACTCGATCACCGGGAACGTCGGCTCGAGCTGCTGGATGTCGCCTTCGATCCTGGTCTGCGGCTCGTACTCGACCACCACACGGGCGTCGCTCCGGCGCAGGATGTCCGCGTGCAGCTCGGTCTTGCCCGGGCAGTCGCCGCCGACTCCGTTGATGTGCATGCCCGGCTCGATCATCTCCGGGGTGAGAATGGTCGCGTTGCGCTTGTCGGCGGTCGCGGTGGTGACAATGTCGGCCCCACGCACAGCCTCGGCAGTGGAGTTGCAGCGAATGATCTGCAAGCCGGAAAGATTCAGCGTGCCGAGGTTGCGGATCAGCTTGTCCGTCGCGCGCGGGTCGGTGTCGTAGAGCCTGAGCTCACGCACCCCCAGCATGTGATGGAACGCAACCGCCTGGAACTCGGCCTGCGCACCATTGCCGATCATCGCCATCGACCGGCTCCCTGGCCGCGCCATCCACTTCGCCACGAGCGCCGACATCGCCGCCGTACGCAACGCAGTCGTGAAAGTCAGCTCCGAAAGGAGCAGCGGATAGCCCGTGCTGACTTCCGCAAGCACGCCGAACGCAGTGACGGTGAGCAGCCCCTCAGCCGTGTTCTTCGGATGTCCGTTGACGTATTTGAAGGAATAGAGCCGCCCGTCACTCGCAGGCATCAGCTCGATCACGCCGACCGCCGAATGCGTCGCGTGACGCGGGGATTTGGTGAACTCGCTCCAGCGCTTGTAGTCGGCCTCGATCTCGCTCGCGAGCTCTTCCATGAAAGGCGCCAGGCCCTTGCGGGCGATGAGCGTCCGAACACGCTCGATTCCGATGTAATCGACCATGACTTCACTCTCTTCGCTGCTGGGAGGGCCGCAGGCGGCGACCCCAGACCCGATAGTCTTCTCAAGGACGCGCCCAATGAACAGCCAGAAGACTGACCAAAAAGCGGCGTTCCTTGAGCATTCCGCTAGCCAATGCTGGCGATTTGACTACAATGAGGGCCGACCGAGGGTCCTTCAATGGACGAAATCGACCGACGCCTGATCGCCTTGCTGCGGGAGAACGCCCGCGCCTCCATCGCCTCGCTCGCCAAGGAGCTGCGCGTCTCGAGGGGCACCGTTCAGAACCGGCTCCACCGCCTCGAGAGCGAAGGGACGATCGTCGGCTATACGGTGCGCCTCAAGCCGCAGGTCCAGGAGCAGCGCATTCGCGCGCTCACCAGCATCGCGGTCGAAGGCAACCGGACGGATGCGGTGTTGAAAGCGCTGCGGGGCGACCCGGCGATCGGTGCCCTGCACACGACCAACGGGCGCTGGGACATCGTCGCCGAGCTCTGGGCGGAAAACCTCGAAGAGTTCGACCGGGTGCTCGGTCGCATCAGGATGATCGAAGGCGTGTCGAGCTCGGAGACGAGCCTGCTGCTCTCGACTCACAAATAGTCCGCTCAGGAGCCCTCGCGCGCAGCTCCCAGAAGCGCGCCTGCATCGAGCGCCTCTGGAGCAGACTCGCGAACCGCATCCAGCACGTATTGCAGCTCCGGCCGCCGCACTTTGCGTTTGGGTCGGGTCAGATAGAACTCGTGCTCGGGTCGTGCCAGCACTTCGAACCCCGCCGAGCGCAGCATCGCCTCCACGCAGGCAGGATTCGGCGCCCACCAGTTCGTCTCGTCCCCGGCGACGCTATGCTCGACGAAGGCCATTTTCGGCCAGCCCTCCTCGCGCATCAGGTCGCGGCCATCGAGCGGCAGGTCCTCGGGGACAGTCAGCACGCCCGCTCCAGGCATCGTCATGCTCTGAAACATCATCAGGCGAGCGGTCACGCGGCGCACGAGGTCGAGGGCGAGCAACGGATAGCGCAGGTGATAGAAGACGCCGGTGAACCACACGAGATCGAACCTGCGCCGGCAGTGGCTCAGCTGATAGACGTTGCCTTCTACGAAGCGCACCCTGTCCTCGAGCCCGCATCGGCTCGCGGCCCAGCGCGCCTGCTTGATGTAGAGCGGCTCGACGTCGAGCCCGAGCACGCGCGCGCCGCGACGAGCCAGCTCGAGGCTGTAGAAGCCGGCGTTGCAGCCAATGTCGAGCACCGACCATCCGCTCAGGTCCGCAGGCACCGCCGCTTCTATATGCTGCCATTTGAAGCGCGGGAAATCGCCGAAGCGATGCCCCGGAGCCGTTTGCGTTCCGTCGGGAAGATGCAGGTTATGAAACCACGGGCCGAGCGCCTCGATCTCCTGTCGCAAGGATTTGGGCTTCTCAACCAGCACTGCCGCGCTCCTACATCGTTGCGCATGAGCGCGATGCTTTCGAAGGAGCATCCGCATCGCGCGCCCGTGAAGATGCGACCTCGCGTTGCGCCATTTCCAGGATGCCCTCAAGCTCGAGTGCACGACGCGCGCCGCTATGTTGCTCTACGACACGCTCCAACGCCGCGCGAGCGATGCGTTCCCTCTCGGCATTCGAGATCTCCTCCAGGCAGGCCACGACTTCGCTCGCGTCGTGCGCGATCAGAATCTCCTCGCGAGGCGAGAACAGCTCCGTCAACCCCGGCCAGTCATCCGAGATGATCGCAGTGCCGCACGCCGCCGCCTCGAACAAGCGCACGCTGGGTGAGAAGCCGGCGCGACGCATTTGCTCCCGCGTGAGATTGAGCGTGTATCGCTGGCGGCTGTAGAAGAGCGAGTGATCGCGTGGCGGCAGATGCTCGATTCGCTCGACGTTACGCGGCCAGAGCAAGTGCTCTGGATACTGCGCGCCCGCGACGACGAAGCGGCGCGAAGGAAGGCGCCGGGCCGGCTCCTTGAGAAGGGCTTCCAGCCCCGCTTGCCTGTCCTCGCTGTAGGTGCCCATGTAGCCCAGCTCTATGTCCTGGGGCACAGGCTCGGGCCGATACTGTTGCAGATCGACGCTGCAATAGAGCGCGCGAGCACGCCTCGCACCGAACTCCGCTTCCAAGCGCTCGAGCGTCGGGCCGCCCGTAAAGCTCAGCATGACGTCGAACTGTGGGATCTGATCGGCTCGCAGGTACTCGCACGTGCCACTTTGAAGACGCGAGAGCGTTACGGGCGTGTCGATGTCGTAAAAGGCCCGGATGCCTCGGGACTCCTCGAGCACCCAGTCGCACACCTCGGCGCCCTCTTTGACATAGGAGCCAACGATGACTGCATCGGCCGCGCGCACCCGAGCGCCGAATCGTGCCCGCAAATCTGCCGCATCCGAATAGAGCTGCGTCTCACAATAATCGAGGCGCGGCGCATCACGGTTCTGCGCGTACCAGGGTAGATCACGTTCCAGAAACAGGACACGGTGGCCGTGGCTCGCGAGCCCTTTGATGAGGGAGCGATAGGTGGTCGCGTGGCCGTTGCCCCACGAGGACGTGATGGCGAGGCCGATGAACACGATGTCAATCGATCTGGACACGGGTTTCCTTCGAGTGGCTGCCGCGGGGATGCGGGTTCGAGTGAGGCGGCCCGACGAGAAGCGATCGCAACTGCGCCGCCCGCTGCGCATAAGTGTGCTGGGCAAGCACGCGCTGGCGCGCCGCCTGTCCGATGCTGTGGGCCGTCTTCGCCGACAAACTTGGCAGAAGCATCACGACATCTGCGGTGGACTCGACGCACAGCACTTCCCTGCCCGGCTCGAGAAACTGTTCGATGCCCTCCCAGGCGTCGCAGACCAGACACGCTGCAGCACCCGCCGCCTCGAACACACGGGTCGGCGGTGAGTAGCCCACGTTCGCCATGCTGTCGCGATTGATGTTGATCACCGCCAACGAGGAGCAGTTGAACGCGTTGTGATCGCGCGTGTAAACGTGACCCACGCTGCGCACGTTCTTCGGCAGCTCGACGTGCTCCGCCCAGCCGCTGCCGCCAAGCACGAATCGATGGCCGGGAAGCTGGCGAGCCGGCTCCAGGAAGAACTCGCGCACGCGCGCCTCTCGATCCGGCAGGCGATTGCCGAGGAAGGCGAGATCCCCCTCGAAGCGCGCATCGGGAGTGACGGGAAAGTGCACGTCCGGATCGAGCGCGTTGTAGATGGGCGCGCAACAACGCGCGCCGAAGCGTTCGTACGCATCGACGACAGGCGGCCCGCCGCCATACGTCAAAATCAGATCGTAGCGAGAGACTTGCTTGCGGAACGGATCGAATGGATCGCGGCGCATGCGCTCGAGGGTTGCCGGAGCGTCCACATCCCAGAACACCGTCGTCCGACGGTCGTTCCCCATACGGGCAATCTCCGCTTCGAGATACTCATCGAACACTCCTACGCCGCTCGCCTTGATCAGGATGTCCGCATGCTGCGCGCTTTGCAGAGCTGAATCGACGCCGGCTCGAGTCGCGGGATAGACGACGACGCGCGCCCAGTCCGGATCCGGAATGTCACGATGCTGCTGGCGCTCAAAGGCATCCGGCTCGTAGAACACGACCTCGAAACCAAGCCGATGCAGCGCCCGGATGATGCCCCGGTAGTACGTAGCGGCGCCGTTCCAGTAGGCCGAGACCAGGCTCGAGCCGAACATCGCGAGAGTGGGCAGATGAGACATGAGGGACTCTCCGGGCGCTCGTCAGCCGCTCAGTGCCTCGCCTACGGGGGCCTCGAGCTCGGCCACGATCGCAAGCAACTCGTCCACTCGATGCGAGCACGTGTGACGCTCGCGAATGGTCCGCAACCCGTTCTGCGCCAGGGTGCGCGCCATCGCTGCATCATCGAGCACGTCTCGCAGGTGACGCTTCATCTCAGCTCCATCCCGCGCAACCCGGTAATCGACGCCGGTGCGGAACAGGCGCTCGGTGTCCTCCCAGGGGGCGCTGATCAAAGGAATGCCGCAGGCGAGCGCTTCGAAAATCCGGATCGTCGGCACGCCTGCAAGCGTGCTTACGTAAGCGCGCCTGGGCACATGCACGGTGCAGGCATATCGGGAGAACACTTCCGGCACTCGATAGTTCGGAAGCCACCCTTCGTAGGCGAGGCCTGCCGCCCGGAGCTGGTCGATCGCAGAACGCGGGTATCGCACGCCGTAGACCTTGCCCTCGAGCCCGAGCCGCGCCACCGGATCGATGAGAAACTCGTGCAGCTCTGCGCTGCGCTCCTCATCGCCCCAGTTTCCTATCCATACGACATCCCCCTCGCGGGAGGGCGCTTCGAGCGGTCGAAAGCGTCGAACGTCGGCGGCTTCATGCCACACCCAGACACGATCCGCCCAGGCATTTCGTCGATAGCGCTCGGCAACTGTCTCTCCGAATGCCAACACCCCGTCGTAATGCCGCAGATCCAGAGCCGCCATCGCGGCCGGCTCGGTGACGCTGCGATGGTGCGTATCGTGAAAGAATGCGTGACAACCAATGCTCGATGCACACTCGCCGATGCGGCGAATCAGCTTCGGCTCATTCCATTCGTGCACGATCGCGACGTCCGCTCCATCGAGCGCGAGATCGACATCGAGGCACTCGAAGGTATACCGGTGACTGCTCAGCTCCGGGTAGGTCTGCTCGAAGCCCCGGATCGCCGCCGGACCGACTTCCTCGAGCAGATTGCGCACACTCCATCCGTCTGCAGGCTCGTAGATCTCCACGTCGTGCCCACGCGCGAGCAGATCGCTCGCGACTCCTCGCAGGAAATGCGCGTTGCCATGATTCCAGTCGGAAATCAGCGAATGGTAGAAGAGCACGAACTTCATGCGACAGCCCGCTCTCCTCGCCGCGACGTGGCAATCAGATCGCGATAAAGCGCGACATACGCATCGGCCATGACCTCCGGCGTGTATCGGTACGCGCGTGATCGCGCCGCCTCCGATAGATAGCGCAAGCGCTCCGGATCGGAGATCAGTCCGTTGAGCGCACGCTTCACCGCGGCCGCATCGTTTGCATTCACGAAAATCGCCGCTCCGCTCCACAGCTCTCGCAGGGTGGGCAGATCGGAAAGCACGAGCGCGCATCCCGCGAGCGCCGCTTCCAGCACTGCGAGCCCGAACGGCTCATACCGCGCCGGGTGGACGAAAATGGCAGCTCGCTTCAGCCACGCGGCGAGGTCGCGCTGGGAAAGCGCACCCAGGCAGCGAAGCGCGGAGACTCGAACGTATTTTCCGTCCGGCGCGATCACATCTCCGGCGACATAGGCGTGCCAGGGCAGGCCCCGAACGGCTGAATCGAGAATGCGAATGCTCTTCGCCTCGTCCCACAACCGCCCGCACGCAAAGATCGCCGGCAGCCGCTTGTGAGGCTGGGTGCGCAGGCAGAAGCTCGGCGAGCGCGCGTTGTGAATGACGGCAGTCGCAGTCGTGGGTCGATACAGTCGACACAGATCGTCGAGAAAGGCCTGGGTGGGCGCCACGATGCGATCGGCGCGATTGAGCCCCTCAGTTACGCGCGCTCGATAGGTACTCCACTCCTGCGGAGGATCCGCGCGGTGTACTGCTCGCCACCACGAGTACACGCAGGAGTGCGCAACGGTGAGCACCGGTTTCGACCAGTCGAGCGCGGCGTGCGAGTAACCGTTCAAGTGGACGATGTCCGCCCCTTGCCGATCGGCAAGCTCCTGCAGCCAGTGGCCAGCGCGATCGACGTCATCCCAGGGCTCTCGCATCCATTCGAGCTTGTACTGCGAGCACTCGAGCCTGAGGTTCGGGATCTCTCTCGCCCGCTCCCGCTGCATCGCAGTCGGCAACGGACCCATGGTCGCGAGCAGCACTTCTACGTCGTGCCTCGCGAGCGCAGCGCTAAGCTCCAGCGCATAGGTCCAAACGCCGCCCACTGCGTCGGCCGTCATCAGCACCTTCATGACCGGTACATCTCTTCGATGAGCGCTGCACCGCGCTCGATCATCAGTGCCTGCGGGTCGAAGGAGCGGTCTTGCCGGAGCTGCCGGACCCACTCTTTCAGCGCGCGACCGCCCCAATCGTCCGGGTAAGTGCCGAGACGCTCGCTCGAATTTCCCCGCGAGATATCCAGCTCGAAGTCGTAGAACGAGCCGCCCACATTGCGCCAATACGCTCCGCCCTGCGTACCGAGCATTCGCATGCCGATGATTGCCTCACAACCGATGTGTGCGTTCCACGAGCATGCGACCCTTACGAGTGCTCCGTTCGCCTGGCGCAACTCCACATATGCGCTGTCCTCAATTGCGTCCGCTGCGCGCACACTGCGCCCTTGCGCGTACAACCGGCTGCTCACGAGCTCCATTTCGGGCGCGTCCTGGAGCCAGAGAGCCAGATCGATCAAGTGCACACCCAGATCGAGGAGGCATCCTCCTCCTGACAGGCGCCTCTCCAGACACCAAGCCTTGTCGGGCGCGTAGGCGTTGTGGAACGTGAGGTCGATCGACACGAGATCGCCCAACTCGCCGGCGCCGAGGCGGCTCTTCAGCTCCGACATGCCCTGGACGTGCCTGTAGCAGTAGTCGATGCCAAGCAGCCGATCGGCGCGTTGCGCGGCGTCGATGACTCGACGCGTGTCCTCGAGGCAAGTCGCAAGCGGCTTCTGGCAGAAAACGGCGATCCCGCGCTCGAGGCATGCGACCGCGTCTTGCGCATGCAATGCGTTCGGGGTGGCAATGACCACGCCGTCCGGATCGCACGCGAGCAACGCGTCCACGTCCTGCGCGACGAGCGCAGTCGGATGAGCCTCAGCCGCGGCCCTCGTCCTCTTCGGATCGATATCGTGAAAGGCCACGATCTCGACGTCCTCGCAGCCTTGCAGAGCGTCCAGGCGCTTGCGACCAATCCACCCCAGGCCCAGAAAGCCCAGCCGTGCCGGGCGGGCGGATTGCGAGGCTGGCTGTTGAAGCTGCGCGCTCATGCCGACCCGATGCGCACCACAGCTTTCATGAACCCCTGCGGTCGGGCGCGTGTCAGCTCGAAGCCACGATCGAGCGTCTCGAGCGAGACCTCATGGGTAAACAGGGGAAACGGATCGAGGCGCCCATCCATGACCGCGCGCACTGCGCGCTCGATCCCGGACACATAGCGCTCCGGCGCTCGCTCGTGCGCGTTGATCACCTCGAGCGCGCGCCAGTTCCACTGTTGCATGTTCACTTCCCTGAGTCCGTCCTGGTGATACCCCGCGATCACCAGGCGGCCGTACTCAGCCGTCAGCGCGCTCGCCAGATCGAGAGTCGATTGCACTCCTCCAGCCTCGATCACGCGGTCATATCCGCGCCCTCCAACAATCGCCAACGCCGCTCCTCGAGCGTTCGAGTCGCGATCCACCTGCACGACGTGCCGCGCCCCCATTCGCAAGGCAAAGTCGAGCGCGTACTGCCGGCGCGACAATCCAACTACGTATGCACCGGCAGCCGACGCGAGCTGAGTAAGCACTATGCCGAGAAACCCGAGGCCGACGATCGCAACCGAGTGACCCGCGCGAATGTCGCTGCGCTCGAAGATGTTCATCGCGCAGCCGAGCGGCTCACCTGGAAATGGCAGCGCATCGAGCTCCGGACCAAGCCGAACGGCCAACGCACGCGGCACGACGTCGTACTCGGCGTAGGCTTTGGCGGAGACGATCGCCACTCGCTCCCCTTCGTCGAGATCGTTCACGCCCGGGCCGACGCAATCGACCCGCCCCCACCCTTCATGCCCGGGTGAGCCTGCCTCGTGCGGATACTCGAACCACGGACGCCCTTCCCACAAAGCCAGATTGGAAGAGCAGATCCCGCAGCCCTCGAGCCTCACACGTATTTCTCCGGGCCCGGGCCGCGGTCTCGGCACCGTGACTACTTGAATTGTCATCGGCTGCACCAGCGCCGCAGCCCTGTGCAGCTCCGCACGCTTCATGGGCGCGCTTTCCGGCCGGCAGTCTCCTCGCGCGAGCGTCGCGTTCCGGCCGGATCGATGCGTTGCGTCGCGATGTCGAACCATTCGCACAATGCCTTCAGTCCAGTCTCGAGATTCGTGCGCACATGCCAGCCCGTCGCTTTCGAGAAGCGACTGACGTCCGACACGTAATACCTCTGGTCCCCAACGCGCCAGAGGTCGAAAGAGGTCCGCAGCCTACGGCCTGTCAGCCGCTCGATGTGGTCGATCAGCTCCAGGAGGCTGACCGTGCTGCCGACTCCGCCACCCAGGTTGAAAGCCTGCCCGCTGAGCCGATCGATGCTCTCGCGAGCGCGCTCGAACGCATCTACCAGATCGTCGACGAACAACGCGTCGCGAACCTGCTTTCCATCGCCGTAGATCGTGACCGGGCTGTCGGCCGCAGCGCTACGCACGAAATGGGCGACCCAGCCCTGATCCTCGTTGCCGTGCTGGTGCGGGCCATAGATGCAGCTCATCCTGAACACGACTGCTTTGAGGCCGAAGCTGCGCGAGTAGTCGAGCACATACTGCTCGGCTGCTCCCTTGGAGCAGCCGTACGGGCTGTGAAAGTCGAGCGGCCTCCGTTCGTCGATTCCGTTTGCCCGCAGAGTTTCGTCCACCGGCACGTAGCGCTTATCCGATGCGCGCACTTGCACGTCGGGCAAAACGCCGTAGACCTTGTTGGTCGAGGAGAAAATGATCGAAGGCGGTTTCGCGCACGCACGCGCGGCCTCGAGTAGATTGAGCGTACCAAGGGCGTTGATTTCGAAATCGAGCCGCGGCTCGACCAGGCTGCTCGTGACTGCAACTTGCGCGGCGAGATGAAAGATGTGATCGATTCCCGCTACCGCTTCGGTGACCACCGACCGATCGCGCACGTCGCCGCGCATGACTTCGAGAACGGGATAACGGCTGGCGAGCCATTCGAGATTGCGCTCGCTGCCGGATCGCATCAGCGCATCCAGAATCCTGACGTTTGCGCCACGCGCGAGCAGATGTTTCGCAAGATTGGTTCCGACGAAGCCGGCGCCTCCGGTGATGAGAATCCGCGGCGCGTTCGCCATCGAAGCGCTCACAGCGTCAGCCCCCGGCGGTCGAGCTCCGAAGTCGCCTGCATGAAGTTGTCCGCCGCCTGCGTACCTGCCAGCCAGTCCGCCAGCTCCATGAGCCCGTCCTCGAAGCGCACGCGTGGCTCGTACCCGAGCAGCCGCCGGGCTTTCGAGATGTCGGCGAAGCAATGGCGGATGTCGCCGAGACGATACTTGCCCGTGATGATCGGCTCGAGCGGGCTGCCCAGCGTCTCGATCATCGCCGAGGCCACCTCGAGCACCGAGCGGGCGCGGCCAGAGCCGATGTTGAACACCTCGCCGATCGACTGCGTCGTCAGAGCGCGTTTGCAGGCTTGCACGACGTCCCAGACACTGACGAAATCGCGCCGCTGCATGCCATCCTCGAAGATCAGCGGCGGATTACGATTCAGACAACGCGCAGCGAAGATTGCCAACACGCCCGTGTATGGATTCGAGAGCGACTGATACGGGCCGTAGGCGTTGAAGAAGCGCAGGGCCACCGTCGGCACGTCGTAGGCAGCTCCGAACATGAGGCAGAGTTGCTCCTGGTCCAGCTTCGACAACGCATAGACCGAGGCTGGCGCAGTGCGCTTGGTCTCGGGCGTGGGCACAGGCTCGAGGATTCCTCTCTCATCGCATACATCCCACTGATCGCGGCTCAACTGCTCTCGCGAGCGCAGAGGCGGCTCGTACAGAGTGTTGCCTCGTCGGTAAAGTCCTTCGCCGTAGACGCTCATGCTCGAAGCGACCACCAGGCGTTGCACGGGATGCCGCATGAGAGCTTCAAGCAGCACCGCCGTGCCCCGATTGTTCACGTCCGTATAGTGCTCGATCTCGTACATGCTCTGACCGACGCCGACGGCCGCGGCAAAGTGATAAACGTGCGTAACTCCGGCAAGCGCCTTGCGCAGCGCGTCTCGATCGCGGATGTCGCCTGTAACCCGTTCGACTTCAGTATGCAGATAGCTCGGGAACTGCGCCTCGGGACCGTGCACCTGTTCCTTGAGAGCATCCAGCACACGCACGCGACAGCCCTGCTCCACGAGTGCATTGGCCAGATGCGAGCCGATGAAGCCGGCTCCGCCTGTGATGAGAATGCGGGCCTCACTCATGCTCATAGCGCGTTCGCCCCCGCGACAGCTCGTTTGCCGACCGTTGGAAGCTCGCGTACGAGCCCCGCCTCACCCTTCTCGAGCCGAACCTGCACATCGGCGATCGTTCGCTCGAGCCCGACGTCGAGGTCCGTGCGCGGTTGCCAACCAAGCGCTTCGACTGCCAGCGAAATATCCGGACGCCGACGCGGCGGATCGTCGACGGGCAGCGCTCCCGTCTGAACCTTCGAGCGCGTGCCTGTGAGCCGGATGATGCGGCGCGCCAGCTCCGCGATCTCGATCTCCTGCGGATTGCCCAGGTTGATCGGCCCGGTGATCTCGCTGCCCGGCTGCATCATGCGGAGGATCCCGTCGATCAGATCATCGACATAGCAGAACGAGCGGGTCTGCCGGCCGTCGCCGTAGACGCTGAGCGGCTCGTCGGCGAGCGCCTGAACGATGAAATTGATCACCACGCGGCCATCAGCCAGGCGCATGCCGGGCCCGTAAGTGTTGAAAATGCGCGCGATCCGCACTGGCACGCCGTATTGCTGCTCGTAGATAAAGCACAAGGTTTCAGCGCAGCGCTTGCCTTCGTCGTAGCATGAGCGCGGCCCGACAGGATTGACGTGACCCCAGTAACTCTCGCGCTGTGGATGAATGGTCGGATGTCCGTAAACCTCGCTGGTGGACGCCTGAAAAATGCGCGCCTGATAGCGACGCGCGATCCTGAGCAAGTTGTCCATGCCGCGAACGCTCGTGAGAAGCGTTTCGAGCGGCCGGCGCTGGTAGTGCACGGGCGAGGCGGCGCAGGCCATGTTGTAGATCGCGCTCACGGGACCGAAGTCCTCTTCCCCGAGACTCGCGATGTCGCGCCGCTGCAGCTCGAACCCCGGGCGTCCCACGAGATGCTCGATCGCTTCTTCGTCGCTCGTGCAGAAGTTGTCGACGCAGATCACGCGGTGCCCGGCATCGAGCAGCCGTGCGCATAGATGCGCACCAAGGAAGCCAGCCCCGCCACACACCACGACGGGGAGTGAGAGCCTCGCGCCACGCGAGCCCTTTCTGCCGCCGCCATCAAGATTCTTTGCTGCCGTACCCACACTGCTCTCCTTCGGTGAGTCTCGGCCGACGGGAGACAACACCTGAAACGATCGATGCGATGGATGGCGAAGCCGCCGACCCGAGGTAAGTAGCAACAAACGTGCCGCGCTGCGTGCGTACCGCGACGCGCCTCGAGCAACGTACAAACGTTTCACTGGCTTTCCCGACCAGGTGAGATCGAGCAGAAAAGTTACAGACTCGCGCAGTCCTTACACGCCCGGACGCCTCGCTCCCGCGCTTGCAATGAAGCGGCGCAGCGTTTGTACGTTTGCATGCTTCATGCATGGAGCATCGGGAAGCGTCGAGAGGCGAGAGAGAGCCGAGGAGAGTCCGTTGAGCGCCAACCCAGTTCGCGTCGGAATCATCGGGGCGGGCAATTGCGCGTCCTCCTTCGTGCAGGGCCTGCACTACTATCGGGATGCCGCCGTGGACGAGGTCATTCCCGGCCTCATGAATCCCGTGATCGGCCGCTACCACGTGCGTGACATCGAGGTCGCCTGCGCTTTCGACGTGCACGCGAGGAAAGTCGGCAAGGACCTGGCCGAAGCTCTGCTCGCCGAGCCGAACAACACGCGCATCTTCGCCCACGTGCCGCCCACCGGCGTGAAAGTCGAGCGCGGACGGACACTCGACGGCATCGGCACCTATCTTCGCGATGAGATCGAGGAATCCGAGCTCCCGGAAGCCGATGTCGTCGACGTCCTACGCAAGACCTGCACGGACGTGCTGATTTCCTACCTTCCTGTCGGCGCGCAGCTGGCGAGCGAATGGTATGCGCTGCGCGCGCTCGAGGCGGGATGTGCGTTCGTAAATTGCATGCCGGTGTTCATTGCCTCCAACGCCGATTGGCGGCGCCGATTCGAGCGGGCGCAACTGCCGGTCGTCGGCGACGACATCAAAAGCCAGGTGGGCGCGACGATCGTTCACCGCGTTCTGGCGAACCTGTTCCGGGAGCGCGGCGTGCGGCTGGATCGCACCTACCAGTTGAACTTCGGCGGCAACGCCGACTTCAAGAACATGCTCGAGCGCGAGCGGCTGGTTTCGAAGAAGCTGTCGAAAACACGCTCGGTGACGAGCCAGGTCGACATCGCTCCGCAGAACATCCACGTGGGGCCGAGCGATCACGTCGAGTGGCTCACCGACCGCAAATGGGCCTACATCCGCATGGAAGGCACGGCTTTCGGCGGCTCGCCGTTGAACATCGAAGTCAAGCTGGAGGTGTGGGACTCGCCGAACTCGGCCGGTGTGGTGATCGATGCGGTGCGATGCGCGAAGCTCGCGCTCGACCGCGGCATCGGAGGTGCCCTGGTCGGACCCTCGAGCTACTTCATGAAGTCTCCTCCGCAGCAGTTTCCCGATCATCTCGCCCGGCAGCTCACGCTCGAGTTCATCGAGGGATCGCAGGCTCAGCCGGAAGATGAATTGGTCGAGCATGCAGCCGCCAATCGGAGCGCCAATAATCGTGAGCACGCGCATCGTTCTCATTCGGCACGCAACGTGCGCGAAGATGGATAGCATGCTGCTTGGCCGCACCGTCGACCCGCCTCTCGATTTACGAGGCGAGTCCCAGGCGCAGGCACTGGCCGAGCATTTCAGCTCGCTCGCGCAATTGTGGCTCGAAGCAAGCCCCCGTCGTCGCGCCCAGCAAACGGCGGCAGCGATCGCCTTGCGCCGCGGCGGCGAGGTGCGCACGGCGGTGGAGATGGACGAGGTGGATTTCGGCCACTGGTCCGGCCGCAGCTTCGCCTTGCTTGCCGAGGACCCTCGCTGGCGCGAATGGAACGAGCGGCGCAGCCAATCTCAAACGCCGGCGGGCGAGAAGATTTCGATGGTCCAGCGGCGAGCGATGGAACACCTGCGATCACTCGGGCGCACCCACGCGGAGGAAACGATCGCCATCGTCACGCACGCCGAAATCATTCGCTCAGTCGTGCTTGCCTGCCTCGGCGCATCGATCGACAACTACTCTCAAGTCGAGATCGCGCCTGCTTCGCTCACGACCCTGTCGATGAATGGAGCGCAGTTGCGGCTCGACCGGTACAACGAACGGATCGTCGCATGAAGATCGTGATCTTCGGTCTGACTTTGAGCTCCTCGTGGGGAAACGGTCACGCGACGCTGTGGCGCGGCCTGTGCAAGGCGCTCATCCGGCGAGGCCACCACATCGTCTTCTTCGAGCACGATGTACCGTATTACGCCAACACACGCGACTGGCACTCGCTGCCAGGTTGTGAGCTCGTGCTGTATGACTCCTGGCTCTCGGTCGCGGCGCGTGCCGAACGAGAGCTGATCGATGCGGACGCAGCGATCGTGACTTCCTACTGTCCGGACGCGTTGCACGCCGCTCGAGCGGTCTTCGATGCACAGGGGCCGGTCAGCGTCTTCTACGACCTCGACACGCCCGTCACTCTGTCCCGCCTCAAAAGCGGCCAAAGCGTTCCGTACATCGGCGAGGAGGGACTGCGACGGTACGATCTGGTGCTGAGCTACACCGGCGGCGCAGCGCTCGAGGAGTTGCGTTGCTCGCTCGGTGCGCGACGAGTGCGGCCGCTTTACGGGCATGTAGATCCGGACGTTCACCGGCCGGGACCGAAGCTCGATAGATACAACGCCGATCTGTCGTGGCTCGGCACCTATGCGCCCGACAGGCAAGCCGTGCTCGAGGAGTTGTTCGTCCTCCCGGCACGACAACGCGCGGCCCGCAAGTTCCTCATCGGAGGCGCGCAATATCCGGATGATTTCCCCTGGAGCGGGAACGTGTACTTCGTGCGGCACTTGCCTCCGCAGGAGCACGCCGCGTTCTTCTCTTCCTGCCGCTTGACGCTCAACGTCACGCGCGAGGCGATGGCGCGCATGGGCTGGTGCCCCTCGGGCCGGTTGTTCGAGGCGGCAGCGTGCGGCGCCGCGATCCTGTCCGATGAATGGTCCGGTCTCGAGGAGTTCTACACTGCGGGCTCGGAGATCCTCATCGCGCGCAGTGCCGGGAATACGCTGGCGGCGCTCGATCTCGACGACGCAACGCTCAAAAGACTCGGGCGCGCGGCGCGCGAGCGCACGCTCGATGAGCATACGTCCGAGCATCGGGCCCGAACGCTCTTACGCTGGCTCGATGAAGCTCGCAGCGCACCTTCCCTGTCGGCCCCGCTTGCGAGGCCGCTGGCGAGCCAACCGGCGACGTTTGCCCGGAGTTGAGCCATGTGGGGCATCATTCCCGCCGCCGGACGGGGCAGTCGCATCCAGCCGCTCGCCTTTTCCAAAGAGCTGCTGCCGGTCGGCGCACGAGTCCTGAACGACACGCAGCGTCCCTGCGCCGTCGGCGAGTATCTGCTCGAGCGCATGATCCGCGGCGGGGCCGACAAGGTGTGTTTCGTCATCGGCGCCGGTAAATCCGACATCCTCGAGTACTTCGGCGCCGAGTTCGGCGGCGCGAGCCTGGTCTACGCCGTTCAACCGCAGCCGGCCGGCCTGTGCGACGCCATCTTTCGCGCTCATCCACTCATCTCGCCAGGCGAGACCGTGCTCGTGGGCCTGCCCGATACGGTCTGGTTCCCGGATGAGGGCTTTCGCGCCCTGCCCGAGGACGAGCTCTCGTTCCTGCTCTTTCCCGTGCAACGCCCGGAGCTTTTCGATGCAGTCGTGCTCGATGAGCGAGGGCGTGTGGTCGAGATCCGCGTCAAGCGGCCCGACGCCGGCACTCGCTGGATCTGGGGCGCGTTCAAGCTGCCGGCGCGGATCTTTCACGAGCTCAGGGCGTTGTGGAAAGCTCGCAACGAGCGCGATGAGTACATCGGCACGCTGGTCAACGCCTGGCTCGCCCAAGGCGGCACGGCGCTCGGGTGCAAAGCCGGAGAGGCCTATGTCGATGTCGGCACGCTCGAGGGCTATCGGGCGGCGATGCTCATGTTGAGCGAGCAAACCCGCGAGCAGTCGATCGACCCGGGCCCACCGCTTCGCGTGAACCTTCATTCTCAGGAGCAGGAGAGCCCGCCGTGATCGAAGCGGCGATGATCTGGAACGAGCCGAACAACAAGTCGCACTGGGATCCCGAGATCGATCCCGGCTGGCTCCGCTTCGGCGAGATGGCGCGTCTCGCCGCTCGAGCGATACACGCCGCGAACCCGGCCCTGCCGCGCGTGCTCGGAGGAATCTCCCCGATCGATCCGGGCTTCATGACGAACCTGGCGGATCAGGGCGTGCTCGAGCACGTCGAGGTGGCAGCGGTACACGGCTTTCCGCTCGATTGGAATCTGTGGCAGATCGATGAATGGCCCGCCAAGCTCGAAGAGATCCGCGCCGTCATCGACCTGCCCGTGTGGGTCACGGAGGTCGGCGTGTCGAGTTTCGGCGCCGACGAGGTGCAGGCGTGGGGAGTCGAGCGCACGGCCGAGCTCCTGATTGGTCGCACCGAGCGCATTCACTGGTACAGCTTGTACGATTTGCCACGCGCGTGGCCGGCGACGACGCGACACAAGGAAGCCGAGGGCTCCTCGTACTATCGTCATTTTCACATGGGCCTGTTGCGGGAGGACGGCACGCCGAAGCCGGCCGTGGAGTGTTTCGCGCGACATACCCCCGAGCTCGGCATCTGCCAATGGTTCCACTTCGAGGACCCGAGGCTCGACGATGCCGTCTATTGGCTCAAACGCCTCGGGGTCCGCTACGTGCGAACAGGATTGTCGTGGGCCGACAGCTTCCGCCCGAGCGCGCTCGAGTGGTTCGATCGACAAATGGCGGCACTCGAGCCCTTTGAGGTCACGCTCACGTTCTGCTTCACACCCGAGCACCTCGGCATACAGCCGCATCACACGAGCGCCCCGCGAGAGCCGGCGGCGTTCGCGGAATTCTGTGCCGGTATGGTGAGGCGTTACGCGCCGGCGAGCAGTCAGCTGAGGGCTTCGCCTGCAACGACTGAGCAAGTGGCATGACACGCGCGCTGGTTTTGGTCCTCGATTCATTCGGCGTCGGCGGTGCGCCCGACGCCGCAGCATTCGGCGATGAAGGGGCAAACACGCTCGGACACATCGCCGAACGCTGTGCGGCCGGCGATGCCGACAAAGCGGGAACCCGATACGGCCCGCTCAATCTGCCGAACATGGCGGCGCTGGGATTGGGCGAAGCGTGTCGCGTCTCGACAGGGCGCGTACCGCCGGGAGTCGAGATCGCCAAATGGACCCGGGGGCGTGCAGGCAGCGCAGCGGAAGTCTCGACTGGCAAGGATTCACAGTCGGGACACTGGGAGATCGCGGGTGCGCCCGTGCAGTTCGAATGGGGCTATTTTCCCGAGACTGAGCCGTGCTTCCCTGAATGGCTCGTCGAGGCGCTCTGCGAGCGCGGCGGACTCGACGGCATTCTCGGCAACAAGCACGCCTCGGGAACCGAGATCATTCGTGAGCTGGGGGACGAACACGTTCGCACCGGCAAGCCGATTTGCTACACGTCCGCCGACAGCGTTTTTCAGATCGCCGCGCACGAGGAGCATTTCGGCCTCGAGCGCCTCTACGATCTTTGCCGGATCGCGCGCGAGCTCGTGAACGAGCTTCGCATCGGACGCGTGATCGCCCGGCCGTTCATAGGCGGAAGCCCGGACACTTACGTGCGCACTGCGCACAGGCGCGACTTCGGAGTCGCGCCGCCTTCGATCACGCTCTTGCGTCAGGCGCAGGCGGCTGGTCGCGAGATCGTGTCAGTAGGAAAAATCGGAGACTTGTTCTGTCACGACGCGACCGGACGCGAGCTCAAGGCACCGGACAATGACGCCGTCTTCGATGCGACTGTAGACGCCGCCAGACATCTCGGTGAGGGCGGCTTGCTGCTCTCGAACTTCGTCGACTTCGATACCCAGTTCGGCCATCGCCGCGACACGCCCGGCTACGCGGCGGCGCTCGAAGCTTTCGACGCCCGACTCCCGGAGCTTTTGTCCGTCCTGCATGAGGGAGATCTCGTGGTGATAACCGGCGATCACGGCTGCGATCCGACTTGGCGCGGTACCGATCACACGCGCGAGTGCATTCCAGTGCTCGCTTTCGGACCGCACATCGCATGCTGCTCGCTCGGGCGGCGAACGAGCTTCGCCGATATAGGCGCCACCGTCGCCTATCACCTGGGCCTCGGCTCGGGGCGGTATGGAGTCGCATTCTGAGCGGGTGTTGCTGCCGGCTCGCGCGCCGACAGATGCCTGGATGGCCTGCATGCGGCGCGGCGATTTCGCGGCAGCCTGGCGCGTCAGTGACGAAGTGCTCGCCAGGCGCCGCGCGCGCATGGAGGATTGCAGCCATTGGCCGCGCCATCTGCAATTCATATGGAACGGCGAGCCGATCGAGAACCGGCGCCTCCTGATCCGCTGCTATCACGGGCTTGGAGACACCATACAGTTCGTGCGGCTCCTCACTCCGCTTCGCGCCCGGGCGGCGGAAGTCACGCTCTGGGTGCAACCGCAACTAATCGAGCTCGTACGAACCGTCCCCGGCATCGACCGCATCGAGGCCCTGCACGACGGCGTCCCGCAGATCGATTACGAGGTCGATATCGAGCTCATGGAAGTGCCGCATGTCCTGCGCCTCACGCCTGCCCGAATCCCAAGGCGCGTTCCCTATATATATGTGCCGCCATCGCGGCTGCAGCTCGACCCTTCCATGCTGAACGTCGGATTGGCCTGGCAGAGCGGCGATTGGCTTCCCGAGCGGTCCATCCCTGATTCCGCGCTCGCGCCCTTGACCAACATCGCGGGCGTGCGCTGGTACTCGCTCCAGTACCCGCACCGGACGCCTCCGCTGCCTGCGACTGACCTCGCCTGCGCTGACATCGTCGAATTGGGTTCGCGGATGCAAGCCCTCGACCTGATCATCACGGTCGACACGATGGTGGCGCATCTGGCGGGCGCGCTCGGGCTGTCCGTTTGGACGGCGCTGCAAGCCGATTGCGATTGGAGATGGATGAGCGAGCGGAGCGATTCGCCCTGGTATCCGACGATGCGGCTCTTCCGCCAGCACGCGCCCGGCGGCTGGTCGTCCGTCATCGAGGAGATCCGCGCCGCTCTCGAGTGCGAGACGCGAGGACGCGTCACATCTCGAGCGCGCGATA
Source organism: Steroidobacteraceae bacterium (assembly GCA_036381695.1). GTDB lineage: Bacteria > Pseudomonadota > Gammaproteobacteria > Steroidobacterales > Steroidobacteraceae > Steroidobacter. Next base: position 20,177 of record DASVCI010000182.1, read on the forward strand.
TTCGTTCAGCCGGTTGTAGAGCGTCTTGAGGCTGATGCCCAGCACGGCCGCCGTGCGCGTCTTGTTGCCCGCGCAACGCTTGAGCGTCTCCATGATCACGATGCGCTCGATCTCCGACAGCGACATGCCCGGACGGAACGTCACGACATCGTCCGTAGCCGGCCTGGCATTCACTTTCGGTCCGTAGGTCGTCGCGCTTCTGAGATCGAGCTCACTGTCCGCCAGAATGAACGCTCGCTGCAGGGTGTTGTGGAGCTCCCGCACGTTGCCGGGCCACGAATGCTCGTGCAAGTAGTTGATCGAGTCGTAGGAGAGGCGCTTGCGGGCGCCTTCGGCCTGATTCATGCGATCGAGGAAATGATGCGCGAGCAGGTCGATATCCTGCCCCCGTTGTCGGAGCGGCGGCGATTCGATGTGAAAGACGGCGAGCCGGTACATCAGGTCCGCCCGCAGATGATTTCGCGACACCGCTTCAGCCAGCGGGCGATTGGTTGCGGCGATGACGCGCGCTTGCACGGCGATCTCCCGGTCGCCCCCCACACGGCGGATCGTGCGCGATTCGAGGGCACGCAGGAGCTTTACCTGCATGTCAGGCGGCATCTCGGCTGCCTCGTCCAGGAACAGCGTGCCCCCGCCCGCCCGCTCGAAGTAACCGGCTTGCGAGCGGATCGCGCCCGTGAAGCTCCCGCGCTCGAAGCCGAACAACTCCGCCTCCACGAGCGAGGCAGGAATCGCACCGCAATTGACCGCGACGAAGGGCTCCTCGCTCCGCCCGCTGAGCTCATGGATCGTCTGGGCGATCAGCTCCTTGCCAGTGCCGCTTTCGCCGGTGATGAGCACGCTCACCGAAGTCGGCGCTACACGCTCGATCCGTCCGAAAAGATCACGCATCGCAGCGCACTGGCCGATGAGCTGGCCGAGCCCGGGCGCGCGGGATGCGAGACCCGACCGGGCTTCGAACCTGTCCCTGCGATCCGTCCAACGATCCGGCTCCGCTGCGTTCACGCTCTGGAACTCTCCGAGGAAAGACTGGGCCCGCCGATGAAAAGGAGGTCCTCCGAGAGGGACCTGAAGAAAAGCGGGCAGAACCTAACGAAAGGTAAGTTCGTGGGGTTCCGACTGGCGCCGGCTGATCAGGCGACGGCGAAGGCATCCGCCGACACGCCGGTTTCCTTCTTGTAGGTCGCGACGAGCTGTCGGAAATCGGGCGAAGTCACTGCGAGAAGCGCAGGCGGTCCTTGCGCGACCAGGCGGCCGTTGTGCATGACGAGCACTTCATCGAAGCGCTCGAGCAAGTGCAGCCGATGGATGGAGGAAATCACGCACGCATCGGCGAAGGCAGAGAAGAGATTGTCGTACACGGCCGCTTCGGTCTTCGGATCGAGGCTCGCCGTCGGCTCATCGAGCAACACCAGCGAGCTTCCCTGCGCCGCAAGAATCCCGCGAGCCAGCGCGACCCGAGCACGCTGACCGCCGGACCAGTTGGCCGCGCGCTCGGCGATGGCTGCGTCGAGCCCGGCATCGCCCGCTGCAATGAAATCGCTCACATGCGCAAGCTCGATCGCCCGCGCGTAGCTCTCCGGCGCGGGCGGGCCTACCAACGACTCGCACAAACCGAGATTCTCGCGCAACGTCCCTTCGAACACCTCGGCATCCTGCGGGATGAGCGTGGTCGTCGAGCGAAGTAGTCGCGCGGCCTCGACGCCGGACACGATCGTGGGGCCTTCGCTCGGCACGAGGACGATTCTCTCCGCCTCGTACAGCCCGGCGAGCACTCTGAGGAGCGTGCTCTTCCCCGAGCCGCTCGCGCCGATGAGCGCGTACTTGCGGCCGCGATAAAGCGTCAACTCGAGGTGATCGAGATTGGGTCCACTGCCCCGCGCGCGAGGATGGTGGAAGACCAGCTCGCGAATGTGGCAGTGCTGCCAGCTCGTGGCCGCAGAACCTATCGACTCAGACTGAGCAGCGCTGGCCACGTGCGTCGTGGTCTCGGATTGACCTGCGTTGCGGATCAGATCCGCGCTCGAGTAGTCGGCTTGCTGACGAGCGAAGGTCTGGAAGTGCGAAGCCACCGCGGAAATGACGCCTCCCGCCTGAGACGCGTATTCCCAAACCATGTAGACGCTGCCGAGCATCAGCGTTCCCGTCGCCGCGGCAGCGCCGCTCTGACCCCGCGACGCCGTCCAGGCGAACAAGCCCACCAGACAGCAGCTCAGTGCCTTGCTGGACACATCGACCGTGCACCACTTGGCTTCATTGAAGAAGATCGCTCGCCTGAGCGGCTCGAAAACGGCCTCGAGACGTCGCTCGAGGAGCCGGGTGACGGATTTCGCCTGCCTCAGCGCGAGCAGCGTCGTCGAGTTGCCGAGCGAATCGATGAGCGCCGAGCTGTAACGCCGCTCGGCATCGTTCTCGCGATGGGCGAGCCTGATCATGACGCGGTCGAAGGCCACGACCGACCCGCAGATCACCAGGAAGCCAAGCACCGCAGTCATCCCGACGAGGGGCATGAGCCACCAGAGCGCAAGCACCGGTCCGACCAGGCGAACGGCGCTGTTCAAGTAGATGAACTGGCTTTGGGCAAAAGCCGAGAGGGCCTGGCTGCTCTGCTGCACGCGATGCGCGGTCGCCCCGGAATGATGGGCCTCGTGCCAGGACAAAGGCAGGCTCAGGAGCTTCCGGGTGAGTGTGCTGGCGATGCGTCGGCGCACGGCCAGGGCTACGTTGCGCTCGAGGATGCGGCCGGGGCCGTGCAGAAGCCAGCTTGCAGCCGTTGCGCCGACGACCAGCGCGAGCCAGACGCCCGCATCACCAAGTCCGTTCGCGCCTTGCAGCTGCAGCGCGTTGATGGCCCGGCCTGCCAAATAGGGAATGGAGAGGAGCACGCACTGCGCGCCGATCAGCAAGGCCATCGAGGCAATGAGCCTCTTGCGATGCCCGTGCGACTCGCGCCAGAGCTCCCGATACAGGAAAAGCACTCCCCCGGTGACGGGCGGGGAACCCGGGTCGCCCCGACGGCTGGCCTCGCTCACTTCGCTCATAGCCCTGACGGCTGCGGCTGTCGATGCGCAGCACTCTAGGAGCGGGTAAGCAGGAAATGAGTGAGGAGATCAACGCTTCGCGTTTACGACAGTCCCCTACTCCCGAGGGACTGGCGAGCGACCGCCCGTTCGAGGCTCATCGGGGCGATTCCGTATCCGTCGCGCTGTTGTCGTCGCGCTTCGGCTCGAGAGTATCGGACTCTTCGTTCTCATCCTGCGTGGCAGGTGGATCCTGCTGCATCGACTCCGGTCGGGGCTGCGGGTGCGTGCTGTCGTCCGAGGGAGGACGGTCCAGCGTGTCCGACCCACTGGTCGTCTCGCTGCGTTCTTCTTTGTCGCGAGCTCGCTCATCGATGTCCCGGCGGCCGATCCGAGTGCGATCGGATCGCTCGCGCGTCGCACGCTCCCTTTGCGGCTCGGACGAGGCTTCGGAATCGTCGGCGCCTGGGCGATCCCGGATCGCAGGATCATCGGTTCGCGTCGCGTCCGAGCTGTTGCGCATCCGATCCATCATTCGCCGCTCGCACTCGGCCCGGTCCTTTCCGGCGAGGTGCTCACAGCGCGTATGAACCTCGCTCGGAGTCGATGGCTGCATCTGCGGTTTGCGCCGCTCGGACTCCTGATTCTGCGCGGCAGCTCCCGAGGCGAAAGCACCCGCAAGCAGCAACCCGGCCGCGGGCCATGAGACGAATCGTCCGGCGTTCATGATCGAATCCCCTTCGGGTGCAGCCCGCGCGCAAACAGATGGATCACAGGTGCAACGGGCCCGCCTCGCCGGTGTTCCTCGCTCGGGAGCACACGCTGAAGTCCGGGGTCTCGGTCCGACCGCCGGTACGGGATCTGTGCACGCGATCGCGTGCTCCCGGGCGGGACAACCGCGTGTGGTTTGTTCAGCGCCGGGGGGCGCGGCGTCGACGATTGACCGGCCGGGACGGCTCGGCGGCGCTGATCCTGAGCGCGTGGGTGGATTTCACCTCTTCGAGCACGAAATACGTCTGGGTGTGACGCACGCCGCGGACGTTCGCGATCTTGTCGCCCAGCACGCGCCGGTACTCGTCCATGTCCTTGACGCGCGTCTTGATGAGATAGTCGAAGCCGCCGGCCACCATGTAGCACTCGCTGACTTCATCGGCGAGGTGCACGAGCTCCTTGAAGCGCTGGAACACATCGGGGGTGGCGTGGTCCAGCGTGACCTCGGTGAACGCCACGAGCTCGAAGCCGAGCTTGCGGGGATTCAAATGGGCGTAGTAGCCCTCGATGAAGCCCTCGCGCTCGAGGCGGCGGACCCGCTCGATGCAGGGGGTGAGAGTGAGGTTGACGGTACGGGCGAGCTCCGCGACGGTCAGTCTTCCATCGGCCTGCAGGAGCGAGAGGAGCTGGCGGTCGATCCTGTCCAGCTCGCGGGCGGTCGGCTCGGTCACGGTAGTGATCTCTGCTGGGGAAGAGCGTCTCTTTTGGAAGACTACACTACTGATCTGGCGATAGCGTAGTGCGTTATACTTCGATCCCCGGCCAGACGGTGACCGCTCATGTTCGATAACCCTGCCTTCGACGCCCACGAGCGAGTGATCTTCGCGCACGATGCTCCCAGCGGATTGCGCGCCATCGTGGCTTTGCATTCCACGCGCCTCGGCCCCGCGGCGGGCGGCTGCAGGTTCCTGGAGTATCGCTCGAGCGCCGAAGCCCTGACTGACGTGCTGCGCCTCTCGCGCGGCATGAGCTACAAGAATGCGATGGCTGGCCTTCCGCTCGGCGGTGGCAAGGCAGTCGTGATCGCCGATCCGGCCAAGCCCAAATCCCCCGAGTTGCTCAAAGCCTTCGGCCGGCTGGTCGAATCGCTCGGCGGACGCTACGTCACCGCCGAGGACGTAGGGGCGACAGTCGCCGACATGGAAGTCATCGCGACTGAAACGAGCTACGTCAGCGGCCTGCCCCGGACCGCGGTCGACGGGGATGGCAATCCCTCGCCCAAGACCGCCCTGGGAGTGTTCCTGGGCATCCAGGCCGCCGTGCGTTTCAAGCTGAATCGATCCAGCCTCGAAGGGGTGACGGTCGCGGTTCAGGGCCTGGGCGCGGTCGGTTACGAGTTGTGCCGCCTGCTCGCGGCTGAAGGGGCAAAGCTGCGGGTGGCAGACGTCCGGGCAGAACGCGTGCAGCGCGCCTGCAGCGAGCTCGGGGCTACCGCAGGGGATGTATCGACGATTCTGTTCGAGCGCGTCGATGTCGTCTCCCCTTGCGCGCTCGGCGCCGTGCTCGATGCTGGCAGCATCGCCCGCTTGCAAGCGCCGATCATCGCGGGTGCCGCCAACAACCAGCTCGCCACCGCAGAGGACGGGGCGCGGCTGCACGCGGCCGGCATCCTGTATGCACCCGATTATGTGATCAATGCCGGTGGTGTGATCAGCATCGGCCGCGAGTACCTCGGGGGAGCGACTGCGGAATCGATCCGCGCCGAGATCCATCGCATCGCCGAGCGGCTGACCGAGATCTTTCAGCGTTCAAAGGCGGAGAACCGGCCGACCAGCGACATTGCCGATGCAATGGCTCGTCGGCTCCTGACGGAGGCTTGAGCATGAGCGCGAGCGCACGATCCAGACTTCACGTGCCCCGGACGCCTGCGCGCCCCGGCGAAGCACCCGACTTCAGCTACCTGACCATCTCGCCGGCCGGCGCCGTGCCGAGGCCGGACACCAACGCGCCGCTCAACGAAACCGAGCGGCTCGCGAGCGAGATAGTGCGCGTGCTCGATGAAAACCATCGGGCGGTCGGCCCCTGGGATCCGCACCTCGACCCGGCCGATCTGCAGCTCGGCCTCAGGTACATGGTGCTCACCCGGCTGTACGACGATCGCATGCTGCGCGCACAGCGTCAGGGAAGGATCACGTTCTACATGAAGTCGACCGGAGAGGAAGCGGTCTCGGTCGCGCAGTGCATGGCGTTGAGGCCCGGCGACATGCTCTTCCCCTCCTACCGCAATCAGGCGGCTTACATCGTGCGAGGGTGCTCCCTCGTCGACCTCATGTGCCAGTTGCTCTCGAACAGCCGGGACATGTGCAAGGGCCGACAGCTCCCGGTGATGTATCACTCGCGCAAGGCCAATTTGTTCTCCATCTCCGGCAATCTCGCAACGCAGTTCCCGCAGGCGGTCGGTTGGGCGATGGCCGCAGCCTACAAGAACGAGGACGACATTGCCGCCACGTGGCTGGGCGACGGCAGCACCGCGGAAGCGGATTTCCACTACGCCTTGCTCTTCGCGCAGGTCTATCGCGCGCCGGTGATTCTCAATGTCGTCAACAACCAGTGGGCGATCTCGACCTTCCAGGCTTTCGCGAGCGGCGAGGTCCGTCCGTTCGCCGCACGAGGCCCCGGGTATGGCATTCCGGGCATTCGTGTCGATGGCAACGACTTTCTGGCCGTTTACGCCGTGACGCAGTGGGCGGCCGAGCGTGCGCGCAAGGGTGTCGGGCCGACACTCATCGAGCACGTGACCTATCGCGCCTCCGCGCATTCGACGAGCGATGATCCTTCACGCTATCGCCCGAAAGACGAATACGAGCGCTGGCCGCTCGGCGATCCCGTCGAGCGCTTGAAGTCGCACTTGATGGCGATCGGCGAATGGTCCGAAGAGCAACATGCAAGGCTGGTCAAGGAGTGCGAAGAGCAAGTGACCGCTGCCTGGCGCGAGGCGGTCCAGTACGGCACGCTGACGGAAGGGCCGCGCCTCGATCCGGCCACGATGTTCGAGGATGTGTTCAAGGAGCTGACGCCGAACCTCGAGCGCCAGCGTCGCGAGCTCGCCGAGGAGCTGAAGCAGAAATGAGCCAGATGAACATGATCCAGGCGCTGAACTCGGCGCTCGATGTCATGATGGCCCGCGATCCGAACGTCGTGCTGATGGGCGAGGACGTCGGTTATTTCGGCGGCGTGTTCCGCGTGACGGACGGCTTGCAGCGCAAGTACGGGGAGCATCGCGTTCTCGATTCCCCGATCTCCGAGGGAGGCATCGTCGCCACTGCGATCGGCATGAGCCTGAATGGCTTGAGGCCAGTGGCGGAGATCCAGTTCGCCGATTACATCTATCCGGCGTACGACCAGATCGTGAGCGAGCTGGCGCGCATCCGCTATCGAAGCGGTGGCGATTTCCACGCGCCGGTGACGATCCGCACGCCGTGTGGAGGCGGCATCCGCGGCGGCCAGACGCACTCGCAAAGCCCTGAAGCAGTCTTCGCGCACGTCTGCGGCATCAAGGTAGTCATGCCGTCGAACCCGTACGATGCGAAGGGCCTGCTCATCTCGGCCATCGAGGACGACGATCCCGTCATCTTCTTCGAGCCCAAGCGCCTCTACAACGGTCCCTTCGACGGCGATCCGAACAAGCCGGCCACGCCCTGGAGCTCGCATCCCAAGGGCGAGGTGCCCGAGGGCTACTATCGCGTGCCGATCTCGAGCGCCGAGATCGTGCGGCCGGGGACGCAGCTCACGATCGTGACCTATGGAACGATGGTGCACGTGTGCACCGCAGCCGCTCAGGCACTGGGCGTCGATGCAGAAATCATCGATGTGCGCACGATCGTGCCGCTCGATGCCGAGACGATCTGCGAGTCGGTCCGCAAGACCGGCCGTTGCGTCATCGCGCACGAAGCGACTCGCTTCGCCGGATTCGGTGCGGAGTTGTCGGCGACCATCCAGGAAGAGTGCTTCTGGCACCTGGAGGCGCCGATTCTGCGCGTGACGGGCTGGGATACGCCGTACCCGCACGCGTTCGAGTGGGAATACTTTCCCGGCCAGGCGCGCGTCGCCGCGGCCATCAAAGCAACGTTGGAGGCCTCATGAGCCGGCATGTGGTCAAGCTTCCCGATCTCGGCGAAGGGACCGTCTCTTCCGAGATCGTGGCGTGGCGCGTCAAAGTCGGGGACTACGTCGAAGAAGACCAACCAATGGTGGAGATGTCCACCGACAAGGCGGTCGTCGAGATGCCCGCCCCGGTGTCCGGGCGCGTGATCTCGCTCGCCGGTGAGCCGGGCGATCAGATCGCAGTGGGCGCGGAGCTGATCGTCATCGAGATGGATGCGGGTGCGGCCGCGAGCTCCGCCGCTGGCGCAGCGGAGAAAAAGGCCGAGGAGAGCGTGCCCGCCGAAAAGCCCGCTCAGCCTTCACCCGCCGCGGCTCCGGCCCGGGCAGCAGAAAGCCGCGAAGCAACGCAAGTGCCGGCTGCGGCCAGAAAAGGTCGCGTGATGGCCTCGCCCGCCACGCGTCGGCGAGCCCGCGAGTCCGGAATCGATCTCGCTACGATCGCCGGCACGGGTCGCGACGGCCGGATTCGACGCCAGGATTTGGAAGCTGCCATCAGCGCACGCGGCCAGGGCAAAGCGCCTGCAGCTCCCGCAGGCCGCCGTGCTCCACGCACTGAAGTCGAAGAGATCCGCATTCTGGGTGTACGGCGCGTCAGCGCGCAGCGTGTCGCGGAATCCAAGCGCAACATTCCACATTTCTCGTACGTCGAGGAAGTCGACATGACCGAGCTGGAGCGCTTGCGTCGACACCTCAACTCCAAGCTCCCGAAGGGCGCGCCCGGTTACACATATCTGCCGTTCCTGGCGCTCGCCCTCGTTCGCGTGCTCGAGCGCTTCCCGAAAGCAAACTCGCACTACGATGCGGAGCGCAATGTCCTCCTCCAGCACCGGGGCGTTCACGTCGGCATCGCGACTCAGACGAGCGACGGGCTCAAGGTGCCCGTGGTGCGTCACGTCGAATCCCTGACGCTGCGCGAAGTGGCAGCGGAAATCCGTCGGGTCACCGAAGCGGCGCGCAATGGAACCGCAAGCCGCAACGAGCTGCGGGGCTCGACGATCACGATCACCAGTCTGGGCAAGCTCGGCGGCATCGTTTCGACTCCGATCATCAACGCCCCGGAGGTCGCCATCATCGGCGTCAACAAGGCCGTCGAGCGCCCCGTGGTTCACAATGGGCAGGTGGCCGTGCGGCTGATGATGAACCTGTCCTCCTCGTTCGATCATCGCTTCATCGACGGCTACGACGCCGCCGAGATGATCCAGGCGCTCAAGGAGTGCCTCGAGCAGCCGGCGACGATCTTCATCGAGGACTGAACCGCGAGCGCCGCCCGGCGTTCACCTGACATTCGGTACGCGCCTGGCTTGGGTGTCGAGCCCGAGCCAGGTACCCTCCTCCCCTCTTTCTCCTCTCGCCCACGACGCGCCGGAACTCTCGGCCGCTTCAAACCCTTAACAAGGGCCGATGCGTAACCGCCCGCTCGGCGCTGCAGCGTAAGTGTCTCACCGCGCAGTCGCAGCTTTAAGGCGGCCGGCCTCATCCCGGAGTGCTCCGATGGAACATGAACGCGACCCTGCGACCGGCTCGCAATTGAAATTCACCGACCGCCTGCGAAGTGACGGCAAGCAAAAAATCGAGAGCACCAAGCAAACCGCTGCGCAGCACATAGAGGGCATCGCGGAGGCCCTCGATCGGGCCCGCGAGGTGCTCGAGCAGCGTGAGCCTGCAATCGCTTCCTATGCGAGTCAGCTCGCAAATCGTGTCGGCAATCTCGCGACGCGCTTGCGGGAAGCCAGCACGGATGACTTGCTGGAGGACACCCGGCAGCTCGCGCGCCGAAACCCGATGATGTACTTGGCCGGCGGCGTAGCCGTCGGCTTCGTGCTGGCGCGCTTTCTCAAGGCGTCGAGCGCCAAGACTCGGGGCGAGCAAGAGCCGATCGCCTCCGGCACGACGACCGAGCCCCCGATTGTCACCGAAGAAGTCGTGCCCGCCTCGTCGCAAGGAGGCTGAGATGGCTCATCAGTTCGCTTTCGACAATCGCGGCGCGCCGCTCGAGGGGGAATCCGCGGCCGGGCTCTTGGGGCGACTCTTCACTGATCTCACCGCCTTGTTGCGGCACGAAGTAGCGCTCGCCAAGGCCGAGTTTCACGACAGCGCGACTCAGGTCAAAGGCGGTATGGCGGCGTTTGCGGCGGCGGCAGCAGTCCTGCTCGCCGGCGTTCTCGCCCTGCTAGCCGCGGCGATCCTCGGGCTGGCGGAAGTCCTGGCGCCCTGGGCCTCGGCGCTCATCATCGGCGCGGCGCTCGTGATCGTGGGCTTCGTGATGCTGCAGGTGGCGAAGAAAAAGCTGCAGCCATCGAACATCGACATGGACCGAACGCGCCACGCGGTCAAGAAAGACGCAGAGATCCTTTCGAGGAGGCAATGATGAACGCCAGCATCGAACAGCCGAGTGGCGCGCGCGAAACAGCCGAGATTGAGCGCGAAGCCGATGAGATTCGCGCCGATATGGATCGCACGCTGAGCGCGCTCGAGCGCAAATTCTCCCCTTCGCAGCTCATCGACCGCTCGCTCGGATATCTCCGCACGCGCGGGCCGGATGCGATGCGCGAGCTCGGGGCGACGATCAAGCGCAATCCGGTTCCCATCCTGCTCGGAGTCGGCGGGCTCGTGTGGCTGATCACCTCGGTGTCGCGGCGCAGGCGGTCAGGGGAGCTCGAGTACGAAGAGATCGAGAGCACGGCTGTCGAGGAGGATTTCGAATCCGAGGCCGAGCCTATCACCGCAGGTGACGGATCAGGCGGGACGGGGGCGACCTACGAAGCGCGGCGCAGCCGCATGCGGGAGAAGGTTGCTTCGACGCGGGAGAAGCTCCGAAGCTCAGGGTCGGCGGCAAGACAGAAGCTGTCCGGAGCGATGGATGCGACCCGCGTGCGCGGTCGCCAGGCACAGGACAGCCTCGAATCCCTCGTCATCGAACGCCCGTTGGCATTGGGCGCGCTCGCCGTCGCGATAGGCGCCCTCATCGGCGCCGCCATTCCAGCGACCGATTACGAGCGGCGCACAGTGGGACCGATGCGCGATCGCACCCTGGACAAGGCCAAAGAGGCGGGCGAACGGCGGTACGAAGAGCTACGCACCAAGACCGACCTGCATTGATCGGCCGTACGCACGAGCCGGGCCTCATCGATACTTGAGGCCCGTCCCGGTGTTGAACACGACGACTTCGTCCTCGGGCCGGATGAATCCCGTCTCGCGTAGTCGCGCCAACGCGGCCCACGCTGCACCACCTTCCGGACAGACATCGATGCCCGTGCGGGACGCCAGCTCGCGAGTCGAGCGTTGCAGCTCCTGCTCCTCGATGGCAACGGCAGTTCCGCCGGTTTCGCGCAGCGCCTTCAGACACAAGAATCCGCCAAGCGGCGCCGGAACGCGCAACCCATACGCACGCGTCTCGGCATTCGCCCAGGGCTGAGTCCTGTCTGCCCCTTCCTGAAAAGCCTTGACGACGGGCGCGCACCCGGCCGCTTGAACGGACACGAACCGCGGTCGGCGTCCCTGCTCGATCCAGCCGAGCGCCTCCATCTCGTTGAAGGCCTTCCACATTCCGACGAGCCCGGTGCCGCCGCCGGTCGGATAAAGCACCACGTCCGGCACTCGACCGAGCTGCTCGAAGAGCTCGTACGCCATGGTCTTCTTGCCTTCGATGCGATAGGGCTCGCGCAGCGTCGACACATCGAAGCTGTCGCGCGGGCCGTGCTCGCGCAGAAAACGGCCCGCATCGGCGATCGTTCCCGGCACTCGATGGATGGTCGCTCCGTACAACTCGCACTCCTCGAAGAAGGGTTTGGGCGTGTCCTCGGGCATCGCCACGACCACGGGGAGGCCCGCTCTGGCGCCATAAGCAGCAAGCGCGCCGGCCGCGTTTCCGGCGGAAGGCGCCGAGAGCGCGCGGGCACCCAGGTGCTTCGCCATGGAGACTGCGAGCGCCATGCCGCGGGCTTTGAACGATCCGGTGGGATTGCGCGATTCATCCTTCACCCACACGCGCTCATCGACGCGGATGAGTGGCGTGAAGCCTTCGGCGAGCGACACCTCGTCCCCTTCCTCGAGCGGCAGGAGCTCCCGGTATCGCCACAGAGTCGGCGCCCGGCCCGCCAGATCGGACAGCCGAAGCCGGATCGATCCGAGGTCGTAATCGACTCTCAACGGCGATCCACAACGAACGCACACCGTCGGCAAAGTCCGCGGATCGTGGCTCGTCTCGCAGGAGAAACAGCGCACTGCGCTCAAGTAACGGGACAATCGGGCACTCGTCATTCCAGGCTCCGTCAGCGGAAGTCGACGGCAAAGTGCCGATGATAGCCGGTGCGTTTCCTTGCTGCTCGAAAGCGAAATCGGGCCCTGCCGTTGGAACTGCGGGCTCGGCTGATCCCTTGAGTGTCAGCTCGATTCATCGAGGACTCCCCGCCAATGGCCCGCTCTGCTTCCGACCAACCCCCTCCCCGCGAACCCGAGTCCGAGCCGGACGCGCTCAGCGTGCTCGCGCGCGATCACCAGCTCGTGGAAGATCTGTTCGCGGAATTTCAGCGCTCGGCGCCCCAGCAGCTCGACCCGCTGGCGCGGCGCATTTGCAAGATGCTGCGCGTCCATACGCAGATCGAGGAAGAGCTGTTCTATCCGACGGCGCGACGTGCGCTCGAAAACGACGCGCTGATCGACGGCGCCGAGCGCGAGCATGCCGAAGCCCGGGACTCGATCGCCCGCGTCGAGTCCATGACCTCGGATCACCCGCAGTTCAGATCCGCCGTCGAGGCCCTTTGCCAGCAGGTCACGCGCCACATGTGCGCTGAAGAGCAGGAGCTTTTCGAGCAGTTACGCAACTCGAAGCTCGACCTCCTCGCGCTCGGGATCGCCCTCGCGGAGCGCCGCGACACGCTGCTCGAAGTCCTGGGGCTGCACGGGGATGACGAGGAAGGCGCGGCCAACCAGCGCGAGACGCATCCGGCCGCCTCTGCGGAGAAGCGACCGCGCTCGTGACGTGGAAGAACGCACGAGCGCGGCCGCCAAAATCAATCAATCCACGATCGACCAGGCCCCGTGCTCGTCCCGACAGGCGCGCCGTTCGGACAGTTTCGATCGCCCATCGAGCGACACCTCGAGCTTGAACCGGCGGCAGTTCTTGGCATCTCCTTTGGCAGGCGCGAGGGGGCTCACGACGTAAGCGACGCGGGTCTTTTCGTTCACCCACCTCACGCTCTTGCCGACCGGGACGAGCTCGAGCGTGTGGCCGATGCAAGCGCGATCACCGTCGTCCATGCTCTCGCCGATCTCGCGCCCGATCACTGCGCCGAGGACCGAGCCGACGATGATCGCAACCGTCCTTTCGGAACCTTCGCCGACCTGTGAGCCGATCGCGCCTCCGACGACGGCGCCAAGCACCGTTCCGATCTCTTTGCGGTTGCAGTGGCCTTCGATGATGCCGAAGTCGCGCGGCCATTCCCGGCCTGTATACCCAACGTAGTACGGATCGTGCTTCTTGCGCCATCCGTGAGCTTTGGCGTGAGGCGGAGGATCAGCCAGTGTCGCAGTCGCCATCAGCAGACAAGCGAGAGTCGCAAAGCCCTTGAGAGCCGACACGAATTTCGATGAATGCATGAGGAAGCTCCTGGTGCGCCGAGCGCGCGAAGATATGTTCAATGGTCGGCGCCGGGCATTCAACTCGTACGCGGTTGTATTCGATGTGGAGTGTCGACTGCGTCGCATTCTGCGACGGCGACGCGCCGGCGCCGGGGGCCATGAGAAAGGCTCAGCCGCTCATAGAGCGATAGAGCTCGAGAAAGCGGTCCGCCGCGCGATGCAGGTTTTTCTGCCAATCCTCCCCGGCAGCATGATCGGCTCCATCCGTCACGTACTTGACGGACGTAAAGCGTGCGCCCTCAAACCAGCACACTTTGGCGAGCGCATACGCCTCCATATCGACCACGTCGCACTCGAGCGCGCAGGCGCTCATCGCGAACGAGTCGCCGCTCCCGCAAACGACTTGCTCGAGCTGCGGGAAGCTCGAAGTGGCCGGTAGAGTGGACGGAATGTCTTCGTACGGAGTGACGCCGAGCGGGATGCCGAGGCCAGTCACGTCCATGTCCCGCTGCACGAAAGCGCGGCACTCGACCACGCTCCCAGTCGGGAGCCGACGGCTCCCGGCGGTACCGAAATTCACAACGTGAGGGAGCGGCCGGCCTGTATGCCGATACTGCGCCAGCCGTCTGGTGAGCGCATGGGCGGCGTTGACCTTGCCCACCCCCGTGAACAGGACCGGAATCCCGGCGCTCTCGAAGACGCCCTGGCTTTCGAGCGGCAGGGCCATGACGACCAGGCGGGCGGGGAGCTCGTCGATTTGGCTCATTTCGCGACTCATGATCGGCCGCTCATGATATGTTTCGCGCGCCGCCTTACAAAGCCTATTCAGCGGGATAGAACAGCCGATGGCATTCTGGAACCGACGCAAGAGCCTCGAGGCCGCCTCGCACCGGCCGGTACGCAGCGCATTGAAACCCACTTTGAGCTGGTTTCACCTGATCGGCCTCGGCGTCGGCGCCATCGTCGGGACAGGGATCTACACGCTGACCGGCGTGGGTGCGGGGCTCGCCGGGCCGGCCGTGATTCTTTCCTTCGTCATCGCTGGCGCGGTCTGCGTGTGCGCCGCTCTGGCCTATGCCGAAATGGCCACGATGATGCCGCTCGCGGGCAGCGCATACACCTACACGTACGTTGCGCTTGGCGAGCTGCTCGCCTGGGTCGTCGGCTGGACGCTGATTCTCGAATACACCGTCGTTTGCAGCGCCGTTGCAGTCGGCTGGTCGGGCTATGCAGCCGGCGTCATCAAGTCGGCGGGCATCCCGATATCGGATGCGTTGCTGGCCGGCCCGCATGCGGGAGGCCTGATCAACCTGCCGGCGGTCGTGATCTCTTTGGCTGTTGCAGGTCTCCTGGCGCTCGGCTCGCGTGAGAGCGCCACCGTCAACCTGATCCTCGTCATCGTTAAACTCGCCGCGCTTGCGGCGTTCATCGCGCTCGCCTTGCCAGCCTTCGATGCCGAGAACTTCCGCCCGTTCGCGCCGTATGGCTTCGGCTCGGAAGAGGTCGATGGCGTCAAGCGCGGCGTCATGGGCGCGGCCGCGATCATCTTTTTCGCGTTCTATGGCTTCGATGCCGTCTCGACGGCCGCCGAGGAGACCAGGAATCCGAAACGTGATCTGAAGATCGGCATCGTCGGTTCGATGGTGGTCTGCACGCTCCTCTACATGGCGGTAGCCGCCGCGGCTATCGGCGGCGCGCGAACGGAAGAACTGGCAGCGAGCACCGAGCCGCTCGCGATGGTCATGCGCACGCTCGGTCATCCAGTTGCGGCCACGTTGATCGCCGGGGCGGCCGTCGTCGCGCTGCCCACGGTCATCATGGCGTTCATGTACGGTCAATCACGCATCTTTTTCGTGATGGCGCGCGACGGGCTGCTGCCTCAGCGCTTGAGTGCGGTCAACCCGCGCTTTGGCACTCCGGTGCTGATGACCATGATCACGGGGATCATCGTCGCCGCAATCGCCGCTTTCCTGCCACTGCAGCGGATCGCCGAAGTAGCGAACGCCGGCACGCTTACCGCGTTCATCGCGGTCTCCGTCTGCATGATCGTGATGCAGATGCGCGTCCCGGATCACGAGCGCATCTTCGGCCCCGTCTCGAGCTGGATGATCGGGCTGCTCGCGATCGTCGGTTGCGCGTATCTGTTCTTCAGCCTGCCGAGCAAGACGATCTATTTCTTCTTCATCTGGAACGCGGCGGGTCTGCTCGTGTACCTGCTCTGGGCGCGGCGCAAGAGCGTGCTCGCGCTCGCGCCCGAGGCGACCTGAAGACGGCTTTAGCTCGAGCCCGTCTCCTCGAAGGAGGCGTTGAGCGCAGTCGCAAGCGCCGTGTCGCCGCTCACCAGGTCTTTCCACGTCAGCTCCTGGCCTTTGCGGCGACCCTTGACCGTGAGCTTGAGCCCGTCCGGCGAGATCGTGAGGATGTAGGGCTCACCCTCGATCTGCAGCTCGCGCTTGAGCGGTCTTTCCAGCTTTGTAGTCATTGCACTCACCCGATGCTTACACCACGACCCGGTTGTTAGCGGTCGGGCGGTGCCAAGGGTTCCGAAGAGACCCGGATAAAGCGGTTCGCCGTAGTCACATTCTGGGGTCAGGGTCAGCGCTTCTCTCGCATAACTTCACCGCACCACGCCGGTAGGCACGTACGCGCTGTTCTGCGGTGCGGTCGGCAACAGCTCATCGAGCGCGCCGCCAGTCAGGTGATTCCACGT
This sequence comes from Steroidobacteraceae bacterium, assembly GCA_036381695.1. Classification (GTDB taxonomy): domain Bacteria; phylum Pseudomonadota; class Gammaproteobacteria; order Steroidobacterales; family Steroidobacteraceae; genus Steroidobacter. The sequence continues at coordinate 36,362 of DASVCI010000182.1, forward strand.
TCCTTCGCGCCGATACGACCCGTCGGGCTCGCGCACCCAGATCGGGATCGAGGCGACGAACGTATCGGGCGAAAGCGCGCTCAAGCTCTGATGAGGCCCTTCGTATAGCTGGAGATGGATCGCGCGCTGCACGAACTCGAGCGGATACCACTCTTGTGTGCTCGTACTCGTCGAGCCCCAGGCGGGTGGGTCCTCGCAGACCATTATCCCCAGGCCGCGAAATCCAGCCTCCTCGATCAGGACCAGCGACTCCGGTGGCGTCTCCTCCGACTCGGACCTGAGCTCGTACTCCCTGTCCGCCAGGGCGAGCAGACGAGTCGTCGTCCGGATGGCTCTCGTGACGGGAACGTGCAGGAACCAGGGATCACCAGTGCCTGGATCCGACACTTCACTCGTGCCCTCGCCGTGCTCGCGCGTGGTTCGCACGTGCTCCTCATACACGACAATTCCGTAGCGGGCATCCGCGTACAGGAGCTTGGAATCGTACACAGACCGTTCGGCGTCATACCGGTATTGCGCAATGGGAACGACAGGAGACGGACCGGTTCCGAGATCCCATTGCGCACGCGAGTCGAACTCCTTCTCGCGCCATCCACGCGTGCCCGATATCGGAATGACACGCGAGCCGATCCGCAGCATTCTGAGGCCAAGCTCGTTGACCGAGCGTTCCGAGCGAAGGTGACGCAGCTCGTGCGGCCCCATCATTCTTCTGTCGCCGCAATAATTCCCTTGCACGTCACGTCGCGTGGCGTGCCATTGCGTCTCGTCCAGAGAGGTCACGACATTTTCCTCCGGCGAGGGCTCGATTACGCACAGCACTTCCTCGTCTCCCTCGTAATCTGCGCAGAGCACGGTCGCCGCCTCGACGCGCTGAGTCGTACGCTCCTCGCTCATCTTCGAGGTCCACGCGGCCTCGCTTTGCTCGTACATGAGGCAGACCTCGCCGGACGGCACGGCTGTGTCCTCGTCCACGCACGGCCCACGGCCCCCTACGCAAACCCAGTTCGTTGCGAGACAGTTACGCGCAGGCGCAGGCTCGGCGGTCACTCCTCCGTCCTCGTCATTCGTCGAGGTCCAGACTCTAGTGACGGAGCCGATGTTCGACAGTTCGGTCACCGTCACCGCCGTTCCTGCGATGTTGAACTTGTAGCGTCTGTTGAGACCGGCGAAGACCTGCGCTTCCGTGCCGGACGCGTTGAAGAACATCGGGGACGTGACTCCACCAGGTTGCGTGTGCAGGAGCTGCCAGCCCAGCGGGTTGTTCGAGCGGTCGTAGAGCCCGTCCCGATCGTATGAGGGCTGGTAGGGACGGCGATAGATTCTCAGGCTTTGATCATCGTGCTGGGTTGCGGCGATCAGGAAGCGTCGGCCGTTGTCACTCGCGATCGCCGCGCCGATGACAGGCGCCGGCGCCGAGCAAAGAAGCTTTCCATGGGAATAGATGTTCGGCGACACGACGGGCCCGGGCTCTCCGAAGTACCGGCCCTGCGGCCCGTGCCAGCTCAGCACGTCCTCACGATTGTGTCCGCGCCAATCGATGTTACCGGCGACAGCGCCAGCACTTCCCACGCGCCACGTTCCGTTGCTCCTCACCAGGAGGCGCCCACCCGCGACGCCATCGGCAGGCAGATAATTCGGCGTCACGAGCAGCGCGCCGGATGCCGGCCCGAATGCGAGAGCGCTGATGCCCGGCTCGTTGCCGATGATCCCGTTGAAAACCAGGAGAAAGGGCTCGTCCTTCGCCGCGTCCACGTCTGCGGGCATCGTGAAGGTGAACGAGCGAGTTGCGCTGGACCCCACCGACTGCCCTGCCAGATCGTCCTCGGTGAGCGCCAGGCGTCGACGCTCACTATCGAGCGCGTCGTAGTAGAGGCTGAACTCCTCCACAGCAGGCGCGGGAGCATCGGCGAATACGAAGCTGCCGGCGCTGACGTTGCGGATCACCAACTGCACCTGCGAGCCCGAGACCGAGTAGGACTCGAGCTCCATGCGCCCTCGGAAGAAGTAATTGATCAGCGCAGCACTGTATGCGATCGCACGCGGGAGAAGCAGGCGATAAACCTCCTCGTACGTGTAGCGGTTGAGCGTATAGGGAACGGTTGGCGAAATGCCGATCAGCTCGTGGGAGAAGTACGAGAGCGCAGCCGCGCGGGGATTGAAGATCGAGGCTCCGCTCACGGGGTCGTAAACTGGTAGCCCAAGAAACTGAATGACTGCGTCCGCGTGCGGGCCGCTCACGCCCAGAGCGCGCAGAGTCGTCGTCTCGAACTGCGGATCAGCGGGGTACGCAGGGAGCGGATGCTCGGAATCGGTGAACACGCCCTGCGGCAGGCGGATGAAATTCGTATCGTGACTCACGAAGTTCCGGCTCGAGAACTCAGCCAGTCCTTTTCCTGAGTGCGTCCAGAACTTGGCGGCGGTGTCGAAATCCCGCAGGTCGAGCCCCGAGGAACCGTACGGGAGCTCGTCCGGCAACGGCCGCGCGCCATTCCCGAACTGCCTTTCCGTCACGATCTCGAATTGATCGTCATCGAATGGAGGATGCAGATCGTCCCGCGTGTGCGCCGGTTGCGCCATGTCCTGCAAGTGGTGAACCGCGCGGCCGATCGATTGCAGGAGCAATACGAGCTCATGTTCCCTCGCCTCAGCCGTCCGCGACGTCAGAGCAAGGAAGTAGAAATCCAGGGTGTCGCGCAGCGAGAACTCCTGATTGGAGATGTCACCGTCGTCTTCGAGCACCCATTCGCGCGAGGAGAGCGAACCCAGCAGGCCGCGGTCACCCTGCTGAGGATCGAGAAAGTGCCGGAGGAACCGATACTCAGACGGCCCGACCGGCGGCCACACGAAAGAGCGTGGATCTGGATGGTCTTCGTAGATTGCGCCGAGTGCTACCAGGTCCGTGGTCGAAGCCGTGCGCACACGACGATCACGCGGAGGAATGCTCCTGTAAATCGGCGCGGCCAGATCAGTCACCCCGAGCGCAGCCAGTGGCCCGCTGACGGGATCCGCGAGCACAGACCGGTTGACCGCGATCTCGGTCAGTTGTGCATGCGTTCCGATCTCATACGCTCCTGCGTGTCCGATCGTCCCTGAGAGAACTATCGACACGCATGCTGAGGCGAACCTTCTGAGGCGTCCTGAATTCGCGTCCCATTCAAAGGTTTCTGGCTCCGCTTCTTGCCTGTCCATGGCCTACATCCGTTGGAGAACAAAACCGATGCTCCGAGCACCATGCGCGTGCCTGATCGACGCGCCAAAGCAGCAACTTCCGCAAAAACTCGCTTTGTTCGGGCGATGAGGCGTCTGCGTCCGGCCCGATCGCGCGCGTCCGTAACGGGAGAATGTCCCCATCGAGCGACGAGCGGCGGAACGAGAACACACTGAGCGGTGCCCGCTCTCGCTCGTTGGCAATGTCGTTGGTGAACGCGCGCGGATACACCCTCTCGTCGGTGACGATCAGTGCCGGCAGGCTTTCGGGCGAGCGCATCAGGAAATCGAACGGCAGGATCGGCGTGTGCAGCATGAAAGCGGCTTCCACCCGCAGCCGCCCCTGCTCATCCGTCACATACTCCCGCACCCCGATCGCGTCCGTCGGATGGCTCCCTGCCAGCGTCACCGCATCGAGCTCCCAGACCGCTGTCACAGGCAGATCCGCGAGCGGCTCCCCCGAGTCTTCATCGACGAACTGCACTTCGATCGGGAAAGTGATCGTCACGCTCTGCAGGACGAGCAGCGTCAGCAACGGCCCGAGCCAGAGCGCCGCCCGGCGCCACCGCGAGCGCTTCGCTAAAGGTGCCGGAAGAGCCGGACCGCCTCGCGATTCGTAGCTGGACATGTTTGTTCTCCTTGTTCTCCGTCAGAGGCTCGAAATGCGCCAGATGCCATCGTGGCCGCGCAGGAAATAAATGAGGAAGGCTTCGTCGATGCCGTCGATCGATCGGACGATCGAGTACTCGGCGACCGACCCGTCAATCCTGACCGGCACGATCTGTGAGAGCCCGGCCGCAATCGCCGGCAGCGCTTCGCCGAGCTGTTCGAGGGTCAGCGCATAGCGCTGCGCAGCCGCCGGCGTGAAGTATGTGAGCGCGGCCGCGCGGTCCCCCGCCGCTAGGGCACCCGCCATCCCCTGCCACGTCCGCTGAATCTGCTGGTCGGCCTGCTCGAGCGTCTGCGCAACGATCGGCACCTCGCTGACCGCTGACTGCCCATCTGCTGCCCTGACGTTGACGCGGGCGATGTGAGCGCCGGGCGCATCGTAAGTTGCCCTGAGAAAACGATCTCCTTCGCCGCCTTCGACGTCGGGAGTGCCGTCGCCGTCCGTATCGACCTCGACAACGCTCACTCGCTCCGCCCCGAGCTGTATGACTTCGAAGAGGACCTCGAACGGCACGACGCCGGAAGCGGGAGATGCTTCGACTCCGAAGAGAGGCGTACCGGATTGGATCACGCGAACTTGCTCGGAAACCGAGGTGCCATCCGGCCGACGAGCGGTCACCTCGATCACGTTCTCCCCGGGCCAGAGCCGTGCACTGGCCGCGAAGGACCGCGTAGACTGCGACTCGAGTATCGGCACGCCGATGCCATTCACCGAAATGCCGGCATCTGCTGGGCCGCGCACCACTCCCCGCACGAGAACCGTGCTTCCTTCCACTACTGCACCGGCTGCGGGAGCGTGCAGCTCGATGCTCAGAGGCTCGTCGCGAGAGCCGCGCAGATGGACCGGCTCGCTTTCGTTCTGCGCTTCGTCGAAGGCCGTGAAGATAAGATCATCACCTTCTATTCCCCCGAGCTGCGCTTCGAACGCACCGCTATCGTCTGCTCGCACTGTGACCGACTCGCCTGTACGTGCGTTCGTGACCCTGACCCAAGCGCGACTTTCCACCGCCTGTGCCGCACCTTGAATTCTCAGCATCGACTCGGTTACCGCAGTCACTGTGATCGAAGCGATCTGAACCGGCGCGGGCGGCTGCTTGTCGCAAACCAGCGCGGTGACCTGAGTAATCGCGGGATCGCTGTTGGCGGGCCCATCGCTGACGATGAGCTGCACGACGTACAGCCCAGCCGCATCCGGCACGAATGAAGGCGTCGGCGTGTCTTGACCTTCGAGCTGAGCGGCGCTGCCGATCGGCACGTTCAGAAGCGACCAGGAGAACGACAAAGCGTCCCCGTCCGCGTCCGCGGACGCGCTCCCGTCAAGCGCTACAGACTCTCCGACAAAGGCCGCGATCGACGGCGCCGCATGCGCCACCGGCCTGGAGTTGACGGTGGAGACCGCTACTGTATCCGGCTCGCTCTCCGCCTCCCCGTCGCTGGCTGTGAGCTGAACCACATAAGTGCCAGGAACATCGGCCGTGAAACTGGTCGTCACACCGGCCGTGGCGCTGAGACTTGCCGTACTTCCCTGTGGCGCGGAAAGCGACCACCGGAACGTGAGCGCGTCGCCATCAACATCCGAGCACAACTCCGCCGTCAACCGAACGACCTGACCGACGCGCGTGCTTATATCAGGCCCCGCGTTTGCAACCGGCGGAGTGTTCAACGTCGAGACGATTGCGACATCGGGCTCGCTACTCAGCAAGCCGTCGTTCACGACGAGCTCCGCTACGTACTGCCCCGCCTGGTCGATCTCGAAATCCGCCAACGGGCTCGCAGGATCCGCATTGAGCAAGCGAGCCTCGCTGTGCTCCGGGATCTCGACGAGAGACCACTCGTACGACAGCGCGTCTCCGTCGGCATCGCTCGATTTCGAGCCATCGAGCACCACACGGGCACCGACTCGCGCGCTCTGATCCTGGCCCGCATTGGCTACGGGAGCCGAGTTGATCGTCGTGATCGTCACCGTTGCGGGCGCGCTCTCGAGCCGCCCGTCACTCACTGTGAGTTGCGCGACATATGTCCCTTCCGCATCAATATTCAGCCTGGGACGAGGTGAGTGCCGATCGGACAACTTCGACCGGGAAGCCTTCGGCCGCGAGATCAGCTTCCAACGGAACGCGAGCGCATCTCCATCCTTGTCCGTCGAGGCGCTGCCGTCGAGCTGAACGACCTCGCCCAGGCGCGCGGTTCGATCGGCGCCCGCATGGGCGATCGGCGGCTGGTTTCCCGGACAGTTGCGGCAACTGATGCGCCAGGTGAGCTGCCCGAACATACGTTCGACGGCCTCCGCTCCTTCCCGAATGCTCCGGACATGCGGCAGGGTGAAGCGGATCCTGAACGTGTCACGACTGCGCGTCGGCCACCAGAGCCAGGTCCGGCCTACATTGCCGAAGGAGACGTGCCCGTCCAGCACCTTCACGGCGGCACTGTCACTCGTGACATCGGCGGTGACATCGATTGCCTTCGAGCCATGATTGATGATCGCGGCTCGCGCGGTGATGTCGACCATTCCCTCCTTGCCCTTCGGAATAGAGACCCGCTCGATGTGATAAGCCACAGGTTCCATCCGCAGCATGGGCTCGGCGCGTGCGGCGGAACTCGCAACAAGAACGATGCAACCGAGGAGCGATGCCAGCGCTATCCGCACGCGAGCGTGCGTGCTCGAGGAATCAAAGCGAAGTCGTGCAGACGAGCTGTTCTTTACGATTCGTGTGCGTGCCATCCGTGTGCCTTCCATGCAGATCCGTCTGCAACGTCATGACTACCGGCCCTTCGACCCGATAAAGAAGAGATTCAAACCTGCAGCCTGAAGTGAGTCGAGGAGCCATCGACTGGCGATGGGCTCAGCGTATCCCGCCTTCAGGCGGGCGGACTGTGAATTTCTGCCCAATTCATCGAGCAACTCACTGCCCGGATCGGAATCGTCGTGCCCCGACAACTTTCAATCCCGGCTTGCCCGACGAAAGATGTCCGCCGCCTGGCCCCGCGAGTCGCAGTCCAGTTTGTCCAGAATGTTCGCGATGTGCCGCTTCACGGTGTGCAAGCTGAGTGACAGCGTACGTGCAATGTGCTTGTTGCTCGCGCCCGAGGCTACTTCCCTCAGCACTTCGCATTCTCGATCTGACAGCACGGCCAGAGCCCCTGCGCGCCGCGGCACGACCGATGAAGGACTCGATTCGTTCCATGCGAGCCATGTCTCGATCAGCCAGGCATGCTCGGCTGTACGGCGAAGCTCCGTCGGCACGATGTCGAGCAGGCGATCGACGATTTCCGGCGACTCGAGCAATAGCAGCCCGATCGCCCGCTCACTGATCACTTCGGTGTATGCCGGCTCGAACGCCTGCCAAGCCTCTCCTTTCCGACCCTGCTCGAGCAGCACATGGGCGAGGCCGATGCGCGCATCGGCATGAATGATCGGCAACCGCAAGCGATCATGCGTCTCGAGCGCCTGTCGGAAATGACGCTCGGCCTGCGCCCAGTCACCATCCAGCACCGCCGCCTGCGCCGCGGCGATCGAGACGGTCATCTTAACAAACGGCCATTCGCCGGGCGCTGGCGGCACAGTCAGGTAAGGCACGAGCTCCCGAAACGCATCTCCATCTCCCTGCGCCCAGTACGCACGGGCCAGGCCGAATCGATAAGGCCTGAGCCACATCGCGCTGTGGGCAGCCATCTCCGTCGTCTGCATCTTTTCTATATGAGAGCGGGTCACCGAGACGGCGAGCGGAAAGTTTCGCAGGGCCACGTTCGTGAGCACCTGCAATTGCCCAAGCCGTTCACGCACGAGGCGCACCGCTCCGAACTGATGCTGGAGCTGCTGAGCTTGCTCGACGGCGCTGATCGCCTGCGCTCGACGCCCGCGCCACAAGTGCGCCCAACCTCCGACCAGCAATGCAGAGATGTGCCAGTGCGCCCTCGACTCTGCACGCACGCGCTCGAATGCCGCATGGAATCGCTCGAAGGCATCCACGACCCCTGGAATCCCGATCAGCATGCAATGAACGCGATCGGCTGTTTCGCGACAGATGATGCCGGGGTGGCGCTCCACTTGCGCGACGAAATCCTGCATGTGGCGCGCGACCGCCGCCGGATTCCCCTCGGGCGCGATGCACCACGATCTTTGCAGTGCCAGCTCCGCTTCGCCCAGAGGGTCGAGCGGCAGGGCAGCAGCCTGCTCGATGCGTTGCATGGCGGCGGCCCGCTCGCCGGTCGAGTTGAGCGCGTCGGCCAGATGAAAGATCGCGCGCACGCGCCTGGCATTGTGTTCGGGAGCGGTCAATTGATCTGCGGCGATCGTCAGCTCTCGCTTGGCTTTCGGCCAATCCCATCGAAACCACGCGCACGTGCCGCTCAAGTACGCGATACCGGCATGACGCCGGCGCGCATCCTCCGGCAGCGAAGCAATCCATCGCTCGACCGTCGCGATTCCGCCGTGCGCCAGACGTTCCTCGCCAACCATGAGCATGCGCTCCATCGCCTCGCCCCAGCGCTCGGCCTTGAGCAGATGGTAGATGGCGCGAGAGTCGATCTTCTCCGCGGCCGCAGCGCGCTCGTGCAACTCGCGCTTGAGCTGCGGGTTCCGGCGCGTCAGCTCGGCTTCGAGAAATTCACGAAACAGATCGTGAAAGCGCAGGACGGGCTCGAGCTCATCGAGCGCCGTGAGAAAGAGGTTGCGACGGTAGAGAGATTCGAGCACTTCGCGCGCGTCGCCCCGCCCGGTGAGCGCCGCACACAGGATGGGATTCAGCTCGAGGAGAATCGAGCACCTCAATGCAAAGTCTTGCAGCGCCTCTGGCAGCTCTTCCAGCACTTCCTGCGCCAGATAGTTGAAAAGGTGACGGTCCGATTCGATGCGATACGCCTGATCCGCACCCTCGGGATGCCGGGCGCGCGAATCGAGCAGCAGCGACAATCCCGCCGCCCAACCATGCGAGCGCTTCAATGCTTCGTTCAACACGTTGCGGTCGAGCGCGCGGCCGAAGCGCGCGAGGCTGAGCGCCACCGCGTCCGCCTCTGTGAACTCGAGAGCTTTCGCGTCAAACGTCGCCAGCTCCCCGTACGCTCTCCAACGTGCCAGTGACAGAGGCGGCTCCACGCGCGAGCCGAGCACGACTGCGACGTGATCCGGCAACCGCTCGATCAACGAGTCGAGCAGCTCGAAGACTTCCGGCTTGTCGATCCGATGCAGGTCATCGAGGATGAGCACGACTCGCGGCAATTGCGTCGTACACAGCGCGTTGACCAATGCCGCAAGCGCCGCGCGCATATGCGCTTTCGAAGAAGCGACGCTTTCGAGCAGCGCCCGGGGCGCGACCTCCCAGCTCAGCTCGAGCGGCTCCACCGCTCTGACGAGCGAGGCGAAGAACCGGCACGGATCGTCATCGTCGTCTTCGACAGTTACCCAGAGCACCCGGAAATTGCGCACGTTGCTCGCGGCGAGCTGAGCAAGAAGAATCGTCTTCCCGGCGCCGCCCGCAGCGCAGACCAGGGTGACCGGGTGAGAGTCGATCGCCTCGGCCAGGGCCTCGAGCAGGGCCGGGCGGACGACGATGTCCCGCTTCAGGCGCGGCGCGCGGAATTTGGTGAGGGCGATGGCATTCCATTGCTCGAGGAGTTGCAGGTCAGCCATCGCGCCCATCGTAGCGGGGCCGTGGCCATTGTCCACTCAGTCGAGCGTCGCACCCGCAGCGATGGCGGGGATCCACAGGGTCGCGACCAGCCCTCCGCCCGTGCGATTGGCCAGGGACATCCGTCCGCCGTGCGCTTCGATCACCTCGCGGCAGAGCGTGAGCCCGAGCCCGGCGCCGGCGGGCTTGGTGGAATAGAACGGCAACAAGGCGTTGCGCAGCACCTCCTCGGGCATCCCCGCACCGCGATCGAGCACCTGCAAGCGCCAGCCCGCGGCGCGCTCCTCAACCAGGAGCTCGATGCTGTCGGGGGGCGCGCCCGCCTCGCGCGCGTTCTTGACGAGGTTGATGATCACCTGCTCCATCTGCGCCGCATCGAACACGCCCGGCCGGGCGGGCGGAGCTGCCGCCAGCCGGAACGGGACGGTTTGCTGGAGCGAGCGCAGGAAAGCCCCCCAGTCGACCTCTTCGGGCCGCGGCCGGGGAAGCTTGGCGAAGCGCGCATAGCCGTCGATGAACACGTGCAAGTGGCGTGCGCGCTCCTCGATCGTCCGGAAGATCCGCTCGAGCTGCTCCGGCGCGGGGCGCTCGACGATCTGGCGGCCGGAATGGGCGAGCGAGGAGATGGGCGCCAGCGAATTGTTGAGCTCGTGGGCGATGACGCGGATCACCTTCTTCCAGGTGGCCACTTCCTGGCGTGACAGCTCGCGCGTGAGCTGCTTCAAGAGATAGAGCCGGTGCGGTTGGCTGTTCAAGAGGAAGCCGCGCTGGGAGAGGTGATAGATGTCCGCCTCGCCCTCGCCCTCGATCGAGAACAGGCTGTCCTGCCCGCTCGCGGCGGCCTGCCGCAGCGGCTCGGGGGCCGCTTCCAGCAACCGATCGAACGAGAGCCCCTCGAGCTTGCGACCGCCGAGGAAGGTCTCACGCGCCGCAACGTTGCTGTAGACGATGCTGCCCCGCGCGTTGGTGAGCACCATGGCGAGCGGAGTCGTCTGGATGACGGTATCGAGCAGGAGCTCCCGTTGATGGAGCGTCTGGCGTTCCTCCCGAAGCAGCGTTCCCAGGGCGTTGTAGCTGCTCACCAGTGAGGCGAGCTCCGGCTGCTTCGGGGTCGCGATGCTCACGCTGAAATCGTGATCCTTCATGCTGGCGATGCCGTCGCTCACCGCCTGCAACGTTCTGAGAAACGGGCGCAGAAACCAGCGCGCCCAGAGCACCGCGAATGGAACAGCGATCAGCAACGTCGTCGCGAGCGCAAGAAGCGCCGATTCGAGCGACCAGGTAAGCAGCACGGCCAGGACGGCTGCGAGAAGAATCAGCCCGGTGCCTGAAAGCGCGAGCTTACCTTCCAGGGAAAGGCGCATACGGGCGCGGATTGTAGCGTGCCGATGAGCGCGCGGCTGGCCGGCCCGCCGGGCTCACTCCTTGAGGCCCAGTTTTTCCATGCGCCGATAGAGCGCCTGGCGGCTGAGGCCCAGCTCGCGGGCGGCTCGGGCGATCACACCTCGGGCGCGTGAGAGCGCATTTTCGATCTCCGCCCTGTCCGGCTCCCGCTCCGTCGCCGGCTCCCATCCTCCAGCGGGCGCGCTCAAACCCAGGTCCTCGGGCGTGATCTCCCGGGTCGTCGACAACAGGGAGGCACGGCGGATGGTGTTCATCAACTCGCGCACGTTGCCCGGCCAATTGTGCGCAAGGAGCGCCCGCTGCGCCGCCGGACTCAATGACTTGTCCCCTTCGAGGAAATGCCGCGCGAGCGGCAGAATGTCGTCCTTGCGCTCGGCAAGCGGAGGCACCTTCAGCTCGATCACGTTCAAGCGGTAGTAGAGATCCTCCCTGAAGCGCCCTTCGGCGATCGCCGCTGGCAGATCGGCATTCGTCGCGCTCACGATGCGCACTTTCACCCGACGTGTCACGCTGCTGCCGAGGCGCTCGAACTCCCCTGTCTGCAAGACGCGCAGGAGCTTCGCCTGGCCTTCGAGCGAGAGATTGCCGATCTCATCGAGGAACAGCGTGCCCCCGTCGGCGGCTTCGAAGCGCCCTTGCCGAACCTTGGTGGCGCCGGTGTAGGCGCCCGCTTCTGCGCCGAAGAGCTCGGCTTCCATCAGATCCTTTGGGAGAGCGCCGACGTTGACCTTGACGAACGGGCCGTCGCGAACGCTCGAATTCGCCTGGATGATCGCGGCCAGCACTTCCTTGCCGGAGCCGTTCGGGCCGGTGATGAGCACCGGCACGTCGGCGGGCGCGATATGCGTCGCCTTGGTGACCACGTCTCGCATCTGCTCGCTTTCGAACACGAGCCCGCACAGATTGAACTTTCCGACGAGCTGCGCACGCGACTCCGCTCGGCGGCGGGCCGCTCGCTCCTGCTCGAGGGCCAGGCGCCTGAGCTCGAGCAGATTGCGCACCGTCGTGAGCAGGCGCGCATCGTCCCAGGGCTTGGCGAGATAATCCGACGCACCGGCTTTCACGAGCTCCACCGCTGTCTCGAGATGCGTCCAGGCCGTGAGCAGCACGATCGGCACACTGGGGTAACGCTCCCGAATCGCATGGAACAGCGCGATCCCCTCCTCGCCCGAGGTGGCTTCCTTCCGGAAGTTCATGTCCTGGAGCACGAGGTCTACCGACTCGCGCGCAAGGAGTCTCAGGCCTTCGTCCGGCCCCTCGGCCATCAACACGCGATGGCCCTGAAGCGAGAGCAGCACTTCGAGTGCGGTGCGCACCGCCTCGTTGTCATCGATGATCAGGATGGTCGACATGTTTCTCGGTGTCGATCGTGCAGTGCCACGCGACTTCAAACCGTGCGGGTCGCTATCGCCGGCGGAATCGCCGCCGCCCGCCTCGCCGGGACGAACACCGCAGCCAAGCCAAGAATCCAAAGAAGAACTACGCCGACCACCACGTACATGGGCTCGAGGCGAGGCAGCGCGTAGGCGCTACTCAGCCATTGACCGAACGCGAATGCAAGCACCGCTCCGATGAGAGCGCCTCCGGTGGTGAGCAGCCAATTCTCGACCATGAAGTAGCGGATGATGTCTATACGACGGGCGCCGACAGCACGACGCGTGCCGATCTGCTTGCGGCGCACATTCACATAGAAGCTCGCCAGGCCGACGATCCCGAGCGCGGTCACGGAGATCATGAGCACGACGATCACCGACAGGAAGGCCACCATGCGATTGTCGACTCGATAGGTCCGCTCGATGTAGTAATCGTGCGGACGCACCGCCGTGACGGCCCGATTCGGGTTCAGGTCGGCGAGCTTTCGTTCCAGCTCGGCGATGAGCGCGTCCCGGCTACCGGGCTCGACCCGCACGACGTACTGGAGCTTCGGCGGGCTCGCGATTCGCGGCTGAAGCAGGATTCGCGTCGGCGTATCCCAGTGCACCCAGCCCAGCATGTGATCGACGATACCGACGACCACGGCGGAGCGGCCCAGGCCGTCGTAGACATTTTTTCCGAGCGCCGACTCGTCTCCGAACAGGGCTTTCGCGAAGTCACGTGTGATGATGACGGAGGGCACGAAGTCGGAAGCCGAAGGGTCGCTCGTGTACTGGATCTCCTGCTCGTTGAACGAGCGGCCCTCGACCAATTTGAGGCCGAGCGCTTCGATGCCGTGCTCGTCGATCGAATAGATACTTGCGTTCACGCCACGCTCGGGACCGGGCTCGCGAAGGAACGAGCTCATCGAGCCCGCTCCCGACAGCGGCACCGGGTTGATCGGCGAGGCGGCGACTACGCCGGGAGTCGAGCAGATGATGTCGAGATCGCGCCGCGCGGTATCCCGCTGGTCGTACGCCGGGCCGAAACCGTAGGTCTCGACGAAGATGAGATTGTCGGTATCCATGCCCGTCGGCCTGTGGATGCGCTCGATGCGCTGCATGATGATGAACGCCGCATTGGCGACCACGGCCAGCGTCAGCGCGATCTGCAAGCCCACGAGCACCGCGCCTGTCTTGTTGCGCAGCAGCGCGCTGAGAATGGGACGAAGCTCCATGATGACACCTCGAAGTTATCGACTTCTGAGATAGTTGGCCGGCTGCACACTGCAGATCCGCCACGTGGGATAGAGGCCCGCGAGCAGGCCCGCCAGCAAAGCGATCGCCAAAGCGGCGAGCGCCATAGTCGCATCGAGCCGAGTGAGCTCCTCATAGTTCTCGTAGAGGCTGCGCATGCCGGCCAGACCGAGCACCGCGATCATGATCCCGAGCACGCCACCGCCAAGGCCGATCACCCCCACCTCGACCAGATGCTGGTGAAAGATCGTGGCCCGGCTCGCGCCCAGCGCCCGACGCACCCCCGTGATCGGCGCGGCGCCCAGGAACTTGGCAAGCAGCAGCCCGATCATGTTGAGCAGGCAGACCGTCAGAAACATGAACGACAGCCCCACGAGCACCCGGTTGTCGTCACGCACGACCTCGTTGACTTTGAGCCACTCGTCCGGCCGCCGCAGGTGATTGTTGAGCGGACGCTGAAAGCGACCGAATGATTTCTGCTCGCGCACGTAATTGTCGATGAACGCCTGGAAGGCCTCGACCTTCTCGGCGCTCCCCAGCTCGACCCATGCCTGGATCCAGACGCACTCGCTGTTGAGGAAGTCCTGCAGGGAATTGAGCGGCTCGTCGCGCCAGCAATTGATGTTGCCGGAGGTCGGAATCTCGAGCGCGGTGCCGACACTGAAGGGGATGAACACGCCTTCGATCTCATCGAAGGCGCCGTTGTTGAGGTCGTAGACCTTGGGATTCGGCTCCCATCGATCGAGCACTCCGATGACCTCGAACTCACGGCCATTGAGCCGCACGGTGCGGCCGACGCTGTTGATACCGCCGAACGCCTTTTCGTTGGTCTCTTTGGAGAGCACGGCGACGAGCCGAGCGCCGTCATCGGCTGCACGATCCCAGCCCGAGCCATAGAGGAACGGCACGTCGAACATGGCGAAGAAGTCGCCGGTCGTAAGGCGGCCTTCGATCAGGAACGCCTTGGCCCCCTCGGCGTGCTCCGGATCGACGACGAAAGCGCCCTTTCGCATGATGACCTTGCGATCGGGGATGTCGGACTGATAGATCGCGAGCGCATCCCGATAAGTCAGCTCGGTGGGCGGGAGCTCCGGAGTCTCCTCGCGCCACGGACGTTTCGCGTCCCAGTTGTCGAGCGTCACCGAATAGAGCACGTCGTTCCGGTGCTCCAACGGATTGCCCGACATCAGCCGGTAAACGGTGAGGGTCGTGATGCAGACGCCGACGCCAAGGCCGATCGCCCCGATCATCAGCGCCGCGATCACCGGGTTGCGTCTCAGGCTCTTGATCGCGAGACGTACGTAATAGGCGAACATGGGAGCTCCGCGCTTCAGAGGCGAATAGATCAGCCGGCCGCCGCAGCTTCCGGGCGCACCAGCGGCTTGGCCGCGAACGGCTGCAAGTCCGTCACCTGCCCGTCCATGACGTGCACGTTGCGATGGGCGCGCCGCGCGAGCTCCGGATCGTGCGTCACCATGACGATCGTCGTGCCCTTTCGGTTGATTTCCTCGAGCAGGTCGACCACCTGTCGAGCCATCAGCGAATCGAGGTTTCCGGTCGGCTCGTCCGCCAGCAGAATGCGCGGGCTGCCGGCGAGCGCGCGCGCGATGGCCACGCGCTGCTGCTGACCGCCGGAGAGCTGCGAGGGCAAATGCTTCATGCGCGAGGCGAGCCCGACCATTTCGAGCGCTTCGGTGATGCGACGCTTGCGCTCCGGCGCGCTCATGCGTCGATAACGCAGCGGCACATCGACGTTGTCGAACAAGTCGAGATCAGGAATCAAGTTGAAGCTCTGGAAGATGAAGCCGATCTTCTGATTGCGAATGCGCGAGCGCTCATCGTCCGACAGGCGGCTCACATCGACGCCATCGAGCTTGTACGTACCGGAATCGAACGTCTCGAGCAGCCCCGCGATGTTGAGAAAGGTCGTCTTGCCCGAGCCGGACGGGCCAGTGACCGCCACGAACTCGCCTTCGACCACCTCCAGGCTGAAATCGCGCAGCGCGTGCGTCTCGATCAGATCCGTTCGATAGACCTTGCTGATATTCTGCATGGAAAACATGAATGATCCCTCGTGCTCGTGGCCGATGATGCTCTCGTGACCGATGGTGCTCTGTAGACAGCTACCCGATCCGGTTCGTCGATGCGCTGACGATCAATCCGACAGCCGCACCGTTTCGACGCGCTCGAACGCGCCGAGGTTGGAGATGATGATGCGATCTCCCGCCTCGAGCCCTTCGAGGATCTCGACTTCGGAGATGCTCGTCGAGCCCACGCGGATCTTCGTGCGGGTCGCGATATCGTCGCGGAC